>NZ_JBVIIE010000028.1:93894-112532 GCF_055569945.1 Streptomyces sp. NPDC031340
ACGACGGCGGCCGACCAGGCGGCGGCGATCGACCGGACGACGGCGCGGGCGGCGACGGCTTCGCCGTCATGCCGCGCCGGCCGGGGAGTCACGCGGGGTGGGCCTGCGGCTCCGTATGGCGTCGGTCCGTGGGGACGACGACCACGGGGCAGGCGGCGTGGTGCAGGACCGCGTGGACCACCGAACCCAGGTGCAGACCGAGCCGGCCCTCGGCCGGATGCCGCGGCACCACCACGAGCCCCGCCCGCCGTGACGCCTCCACCAGCGCGCCCGCCGGCGTGTCGACGGTCAGCTCCGTGTCGACGTGCACCTTCGGGTGGTCGGCGACGGGCCGGGCGACGTGGTTCAGCAGTTGGGCGTGGGCCTGCCGCTCCTCGTCGATGCGGTCGACCTGCGGCACCATCAGCCCGGCCTGGCCGAGCGGCGTCCAGGCGTGCACCAGCCGGACACCGACCGCGCGCAGCTCCGCCTCGACGAGGGCGAACCGGACGGCCTCCTCGTCCCGGTCGTCCCGGACGCCGACCACGATGCCCTCGTGCAGGGGCCGGTCCCTGCCTCCGCGCACGACGACCACCGGCCGGTCCGCGTGGGCGGCCACTTTCAGGCTCACCGAGCCGAGCAGCAGCCCGGCGAAGCCGCCGCGCCCGCGGGTGCCGACCACGATCAGGTCGGCGTCCCCGGCGGCGGCGAGGATGGCCTCGGCCGGGGTGTCCTGCGACAGGACGGTGTCGATCTGCAGGTCCGGGCGGCTGGTGGCGAGGCGTTCCCGGGTGAGGTCCAGCAGCCCGGTGGCGCCCTGGAGGACCTGCTCGGTGAGCCCCGCCCCCGTCTTGGCACCGCCGAGTTCCGTGCCGGGCCCGGCGGCGTGCACGAGCCGGAGCACGCCATGGCGCAGTTGCGCCTCGTGGGCCGCCCACTCGGCGGCGACCCAGGTGTGCGAGGAGTCGTCGACTCCGACGACCACGGTTCCTTGGCGTGCGTCGGTCATGGCAGGCACTCCGTCCGTCACCAGGGGCCGGGCTCCGCCCGCCGGGCGGGCGGAGCGCCGCCTTTGCGGCCGCGTACCCGGGAGCGCTGCTTTCGACACCGGATCCGCCGGTCGCGGTGAGACCGCGCGTGGCCGGTCGCAGCGCCCATCACCCCCGTCTGTCGACACGCGGCGGGATGCCGGTCCGCCACGTCCCCGGCGCGGCCGGTGGGACCGGCGGCCGGCCCGCACCGGCCGCGTGCGCCGGGACGTGGCGGATGGTTCGTCCGGCGGAGACGGCGGAACCGGACGGCGACCGGTCCGGAGACGCTGTGACTGCCCGGCCCTGGGCACGAGAAGACGAGAGCCGGACAGCCGGACGCCTTCCGGCCGGCCGGGACCCAGCATCGTCGTGCCGTGGAGGCCGGCACCTGGGCCGGACAGTCCCTGCCGGTGCGGCCGGCGGTCCCCGGACGACCGCCCGGGGAGGGGCCCAACGGCGCTGCGTGCGGGGGCGTTCGGCCCAGGCGCCCAGGCCGGGCGGCCCGCTAGCGTCCGGGCGTCTCGCGGAAGGGCCCGGCCGGGCGGACCGGCCGCGGCACCGGACGGCCCCGCGTGCCCGTCACGAGCGCGCGGCTCCCGGCGAGACTCCCGTGCATGAATCCCGGCAGGAATCCCGACAAGAAAGGAGCGCCCGTGCTCGCCGCCGACGCGCCCGCCCCACCCCGGTCCGGCAGGCGTACGGGCCTGCTGATGTCCGTCACCGGTCTGGTCGGCTGGTTCGCCTCCTTCCAGCTCACCGTCATCGACTGGCGCGTGCTGAAGGACCCGGCCTACCAGCCGCTGTGCGACGTGAGCCCGGTGGTGGGCTGCGGCAGCGCCATGTCCAGCCCGCAGGGCAATCTGTTCGGTTTCCCCAACATGCTGCTGGGGCTGAGCGCGTTCGCCGTGGTCGCCGTGCTCGGTGTGGCCGTGCTGGCGGGAACGCGGCTGAGCCGTTGGCTGTGGCTGACGCTGAACGCCGGGGCGCTGACCGCGGTGGTGTTCGTGCACTGGCTGATGCGGGTATCGCTGTTCGAGCTGAACCGGATCTGCCCGTACTGCGCCGTGGTGTGGGCGGTGACCATCGCGCTGTTCTGGTACGTGACCCTGCACAATCTCCGCCACGGCGTCATTCCCGTGCCGGCCCGCGGCCGCGGTGCGCTGCGCCTGGTCCTGGAGACGCACTGGATGCTGCTGATCGCCTGGTACGGCCTGATCGCGACGCTGTTCCTGACCCGGTTCTGGTCCTACTGGAGCAGCCTCCTGTGACCGGGCCGGGCCGGGCCGGGCCGGGCCGGCGAACAGTCGGGCCATCGGGCCGCCGTCCGCGGGGCCTTCCGGCCCTCGTACGCCGGGCCGGACGGCCCTGTCGGGCAACGGCGCCGCGATGATCTCCTTGAGGGGACGGGGAGGGACCCGAACAGACGCGGGGAAGCAGCCGGGAGCTGCGCACCGCGCAATCAGGAGCCGCGAGAAGCGGTTGAGGCCCTCCCCGTCGACACTGCCCGCACTGCCCGTAGACCGTCCGCCCGGATATCCTCGCGATCACAGTCGAGGTGGCCGAGGTACAGGACAAGGGGTGGGCATGGCCGGGGAACCCGTGCGGTGGGGCATTCTGGCGACCGGGGGGATCGCTGCGGCGTTCACCGCCGATCTGGTGGACCTGCCGGACGCCGAGGTCGTGGCCGTGGCCTCGCGCAGCGCAGAGTCGGCCCGGATCTTCGCGGAGCGGTTCGGCATACCGCGTGCCTACGGCGACTGGGACGCTCTCGCCCAGGACGCCGACATCGATGTCGTCTACGTCGCCACCCCGCACTCGGCGCACCGGGCCGCCGCCGGGGTGTGCCTGGAGGCGGGGCGGAACGTGCTGTGCGAGAAGCCGTTCACCCTGAACCTGCGCGAGGCCGAGGAACTGGTCGCGCTGGCGCGGCAGAGCGGAAGCTTCCTGATGGAGGCCATGTGGATGTACTGCAACCCCGTGATCCGCCGCGTCGCGGAGCTGGTGAAGGACGGGGCGATCGGCGAAGTGCGCGCGGTACAGGCCGACTTCGGCATCAGCGGGCCCTTCTCGCCGTCGCACCGGCTGCGTGACCCGGCGCAGGGCGGCGGCGCGCTGCTCGACCTGGGCGTCTACCCGGTGTCGTTCGCGCAGTTGCTGCTGGGCGAGCCGTCGGACCTGACGGCGCGGGCGGTGCGGTCGGCGGAGGGCGTGGACCTGCAGACGAGCGCCCTGCTGTCATGGGACAGCGGCGCGCAGGCGCTGCTGCACTGCTCGATCGTCGGCGACTCGCCGAGGACCGCGTCGGTGACCGGTTCACGCGGCCGGATCGAGCTGCCGCACTCCTTCTTCCACGCCGACCGCTTCGTGCTGCACCGCGACGGTCACACGTCGGAGGAGTTCACCGCCGATCCGGCCGACGGCCGTGTCGACAGCTTCCGCCATGAGGCCCTGGAGGTCATGCGCGCCGTGCGGGCCGGTGAGACCGAGTCACCGATGGTGCCCCTGGACGGCACGCTCGCCGTCATGCGCACGCTCGACGCGCTCCGGGAGCGCATCGGCGTCCGCTACCCCGGCGAGACCGGCGAGCCGGCGCTGACGCCGGCCTGAACCGGCGCCCGCGGCGGGCGCGGCTCTCGGGCCGGGGCACGGCGTACGTGGGCCGTGCCCCGGCCCGGGCCCTCCGCCGTGGTCCGGGCGTCTGCCGGAGTCCCTTCCGGGGCGCCCCTCGACTCCAGGGTGTCCCTCGACGGGGCGGGTCACGGCCGGGTGTCGCGGGCGAGGACGACGGCGTACCGGCAGGCGGTGTCGGTGGTGTTGGCGAACACGCGCTCGGCGGGCTCGCCGAGTTCGATGGTGTCGCCGACGTGGAGCTCGTGCACCGTGTCGCCGTCGTGGAAGGTCAGGCGGCCGTCGAGGACCCAGACGACCTGCCGTACGAACGCGAAGGCCGCGGCCGGGTAGGGCACGCGGGCCCCGGCGGGGAGGCTGATCTCGGCGATCTCGGCGGGGAAGCCGGGGCCGGTGATCTGGCGGCGCCGGTAGCCGGTGGCGGGGTCGCGCCACTCGGCCGCGTCGGCCCGGCGGCGCACGCCCGACTCGTCGTGCGCCCCTTCCCCGCCTTCTCCGCCCTCCCCGCCTACCGCGCCGTCCTGCGCGCCCTCGGCAAGCGCGAGCAGGGAGGCGACGCTGAGCTGGAAGGCGGCCGACAGCTTGCCGAGGACGACGGCGGTGGGGCTGGACTCGCCGCGCTCGATCCGGCTGATCATCGCCTGGGAGACCCCGGAGGCGTCGGCCAGCTGGGCCAGCGTCCACCGGCGGCGTTCCCGCTCGACGCGGACGCGGGCGGCGATCTGCTCGACCAGAGGATCTACTATGTTGGACATGAATCCACTATATGAGAGGCAGCTGGCGGCGACCGTGCGCCCCGCCCGGCCGGACGACGCCGAGGCCGTCCGCGTGATCCGCAACCACGCCGTCGAGCACTCGACGGCCCTGTGGACACTGACCCCGCTCTCCCCCGCCGAGGGCGCCGCCTGGCTCGCCGCCCACCTGGAGCGCGGCTCGGCGTTCGTCGCCGAGGTGGCGGGCGAGGTGGCCGGGTTCGCGGTCTTCGGCCCTTGGCGGCAGCTGGACGGCTACCGGCACACCGTGGAGGACTCGGTCTACGTCCGCGAGGACCGGCAGGGGCTCGGCATCGGGTCGGCGCTCCTCGGTGCCGTCGTCGCCGCGGCCCGCGAGGCCGGTCACCATGTCGTGATCGCCGGGATCGAGGCCGGGAACACGGCCTCGATCCGGCTGCACGAACGGTTCGGGTTCCGGCACGCCGGCACGGTGCCGGAGGTCGGCACCAAGTTCGGCCGATGGCTCGACCTGACCCTCATGCACCTGCGACTGAGCTGAGCCGCCGAGGCCTGCTCAGCTCTCGCCCGGGGCGGCCTGAGCCTGCGCCGGGACGCGGGCGGCGGCCTGGCGGGGGCGGCGGAACGCCCAGTCCATCCGGGGTTCCACCGCGAAGCGGAACAGGCGCCGTACCGGCGGGGTGCACAGGAGCGTGACGATCCCGGCGGCCGTCAGGGTCACCACTACCGCGCCCACCGGCCGGTGAATCCAGGCCGGCGCGTACCAGCCCCAGGGCTTGGAGCTCTGTACGACGAAGCCGTGCAGCAGGTAGCCGTAGAGCGTGGCGGCGCCCAGTGCGGTGAACCACGTCCGGCGGCCCGGCACCCAGGACAGGAAGCAGGCGACGAGCACCGTCGAGCAGCCGAAGACCGCCAGCGTCATCACCGGGCCTTGCCAGGCGGGAGCGCCCAGTTCCTCGGCGCTGTCGCGGTGGAACAGCCAGGCGTAGTCCCACCTCGGGGTCATCAGGTACACCACGGCGAGGGTGCAGACGAACACCGGGAGGGCGAGCAGACGCGTCCGCCACCGCCGCACCCGGCGGAAGTGCTCCGGCCGCAGGCACAGGCCGAGCACGAAGTACGGCAGGAACTGCAGGGTGCGCTGCAGGTCGAGGTCCTCGCCGATGGACGGCGAGAGGGTGGCCAGCATCGCGACGGCGAGCGCGAGCGGCAGCGGCCACCGCACCGCCCGCCAGACGGGAGTGGTCAGCCGCCAGACGAACAGCGCCGCAAGGAACCACGTCAGGTACAGGGGCTCCAGCAGGGTGACCGGACGGTCGGGGGCGTGGTCGGACCACCGTGTGAAGAGGGTGTACGCCACCTCGAAGACGACGTACGGAACGGCCACCGAGGTGACCAGGCGCTTGATCCGCGCGGGGGACGCGTCGAAGGTCCGCGAGAAGTAGCCCGAGATGACGATGAACGCCGGCATGTGGAAGGCGTAGACGACGGTGTAGAGCGCGGTGACGGTCCGGCTGCCGTGCCGCAGCGGCTCCCAGGCGTGCCCGATCGCGACGAGCACGATCGCGAGGTACTTGGCGTTGTCGAAGAACGCGTCCCGCTGCCGTCCGCTCCCGTCGGCGGCCGCGGGCGGCGCGGCCGCCGATTGCGGGGAGCCGCCCGGCGGCTGCGTTCGACCGGCGGTTTCCTCCCGCACGAACCCGGACAGACCCAACACCCCTCACCCGACGCGCACCTGGGAGACGCCGGCAGGACGCTCCAGGCATCCTGATGACCCCGTTCCGGCCGCGCAAACCCGGGCGCGGACCGGACGCGTACGGATTCGGACGGACGCGGACCGGACGCGGACCGGACGCGGACCGCCGCCGCCCGCGAGGCCGCTGCGGCGGACGGACGGACGGTGTTCCGGTGCCGGGCCCGGTCAGGCGCCGACGTAGGCCGCGAGATGCTCGCCGGTGAGGGTGGAGCGAGCGGCGACGAGGTCGGCGGGGGTGCCCTCGAAGACGATCCGGCCGCCGTCGTGTCCGGCACCGGGCCCGAGGTCGACGATCCAGTCGGCGTGCGCCATGACCGCCTGGTGGTGCTCGATCACGATGACCGACTTGCCGGAGTCCACCAGCCGGTCGAGCAGGCCGAGCAACTGCTCGACGTCGGCGAGGTGGAGGCCGGTGGTGGGCTCGTCGAGGACGTAGACGCCGCCCTTGCCGGCCATGTGCACGGCCAGCTTCAGCCGCTGCCGCTCACCGCCGGACAGCGTGGTCAGCGGCTGGCCGAGGGTGAGGTAGCCGAGCCCGACGTCCGCGAGCCGGTCCAGGACGGCGCGCGCGGCGGGGGTGCGCGCCTCGCCGGCGCCGAAGAACTCCCGGGCCTCGGCCACCGGCATCGCCAACACCTCGCTGATGTCCTTGCCGCCGAGTCGGTACTCCAGCACCGAGGGCTGGAACCGCTTGCCCTCGCAGTCCTCGCACGGGGCGGCGACGCCGGCCATCACGGCCAGGTCCAGGTAGACGACCCCGGCGCCGTTGCAGGTGGGGCAGGCGCCCTCGGAGTTGGCGCTGAACAGCGCGGGCTTCACGCCGTTGGCCTTCGCGAAGGCCTTGCGGACCGGTTCGAGCAGGCCGGTGTACGTCGCGGGGTTGCTGCGCCGCGAGCCCTTGATCGGGCTCTGGTCGACCGACACCACCCCCGCCCCGGCCGGGACCGAACCGTGCACGAGCGAACTCTTGCCGGAGCCGGCGACGCCGGTGACGACGACCATGACCCCGAGCGGGATGTCCACGTCGACGTCGCGCAGGTTGTTCGCCGACGCGCCGCGGATCTCCAGCGTCCCCGTGGGTTTCCGCACCGTGTCCTTCAGTCTCGCCCGGTCGCCGAGATGGCGGCCGGTGACGGTGGTGCCGGCCCGCAGCTCCTCGACGGTGCCCTCGAAGCAGACGGTGCCGCCGGCCGCGCCGGCCCCCGGTCCGAGGTCGACGACGTGGTCGGCGATCGCGATCGTCTCCGGCTTGTGCTCCACGACCAGCACGGTGTTGCCCTTGTCGCGCAGCCGCAGCAGCAGCTCGTTCATCCGCTGGATGTCGTGCGGGTGCAGGCCGATGGTGGGCTCGTCGAAGACGTAGGTGACGTCGGTCAGGGAGGAGCCGAGGTGGCGGACCATCTTCACCCGCTGCGCCTCGCCGCCCGACAGCGTGCCCGCGGGCCTGTCGAGGGAGAGGTAGCCGAGCCCGATCTCGGTGAAGGAGTCCAGGGTCCGCCGCAGCGCGGTGAGCAGCGGCGCCACCGACGGCTGGGACAGCCCGCCGACCCATTCGGCCAGGTCGCGGATCTCCATGGCGCAGGCGTCGGCGATGCTGGTCCCCTTGATCTTCGACGACCTGGCGCCCTCGCTGAGCCGGGTGCCGTCGCAGCCGGGGCAGGTGGTGAAGGTGACCGCCCGCTCCACGAACTCCCGGATGTGCGGCTGCATCGCCTCCTTGTCCTTGGCGAGCATGGACTTCCGGATCCGTGGGATCAGGCCCTCGTAGGTCATGTTGATGCCCGCGATCTTCATGCGGGTCGGCTCGCGGTGCAGGAAGTCGTGCCGCTCCTGCTCGGTGAACTTGCCGATCGGCTTGTCCGGGTCGTAGAAGCCCGACTCGCTGTAGAGCCGGTGGTTCCAGCCGCCGCCCTTGTAGCCGGGGACGGTGATCGCCCCCTCGTTCAGGGACTTGGAGTCGTCGAACAGCTGGGTGAGGTCGAGGTCGGTGACCGTGCCCCGGCCCTCGCAGTGCGTGCACATGCCGCCGGTGCGGGTGAACGTGGCCTTCACGGCCTTGCTGTTGCCGCGCTCGACGGTGATCGCCCCGCTGGCCCGCACCGAGGGGACGTTGAAGGCGTAGGCGCTGGGCGGGCCGATGTGCGGCTCGCCCAGCCGGCTGAAGAGGATGCGCAGCATGGCGTTGGCGTCGGTGGCGGTGCCGACCGTGGAGCGAGGGTCGGCGCCCATCCGCTGCTGGTCGACGATGATCGCGGTCGTCAGCCCGTCGAGGACGTCGACCTCGGGCCGGGCCGGCGTCGGCATGAAGCCCTGCACGAAGGCGCTGTACGTCTCGTTGATCAGCCGCTGCGACTCGGCGGCGATGGTGTCGAAGACCAGCGAGCTCTTGCCCGAGCCGGAGACGCCGGTGAAGACCGTCAGCCGGCGCTTGGGAATCTCGACGCTGACGTCCTTCAGGTTGTTCTCACGCGCGCCGTGCACGCGGATCAGGTCGTGGCTGTCGGCGACGTGCGGCGCGGGCGACTGGGCGTCGGTCTTCTCGGCCATGCTGTTGCTGTCTCCATCCGTGGGTCGGGACCGCCATGGCCGTCAGGCTAGGCGCGGAGGGGCGCCGCGCGCTTCTCCATTCCTGACCGAAGGCGCCGGTTCGCATTCGCCACGGTTCGCCACCCCTTCCCCGGCACCGAGTTGTCCACCAGCATGAACGGGCGGGCATCGGCCGCCCCGGCCGGGAGCAGCCGGTCCCCGTTCGTGCGGGCACCCGGATCGCGGAGGAACACCATGCAGACCGCCACGCGGCAGGCCATGGAATGGCTGGCGGCCGCCGCGAACGATCCCCGGGAGTGCAAACGGCAGTGGCACGGCGAGTCGGGCGTCGCGGTGTTGGCCTGCGGACGGTTCTGGGACGTGCTGAGCGTGCCCCAGGAACTGGCGCTCCCGGCCCTGGGCGCGCTGCTGGGCATCCCCCAGCCGCCCGGTCCCGCGCTCGCCGACACCGTCGCCCGCCGGGTGGCCTTCTTCCTCCCGCCTGATCCCGCGGGCCGGTGGATCGGCTCCGGGGTCCGCTACTCGGGCAGGGGCACCTGGGTCGCGGTGCCCGCACCGCACCGGGCCGTCGGCCGGCTGCGCTGGCTGGTCCCGCCCGACGGCTCGGGTGCGCTGTTCGTGCCGGCCGCGGTGGAGCTGGCCCTGCAGCTGACCGCCGGCCGCGACACCGCCCGGCCGAGGCCGGACCACCGCTGCCCCACCTGCGGCGGCCCGCTCCTCGACACCCTCCCGAGAGACGGCGACGGCCCCGACTGACATGCCACGCCGATCCCGTCACGGGCCGATCCCGTCATGGGCCGGACACGCGACCGCACGGGCGCGCCGCCGCACGGACACGGCATCAGATGGTCACCGTCTACGACGGCCGCCCCGGCCTCCATCGCCCGCCGCCGGACCTCCGCCACCGCGCCCGGGCCCCTACGCCGGCCGGGCGGACCGGGCCGGCTGGGTCGCGGCGAAGTGGGCGACGGTCTGCTTGATGCCCTCCTCCCAGGAGACGCGGGGCGCCCAGCCCAGCGTCCCGCGGGCCAGGGCGGTGTCCGGGCGGCGCCGCTGCGGGTCGTCGGTGGGCCGTTCGACGTACTCGATGCGGGAGGAGGACCCGGTCAGTTCCACGATGCGGGTGGCCAGCTCGCGGACGGTGACCTCGTCGGACCCGCCGATGTTGACGGGGCGCACCGACCGGCTCGCGGCAGCCAGCAAGATGCCGTCGACGGTGTCGTCCACGTAGCACAGCGAGCGGGTCTGCCGCCCGTCGCCGGCCACCGGCAGCGGTTCGCCGGCCAGTGCCTGGCAGACGAACGTCGGCACGGCGCGGCCGTCATGGGCGCGCATCCGCGGCCCGTAGGTGTTGAACAGCCGCACGATCCCGGCGTCCGTCCCGCGGGCGCCGGCGTGGGCGGTGACCAGGGCTTCGGCGAACCGCTTCGACTCGTCGTAGACGCTGCGCGGCCCGATCGGGTCGACGTTGCCCCAGTAGTCCTCGCGCTGCGGGTGCACGAGGGGGTCGCCGTACACCTCGGACGTCGAGGCGAGCAGGAAGCGCGCCCGGTCGCGTTCCGCCAGGGCCAGCATGGCGCGGGTGCCCAGGCTCCCGGCGTCGAGCGTCTCCAGGGGCAGCCGGAGGTAGTCGACCGGAGAGGCGGGGCAGGCGAAGTGCAGCACCAGGTCGTACGGGCCGGGCAGCAGGGCCGGCGCCCGGGGGTCGCACACGTCGCCCTCGACGTACCGGAACCCGGGCAGCCCCTCGAGGTGGGCGATGTTCTCGCGTGAACCCGACAGCAGGTTGTCGGCGCAGTCGACTTCGGTACCCGCACTCAGCAGGCGCTCGCACAGATGACTGCCGAGGAAACCGGCGCCTCCGGTCACCAGGGCGCGTCGCCAGGGAGAACACGTCGTCGCAGCAGTCATGGCCCGTCCTCTGCCCACGTCCGGCGCGGTACGGCCGCCGGTTTCCCGGCCGGTGCGACACGAGGTTCCCCGGGCGGCGGGCTTCACACCTCGGCCCCCGGTCGGCCGCGGTCGGCTTCACGCAGTGAACGCTGCCGGGGAGCGCTCGGCGACGTGCAGGTGGTAGACGTGGAAGGCGCGTCCGATGACTGGCTGCGCGACGTTGCGCACCTTCACCCCGGCGCTGGTCATGCCGCGTTCGGTGCCCGCGTGGGCGTGGCCGTGCACGGCGAGGTCGGCGCCGGCGGTGTCGATCGCCTCGGCCAGCAGGTAGCTGCCGAGGAACGGGTGGATCTCCGGGGGTTCCCCGGCGAGGGTGTCCGGCACCGGGGAGTAGTGGGTCAGCGCGATCCGTACGTCGCACTCCTGCTCACGCAGCTCCTCCAGGCCCCTCCGCAGCCCGTCGGCGCACCGGCGCGAGTAGCGCACGAACTCCTTCATGACGGGCTCGCCGAACTCGCCGGCGCAGCGGCCCACGAAGCCGCCCCCGAACCCCTTGGTGCCGGCCACGCCGATGCGCGCGCCGGCGGCGGACACGACGGTTCCGTGTCCCTCCAGCACCCGGGCGCCCGCCTCCTCCAGGACGGCGGTGACCTCCGCGGGCCGGTCCGCGTGGTGATCGTGGTTGCCGAGGACGGCGACGACGGGGACCGCCAGGTCCTTGATCTCCCGGGCGACCACCTCGGCCTCCTCGCGGGTGCCGTGGCGGGTGAGGTCGCCGGCCAGCAGCAGGACGTCGGCGCACTCGGGCAGCGTCTCGAACGCGGGGCGGAGCGTGCCCTGGCTCTCGGGCCCCATGTGGATGTCTCCGACGGCGGCGACACGGATCATGCGAGTTCCTCCGCCCGGTCGGGTACGGACGCCTCCGCGACCACGAGATCGCAGTGGACGGGGAGGCCGGACAGTTCCTCGCGGGCGATGCGCAGGATCTCGTCGCGGCACTGCGCGGAGGGCACCGTGCCGCCGAGCAGGACGGCCTGCCCGTGGGCCTCGACCCGCACGCCGAGCTCGCCGAGGTCCCCGGCGGCCAGGCGTTCGGCGAGGTGGGCCACCCGGTAGTCCAGGTTCTCCGGATGCCGCGCTGCCCCGCTGTCTGTGGCGGGGCCGACGCCGTGGTGGGTCATGAGGTCTCCTTACCGGGAGCGGCGTTGGGAGCAGGGGCGGGGGCGATGATGCCGAGGCGTTCGAGCAGGAACAGGAAGGCGGCGGGCATGGGCCGGTCCCCGCAGTCGCCGCGGATGGCCTCCCAGTCGACCTTCTCGCGCAGTGTGCGGGCGACCGGCAGCACCGCCCCGAAGTCGCAGTGGTGTTCCGAGAAGGCGGCGATCAGGCTCCACACCAGGTCGGTGGGCGCCAGCACGGGCATGGTCACCGAGTCGACGGGCAGGTCCCGCGCCCTCGCCAGCAGCTCCGTGGTCACCGGCCGGTGCGCCAACTCGAAGAGCAGGTCGACGTGCTGGCCGAAACAGGTGGCCTTCAGCAGCCAGTCCTCGGGGGGCGCGTAGACGGTGAGACCGGCCTCGCGCAACGTGTCGGCGACCGCCTCGGCGTCCTCCCGCCGTACGCAGAAGTCGACGTCGTGCTGGAAGCTGCCGCTGCCGCCGTGGGCGTAGAACGCCACGCTCCCGGCCAGCGCGAACGTGTGCCCGTCGCGCTTGAGGACGGCGCCCACCTGCTTGGCCGCCTCCAGGATCGCCTGGCTGCGGTCGCGGGGCAGTTCCTGTGCGCGCGGTGCGGCCTTCGGCGCCGGTTCGGCCGCCGCCGGCCGGAGTCCGGAGATCTCCGCCCGCCCTGCGAGTGCCGCGTCGTCGCCGTTCTGCCTCATGCCCAATGCCCGCTCCCTTCCCCGACAGTGCGGTCCGGCGCGGCCCCACCCCGGGCCCGACCGGCCGCGATCCGCCGGGACGGGTACCCGGCAGGCCCTCGGTGACACGGCGCGCGGCGGCACGCGTCGGCCCTGCCGCGAGCGGTGACGGAGCGTCGGGCAGGATGGGCACATGAGCGTAGTGAAGATCAACGTCCTGACCGTGCCGGCCGAGCAGCGGGAGACGCTGGAGAAGCGGTTCGCCTCCCGCGCCCACGCCGTGGAGGGCTCCGACGGCTTCGAGTGGTTCGAGCTCCTCCGCCCGGTGGAGGGCACCGACCGGTACCTGGTCTACACCCGGTGGCGGGACGAGGAATCGTTCCAGGCCTGGATGGAAGGTCCGATGAAGGCCGCGCACCAGGGCGGCGGCGAGGGCGGCGAGCGGCCCAGGCCGGCCGCCACCGACTCCACCGTGTGGTCCTTCGAGGTGGTGCAGCAGGCCGGACCGAAGAGCGCGTGAGCCGACGGCCGGGCGCGGACTGCCGCTCCGCGCCCGGCCGCGCGTCGGTACAAGCTCCGAGGCCCCGGGGCTCAGCGCGTCACGACGTGGCGCTCGTTCGGCACGCAGTGGGTCATGGTGACGCCCTCGACATCGCGCGGCGGGTTCTTGCCCAGGTTGGCGAGGCGTTCGCGGTCCTCGTCGGTGAGGTCCTGGCTCGCCAGGGGTTCGAGGTCGGCGACGTCCTCGGGGGTGATGCCGAGGCCCTCGCCGATGCGGAGACCGAGGTCGTTCTCGACCAGCAGGAAGTGCCACACCATGCGCTCCTGCACCTCGCGGTCGCACTGGGACAGCAGGGTCACGAGGTTCTTGACCAGGTCGTCGCGTTCCCAGTCCTGCATCAGCAGGTAGCGCTGCCCGGCCTGCCGGTAGTCGTCGGTGCGCGGGATGCGCTTGCGGGTGAGCCGGCCGCGGATCTCCGGGCCCTGCTCGTCGTGCGCGGGGTACTGGGCCTCGCGCAGCCCGCCGGTGATCGACGGCTCGTAGTTGACGGCCGGGTTCTCGCCGCCGCCGTCCACCTGGTACGTCATCGCGCCGTCGCGCTGGTTGGTGCGCACCTGGGCGTTCTTGGCCTGGTTGACCGGCAGTTGCAGGTAGTTCGGGCCGACCCGGTAGCGCTGCGTGTCGCTGTAGGAGAAGGTGCGGCCGACGAGCATCTTGTCGTCGGAGAAGTCCAGGCCGTCGACGAGCACGCCGGTGCCGAAGGAGATCTGCTCGTTCTCGGCGAAGTAGTTCTCCGGCATCCGGTCGAGCACCATGCGGCCGACCGGCCTGGGCGGGAAGTCCTGCTCCGGCCAGGTCTTGGTGTCGTCCAGCGGGTCGAAGTCCAGTTCGGGGTGCTCGTCGTCGTCCATCATCTGGACCAGGAGCTCCCACTCCGGGTGCTCGCCGCGGGCGACCGCCTCGTAGAGGTCCTTGGTGGCGTGGCCGAGCGAGTCCGCCTGGACGTTGGCGGCGTCCTCCTCGGTCATGCTGCGCACGCCCTGCTTGGGCATCCAGTGGTATTTGACGAGTACGGTGCGCCCCTCGTCGTTGACCCATTTGTAGGTGTTGACGCCGAACCCCTGCATGTGGCGGTAGTCGGCGGGGATGCCGCGCGGGCTGAAGAGGTTGACCAGCATGTGCATCGACTCCGGTGTCTGCGACATGAAGTCGAAGATCCGGCGCGGCTGCTGCTCGAAGGTGACGGGGTCCGGCTTCAGGGCGTGGATGACGTCCGGGAACTTGATGGCGTCCCGGATGAAGAAGACGGCCAGGTTGTTGCCGACGAGGTCCCAGTTGCCGTCCTCGGTGTAGAACTTCACCGCGAAGCCGCGGGGGTCGCGGGCGGCCTCGGAGGAGTCCCGGCCGCCGATGACGGTGGAGAAGCGGACGGCGACGTCCGTGCGCTTGCCCCGCTCCTGGAACAGCTTGGCGCGCGTGAAGCGGCCGATGGGCTCGTCGCCCCAGGCGCCGTACGCCTCGAAACAGCCGTACGCGGTGACGCCCCGGGCGTGCACCACGCGCTCGGGGACGCGTTCCCGGTCGAAGTGGCTGATCTTCTCCAGGAACTGGTAGTTCTCCAGGGTCGCCGGGCCGCGGGCGCCGACGGTCCGCTGGTTCTGGTTGTCGTAGACGGGGTGGCCCTGCCGGTTGGTGAGCACCTTCCGGTCGTCGCCGGGTGCGGATCCCCTGCTGGATACGTCCGTCATGGCCGTGGCTCCTTGGGCTCGTCTGTCGCGCCGGCGGGAGGCACGGCTGACGGGCAGCCTCCGCCGGGCCTCGGGTGCCCCCGGGTACCCGCGGCTCCAGGCGGCACATACCGGGGCGTTTCGGTCATATCGCTCACGATGGCCCGGCAGTCATGAGGCCGCCACCGGTCGATCGCGCACCGCTCGCCCGATCGGCCCCGCGCCGGCACCCGGCGGCTCCCGCGCCACCGCCCGGCGGGTCCCGGGCCGGCCACCCGATCGGCCCGCGCCGCCGCCAGGTCAGTCCCGCGCCACCACCCGCACGGTGCGCACCGTCGGGTCGGCGGCGTCGGCGATCAGGAAGCCGTGCTCGACGCCGCTGCGCAGGTAGTCCAGGATCTCCGCGGTGATCACCTCGCCCGGGGCCACGACCGGGACGCCGGGCGGGTACGGGCTGATCATCTCGGCCGCGATCCGGCCCACGGCCCGTTCGGCGGGCACCTGTTCGGTGGGCCCGAAGAACGCCTCGCGGGGCAGCAGCGCCTGTTCCAGCTCCAGCGCGGACGGCTCGGGCAGACGGACCTCCGGCAGGCGTTCGATCTCGGCGGCGCGCTCGGCCAGCGCGTGCAGCGAGTCGACCAGCGGCTTCTCCGTGCCGTCGTCGTCCGCGTGGGTGATCGAGGCGCTGAGACGGCAGGTGTCCGACCCTCCGACGTCGATCTGACAGGCGGCGCGCAGCCATTCGGCGGCCTGCATGCCGCTGACGCCCAGGCCCCGGACGTCGACCACGATCTTCAGGGGGTCGTAGTCGGCGGCGAGTCCTTCGTCGAGGACGTCCTGGCCCATCACCTCCAGCCCCGGCATCTCCTCGACCGCGGCCCGGATCCGCTTCGCGCGTCGCAGCGCCGCGTCCAGCAGCGCGTGCCCCTGCTCGACCATCTGGCGCCGCCAGCCGTCGAGCGCCGCGTAGACGAGGGAGGAGGCACTGGTGGTGCCGAGCAGGTCCTCCCGCTGCTTGAGGACCTCGGGCGCCACCCGGTCGTGCTGGAGGTGGAAGACGGAGCTCTGCTCGATGGCGTCCGGCGGAGGAGGGCGGCGGCGGCAAGGCGCTGGAGGCGGAGGCCGGGGTGTTCGACGGCGTCGACGCGGCGCTCATGTTCCACCCGGGTGTGCACGACTGGGTCCGGGCGCCGCTCACCGCCCAGGAGCAGTACGTGGTCGGCTTCCACGGCCGGGCGGCGCACCCCACGGGCAATCCGACCGAGGGCATCGACGCGCTGGCGGCCCTGATCGAGATGTTCAACGTGCTGGCCGCGCTCGGGCGGCGGCTGCCCGAGGCGTCCCACGTGCAGGGCATCGTCACGCACGGCGGCACGGCCACGAACATCGTCCCCGAGTACGCCGAGGGCCGCTTCGGTCTGCGGGCGGCCACCACCGGGGCGCTGGACGACCTCGCCGGGCAGCTGCGCTCCTGCGCCGCGGGCGTCGCGCAGGCCACCGGTACCACCGTCGCCGTCGAGCGCGCCACCGTCCGCTACGAGCACTTGCGGGACAGCGAGGCGCTGTCCGAGCGCTTCGCGGCCCACCTCTCCCGCGCCGGTGTCGACCTCACGCCGCCCCGGCCCGGCGTGTACCTGGGCTCCTCCGACATCGGCAACGTCAGCGGGCTGGTCCCGGCCATCCACCCGCTCGTCGCGATCACGGGCGAGGACGGATCCGACCACACGCCCGAGTTCGCCGCCGCGGCGGCGGACCGGGCCCGCCGGGTGCTCGCCGCGGCCACCGAGGCGCTGGCGTGCACGGCGGTCGACATCCTGCGCGACGAGGCCCTGCGCGCCGCTGCTTGGCGGGCGCACCGCGCGGAGGCGGCCGGACCGGCCCGCTGACCTGGCCGGACGCATCCGGGCGTATCCACGGCACGGATGCGGCGGATACGGGATTCGGATCGTGCGGAGGATGGCGGCCCGGGCCGGGACGGCCCATAGTCGTCACTGCCCGCACGCCCCCGTCCGGACCAGCCGCCGCTGTCCCGGAACCGGCCGCCGGTGTGCGGCCGTCCGCAGCATGCCGTGCGCCGTCGGCGCCCGTCACAGGCATGCCCGCTCCCGTACACCGTCCCTGGAGTCGCCATGCCCGGTTCCGTCCCGCTCCCGCCGCCCGCCACGGCCGACGACGCCGTCGCCGGGCCGCCGCCCGTCGGCGTCTCGGGCCCGGCCCACCTGCTGCGGGTGACGCTGCTGATGGCGGGCAGCTGCCTGCCCATCCTGGGCGCGGTGCTGATCGCCCCGGTGCTGCCGAAGATGCAGGACCACTTCGCGTCGGTCCCCGGCGCGAAGGCGCTGGTGCCGCTCGCGCTGACCGTGCCGGCGCTGGCGCTGGCGCTGCTGGCGCCGTTCGCCGGGCTGATCGTGGACCGGCTGGGCCGCAAGCGCCTGCTGATCTGGGCGACCCTGCTGTACGCCGTGTTCGGCACCGCGCCGCTGTGGCTGGACTCGCTCGGCGCGGTCATCGCCAGTCGCGCCCTGGTCGGTGTCGCCGAGGCCGCGATCATGACCTGCTGCACCACGCTGATCGGCGACTACTACAGCGGTCAGCGGCGGGTGCGCTACCTGGCCCTGCAGACCATGTGCGCCTCCGCGTCGGCCACCGTCTTCTTCGTGCTCGGCGGCGCCGCCGGCTCGGCGGGCTGGCGGGCGCCGTTCTGGGTGTACGCCGTGAGCCTGGTGCTCGCCCCGCTGATGGCCACGGCCCTGCCCAGCCCGGCGGCCGGCGCGTCGGCCGGTGACGCCGCTCCCGCCGGGGCGGAGACGCGGCGCCAGTTCCCCTGGCGGCGGATGGCGGGCATCTGCGCCCTGACCTTCTTCGGCGCGATGGTCTTCTACACGGTCCCGGTGGAGATGTCGTACCTGCTCGACGACCTCGGAGTGAAGAGCTCCGGCGTGATCGGGCTGGCCACCGCCGTCGCCAGCGCCGCCACCGTGGGCGGAGCGGTCACCTTCGCGCGGCTGAAGCGCTCCCCCGACCCGATGCTGCCCGCCGTCCTCGCGCTGTGCGCGCTCGGTTTCGGCGTGATGTTCCTCGCGGGCGGCGCCCCGCTGCTGGTCGTCGGGGCGGTGGTCAACTGCGTGGGCACCGGCATGCTGCTGCCCGCCCTGCTCACCAGCGCGATGTCCCGCCTGGCGTTCGAGGACCGCGGCCGGGGCACGGGGCTGTGGCTGGCGGCCTTCTTCGGCGGGGAGTTCGTCTGCCCGCTCGTGCTGCTCGCCGGCGAGGCCGCGGTCGGCACCCTCGCCGGCGCGGTGGGCACGCTGGGGCTGGCCGCCGCCATCGTCGCGGCCGGCCTCCTGACAGTCCGCCACCGCGCAGCCGCCGCAGCCCCCCAGCCCCTCCCCGACCAGCCCGCCTGAACCACGGGCCCGCACCGCGGACGCCGCGCAGCCCCGCCCGGCCGCCCCTGTCACGGGCGGCCTGCCGACGGTCCGCCACCACGCGGGGACCGCGGCTCCCCGGCCCTCCCCGACCAGCCCGCCTGAACCGCAGGCCTAGACCGCGGACACCGTCCGCTGCCCACCGGCATCGCGCGGACCCACCCGGACGTCCGCCCGGTCGAGGCGGTCGGCCGGGGCGGACGGGCCCCGTGGCGCGGGCCGGGGCAGCGCCGCGCCCGGGTGGCGGCGGATGCCGGGGCAGGCGGGTGGGCCGAGGACAGCGGATCGTCGGGGCGGAGGCGGGGGTACTTTGCCGGTTCGCCCGGGGCGAGGGAGGGGGGCGGCGGCCGCTTGAGGCGGTCGGCGACGCACTCGGCGGCGCAGGAGACGCTGCCGAGCGGCACCGGCCGTCGGGCGAAGTCCGGGCCGACCCGGGCCTGCCCTGGGGGGGGGGGGGGCGGGGGGGTCGACCCCCCCCCCCCCCAGGGGCACGCCCAGCAGGCCGACCACCACCGCGCCGTCCACACCCCTGGGGACAAAGAAACACATGCCTTC
>NZ_JBVIIE010000029.1:0-88950 GCF_055569945.1 Streptomyces sp. NPDC031340
GACGATGCCGGTGGCGGGGGGGGGGGGGGGGGGGGGCAGAGGGGGGGGGGGGGGGGGGGGGGGGGGGGAGGGCGGGGGGGGGGGGGGGGGGGGGGGGGGGGGGGAACCCCCCCCCCCCCCCCCCCGCTCCGCTTCAGGGGAGCCCGATTTCGGTCCCGCACCTCCGGCGCGCGAGGATGGGGCCCATGTCTTCGACGAGCGAGTGGATGCGATGCGCCGGCGCCCGGCCGGCCGGGTCGTGCGGCCGTGCCGGGGAAGGGCCGGCCCGGTGACCGCGCCCCTTTACCAGCTGAAGGCCGAGTTCTTCAAGACGCTCGGTCATCCGGCGCGCATCCGGGTCCTGGAACTGCTCAGCGAGCGCGAGCACGCGGTGGCGGAGATGCTGCCCGAGGTGGGCATCGAGCCCGCGCACCTGTCCCAGCAGCTCGCCGTGTTGCGCCGGGCCAACCTGGTGCGGACCCGCAAGGAGGGCTCGACCGTCTACTACTCGCTGACCAGCCCCGAGGTCGCGGAACTGCTGGGCGTCGCCAGGTCCATCCTCTCCGGCCTCCTGGCCGACCAGGCGGAACTCCTCGCCGATCTGCGCTCCGCCCAGCCTCCGCAGCGGGGCGGACAGCCAGGCTGACGCGGGTCAGCCGGAGACGGCGAGCGTGGGCTGTTCCAGCGTCCGGGACACCGGGCGGCGGGGTGACGCCGGGCCCTGCGGGCCGTAGCCCAGACGAAGCACCATCTGGGCGTGGATCCGGCCGTCCCGCGGCTCCCGTACCTGCTCGCGCAGGTCGGGCCATTCCATCGCCTGGTGCATCAGCGAGGCCCGCAGGCCGTGGGCGGTGGCGACCAGCAGGACGTGCTGGAGGGCCTGCCCGGCCCGCAGCCAGTCGGCACGCCGGTCGTGCGCCGTGGACAGCACGGCGAGCGCCGGGTCCGTCTCGTAGGTGCGGGCGGCGAGCGTGGCAGGGTGGCGGTGCGCGCCGAAGTCCCGCATCGGGACCCGGTCCCGGTAGTCCTGCGGTCCGACCGCGGCCGGCGGGACCCCGAGCCCCGCGCCGTCCGGCTCGTGGACCCAGCGGCGGCTCTCGGCGGCCCGGTCGGGGTCGGCCGTGTTGCGCCGCTCGGCCTCCAGCGTCACCCGCAGCAGACGGTCGGTCTCACCCGCGCCGGGATGGCTCAGCAGCGCCCCCTCGGCGTGGGCGGCCTCGGTGAGTTCGGTCAGCACGGCGGCGGGCAGCGGCCGGTCGGCGAACGGCAGGCGGCTGCTGTGCCGGAGCCACAGGCACTCGTACAGCCCCGGGGGCGGCGTGAACCGGGCGGGCCCGCCCAGCCGCACCGTGGCCAGCAGGTCCGGTTCCTCGGGCCTGGGCAGCAGCCGGGTCACCGGGGCCCAGCCGTGGTGTGCCACCGCCAGCCGCAGGTTGAACAGGGCGCAGCCGACCGACAGGTGCAGCGCGCGTCCCGCCGGGTCGGTGTGGCGCAGGCCGCGTTCGGAGGCCGCCCGGACCTCCAGCGTGAGGGAGTCCGGGGCGAACCGGAACCGCCAGGGCTGGGTGTTGTGGATCGAGGGAGCGGCCACCGCCGCCGAGACCATCTCCTCCAGGGTCCGCACATCGAGCAGAGCGGTGGGCATGGTGGTCTCCTCCCCGCCCTCAACCGAAGGGCCGGTGGCCGGTGGGTCCGTCGATGACCCTGACCACGGTGGCCCCTCACGGGCGGGCGCGGACAGGGGCCGTACGGCCTCCGCGGGCGCCGGACGGCCCCTGCGGGCTCACCGCGTGTGCGGGGGATTCTGCTCCGGCTGCTCCAGCTGGGAGGCGATCACCGCGGCCTGCACCCGCCGCTGCACGCCCAGCTTGGCCAGCAGCCGCGAGATGTGGTTCTTGACGGTCTTCTCCGACAGGTAGAGCTTCTTGCCGATCTCCCGGTTGGTCAGGCCGTCCCCGATCAGCGTGAGGATCTCCCGCTCCCGCGGCGACAGGCTCGCCAGCTCGGGCGACAGCTCCGGCTCGGCGGCGGGCTCGGTCCGCAGGGAGCGCATCAGCCGGGCGGTCGTCGCCGGGTCGAGCATCGACTGGCCGGAGGCGACCGTGCGCACCGCCGAGACCAGGTCGGAGCCCTTGATCTGCTTCAGCACGTAGCCCGAGGCGCCGGCCATGATGGCGTCCAGCAGCGCGTCCTCGTCGTCGAACGACGTCAGCATCAGCACCGCCAGCTCCGGCATGCGGCTGCGCAGCTCGCGGCAGACGGAGATGCCGTCGCCGTCCGGCAGCCGCACGTCCAGCACGGCCACGTGCGGCCGCACCGCGGGCGCCCGCACGAGGGCGTGCGCTACGTTCTCGGCGTCGCCGACGACGCTGATGTCGGGCTCCGCGTCCAGCAGGTCGGCAAGACCGCGTCGGACGACCTCGTGGTCGTCGAGCAGGAAGACGCGGATCGGATCCTGCGCCGTGAAGGTGCGTGGCTCGGTCATGTCGACCCCTTGTTCCCCGGGTGTGAGACGGACTGCGGGCCGTCTGTTCCGACGATCATCATGCGGTATGCGGTGGGACGGGGGCCACCAGGACCCTGAGTCCCCACACGGCCTATGGCATATTCTGCGCAATCCGTCGCCGCCGCGACAGGAGCCCCCTCCCCTCGGGGGCCGGAGAGTGAGACCTTTATAGGTGTGTTTGTCCCGTTGCGCCCGTAAAGGGGGTGCGTCCGATGCGGAGGACCGTAGACGCGACCGTCGTGGGGTGGCGCTGGCGGCACAACCCCGTGCGGCGGCGCAGTGACGTGCTGGAGGCGTGGATCCTGCTGGTCACCTGGACGGCGGCGGTGTTCGCGGCGATCGTGGCCGGTCTCCTCGGCTCCCGTGCGCTGGAGCGCGTGGCGGAGCGGGACCGGGCCACCCGCCTGCCGGTGCCGGCGGTGGTGACCCACTTCGTGCCCGGCGGCGGCCGGGACGTGCTCACCGGCGTGCGCCTCGACCGGGTGCCGGCGACCGTGCGCTGGACGGACCGCGCGGGGCGGTCGCGCACCGGGACGACCGACGTGCCGCGTGCGGCCCGGCCCGGGACCGGGGTGAGGGCGTGGACGGACGGCCACGGCCACCTGGTCCCCGCGCCAGTCCCGGCCGCCGAGGCGACGACGCGCGCGGTGCTGGCCGGCGCGGGCGCCGCTGTCGTGACCGGCGTGACGGTGCTCGCGGGCGGATACCTGGTGCGCCTGCGGGTGGAGCGGCGCGCCACCGACCGCTGGGGCACCGAATGGGAACGCGCCGACCGACGCTGGGGCCACACCACCGGCTGACCCACGACCCCGCCATCGGACGACGCGCCTCCCCGCGACCCGCTGCCGGGCGCGGGGGCCCCGCCGTCAGGCGGTCGGCGTCCCGGCGGACCCACTGCCGTGGCAGCGGCCGCCTGTCGTCGGGCGGTGGTGTCCTCGCGGTCCCGCTGCCGCGAGCGCTGGACCTGCCGTCACGAGGTGGGTTCCCGTGGATCCGCTGTCCGGGCGCGGTGGCCTGCGGCCGGGCGGTGAGTGTCCTCGCGGTCCCGCTGTCGGGGGTGGACCCGCCGCCACACGGCGGGTGTCCCCGTGGACCCGCTGCCAGGGCGCGATGGCCTGCCGTCAGGCACCGTGCGTCTCTGCGGTCCCCTGTCGGGTGAGCCGGACCTGTCGTCGACGCGACGGGGGTCCCGCACCCGTCCGCCGGGCCGCGGTGGGTGTCCCCGTGGACCCGCGGTCGGGTGCGGGGGCCCGCTGTGCGGCGGCGGGTGTTCCCGGGGATCCGCGACCGGGGGGGCGGGGGATCCGCCGTCAGGGGGCGGGGGTGCCCCGGCCGTCGAGGTCGAAGCGGACGTCGACGACGCCCTCGACCGCCCGCACCATGCGTGCGGCCACCGGGACGAGCGAGGTGTCGTGGACCCGTCCGCCGAGCGTCACGACGCCCTCGTCGACCTCCACCCGCACCTCCGAGTCCGGGGCCGGGAACAGATACGCCACGACCTCCCGGCGCACCTCCCGCGCGATGTCCTCGTCCTCGCGCAGGAACACCTTCAGCAGGTCGGCCCGGCTGACGATGCCCTCGAGGCGGTCGTCCTCGCCGACGACGGCGAGCCGCTTGACGCGCGCCCGCGCCATCTCCCGCGCGGCCTGCGCGAGCGTCGCGTCGCCGCGGACGGTGAGGGCGGGGGAGGTCATCAGCTCGCCGGCCGTCACCGAGCCCGCCTTGGCGAGGTCGGACAGCCTGCGCAGCTGCGTGCGCCGGTCGGGGTCGCTGTCGCGGAACTCCTCCTTGGGCAGCAGATCCGCCTCGGAGACCATGCCGACGACCCGGCCGACGCCGTCCACCACGGGCAGCGCGCTCACCTTGTGCTGCTGCAGCGCCCGCACGATGTCCTTGAAGGCCGCCGTCCGGTCGACGGAGGCGACGGCGCGGGTCATCACGTCGCTCACGGTGTGCGGGGTTCCGTACACGTCCGCTTCGCGGGCCGCCCGCCCGCCGGGGTCCGGTGCCGTGGTCATCGCATGCCTCCGCTGCCGTACGGGCCGTACAGGTCCAGCAGCCGGGTCCGGGCCGTGCGCAGCCGGTGTGCCACGACCTGGCCCACCCATTCGGCGACGGCCCGCCCGAACAGCGGATCCGAGTGGCACAGCTCGCGCACGGCCGTGGCGTCGAACTCGTACGCCCGCAACGGGGTCACCGCCTCGGCGCCCAGGTGCCAGACGTGCGGCGGGTACAGCCAGGACCAGCCGACCATGTCGTTGTGCCCGACGGACTCGATGACGGCCGGGCGGCGGCCGGGCACCCGCATGTCGAGGTCGACCGTGCCGGTGCGGACGACCCAGAACTTGTCGGCGCGGCCGCCTTCCTCGAAGAGCCGGGTTCCCTGGGGGTACGACACCTCCCGGGCCATCTCCATCAGCCGCTGCCGCTGTTCGGGGGGCAGGGCCCGCGGCAGGCTCGTCGTTGCGGGAGCGTTCATGGCGTGCCTCCAGTGCGGCGTCGGAACTGGCCAGTTCCAGCGTGTCGGCGCGGGCGGCGGCGGGCCATGGGCCACCCGGCCCTGCGTCCGGGCCACCCGGCGCGGCGCCACCGGCTCCGGTCCGGCGGTACCGGCTCCGGCGCGGCGCTACCGGCTCCGGCACCACTTGCGGTACGCGGCGACCGCGGTCGGCAGCGTGGGGAAGATCAGGTCCCGGCCCACGGAGTCGGCTAGCCCGTACGCCTCCAGGTCGTCCAGCAGATCCTGTTTCACCCGGGCCAGGGCGAACACGACACCGCGGCGGGCCAGCTCGCGGCGCAGGGCGTCGACCGCGTCCAGGGCCGTGATGTCCACCTCCACGTTCGCCTCGGTGTTCAGCACGAACCAGCGCACCGGCTCGGTCTGCTCGTCGACGGCGGCCAGCGCCCGGCGGTGGAAGTCCTGCGCGTTGGCGAAGAACAAGGGGGAGTCGTAGCGGTAGATGAGCAGCCCGGGGATCGTGCGGGCCTGCGGGTAGTCGTCCACGTCGTGCATGCCGGCCACCCCCGGCACCAGCCCCTCGACGGCGTCGTGCGGGCGGGCCACCCGGCTGAGCAGCTCCGCCACCGACAGGCCCACGGCCACCAGCACCCCGTACAGGATGTCCAGGGCCAGCACCCCGGCCAGGCAGCCGAACGCCAGCAGCAGCTCGCGGCGGCGAAAGGAGGCCAGCCGGGCGAAGCCCGCCAGGTCGATCATGCGGACGGCCGCGTACACCACCAGCGCGCCCAGCACCGCCGCCGGCATGCGGGCCATCAGGGGGCTGAGGAACAGCAGGACGCCGAGCACCACCGCGCCCGCCACCAGGGAGTACGCCTGGCTGCGCGCGCCCGCCGAGGAGGCGAGCGCGGTCCGGCTGGCGCTGCTGCTCACCGGGAAGCCGTGCAGGAAGCCGGCGCCGAGGTTCGCCGCGCCCAGGGCCAGGAACTCCTGGTCGGCGTCGAGCGGGGGCGCCTCGTCGTCGCGGCCGCTGAAGGCCCGCGCGGTCAGCACGAAGTCGGTGTAGCCGACGATGAGAACGCCCAGCGCGGGCAGCACCAGCTCGGGCAGCACGCTCAGACCGGGCAGCCCGGCCGAGGGCAGGCCCGAGGGCACCTCGCCGATCACCTTGACGCCGAAGCGGTCGTCGAGACCGAACACGCCCACCGCCGCGGTGCCCAGCACCACCGCGAGCAGCGGGCCGGGCAGCGGGCGCGGCAGCCGGTTCACCGTGAACAGGAACGCGATCGCGACGGCCGAGAACAGCACCGTCGCGCCGTGCGCCTGCCCCAGACCGCCCAGGAACGACCACAGCTGCGGGAAGAAGGCCGAGCCGGTGCTGGGCACGCCCGTCAGCTTGGGCAACTGGTCCACGATCATGATCAGGGCGACGCCCGCGAGATAGCCGATCAGCACCGGCCGGGACAGCAGGTCGGCGACGAAGCCCAGCCTCAGCACCCGCGCCGCCACGCACAGCAGGCCCACCGTGACGGCGAGGGCCGCCGCGAGCGACGCGTAACGGGACGGGTCGCCGCCCGCGAGCGGACCCACCACGACGGCCGTCATCAGCGCCGTCGTCGACTCGGGGCCCACCGACAGCAGGCGGGAGGAGCCCAGCAGCGCGTACAGGCCCAGCGCGGGCAGGATCGCCCACAGCCCAGCGACCGGCGGCAGCCCGGCCACGCCCGCGTACGCCATCACCTGCGGGACGAGATACGCCGCCACCGTGAGGCCCGCCAGCAGGTCGCCGCGCAGCCAGGACCGGCGGTAGGAGCCCAGCGCGGCGATCCCGGGCGCCAGACGGCGCCAGTCACGTACATGCCCGCCCGAGCCGCGCACCTGGGCCTCCCTCCGCCGGCCTGTCCGGCATCCGCCGTGCCACGGCCCACCGCCCGGCCACCTCGGCGGCACCAGCTTCCGCGACCCGGCGACCGGCCGGAAGGGGCCGATCAGACCATACGACGGCGCCGCCGACGTGCGGCGTCGGCCCCGTGGCGGACGCGATGCGGGACGCCGCACGGCCGTTGGGCCGGTCGGTCCCCGCGGGGGACATGCGGCCCCTGCAGCGCCCGCCGGGAACTGCCCGAGGCTGGGAGCAGATCCCGATCAGGAGGCAGATATGGTCCGTACCGTTGTCGCAGGACTCGACGGCTCGCCCGAAAGCAGGGCCGCCGCGGAATGGGCCGCCCGCGAGGCGAAGCTGCGCGGCCTGCCGCTGAGGATCGTCCACGTGTGGGAGCCCGTCCCCGCGCCGATGGCCCAGGCACCCTTCCTCGGCGCCGAGACCAGGCAGCAGTGGACCGACCAGTACCCCTCGGACACCGCCGCCGGTCTGAGGCTGCGCCACCCCGGCGTCGAGGTGACCGTCGAGCAGTCCAGTGGCCGGCCCGCCGACGTCCTGCGCGAGGCGGCGAAGGACGCCGAACTGCTCGCCCTCGGCTCCCGCGGACTGAGCGGCGTCGGCGGGTTCCTGGTCGGCTCCGTCGGACTCGCCGTCGTGGCGCACGCCACCGTGCCCGTGGTCCTGGTAAGGGCCGGAGAGCAGGCCGCCGACGAGCACCAGCCGGACCCGGTGGGCATCCCGTCGGCCGCCACCCCCTACCGTCCCGTGGTGCTCGGCCTCGACCCGGCCGGACCGGACGACACCGTCCTGGAGTTCGCCTTCGAGGCCGCCGCCCGCCGCTCCGCCGCCCTGCGGATCGTCTACGGCTGGAACCTGCCGCCGTACTACACCTACGGCCTGACCGTGGACCCGCAGCTCCACGACGAGGTCGCCCGCCAGCAGGCCGCCGCCCTCGCCGAGGCCGTGCGCCCCTGGCGGCAGAAGTACCCGGACGTCGAGGTCGTCGAGGAGTCCCGGGCCGGCAGCGCCGGCGGTTTCCTGGTCGACGCCGCCGAAGGGGCCGCGCTGCTGGTGGTGGGCCGCCGGGTCCGCCGCACCCCGCTGGGGCCCTTCATCGGCCCCGTCGCGCACGCGGTGCTGCACCACTCCACCGCCCCCGTCGCCGTCGTCCCGCACGACTGACCGACCCTGACCACCAGGAGGAGCGAGTGACATGAACGCCGGCGACGACGTACCGCGCGGCCGGGTCAGGGCCCGCATCGTGTTCGATCTGAAATCAGGACGGTGAGGACGATGGAACTGCCCCTCGTGGTGGGCACGGACGGCTCCGAGCCGAGTCTGCGCGCCGTGGACTGGGCGGCCGACGAGGCCGTGCTGCGCGGCGTGCCGCTCAGGGTCGTGTACGCCTCGCTCTGGGAGCGCTACGAAGGCACCGCGCTCGCCCAGGAGATCCGCAAGCCGTCCGACGAGGTCATGGCCGAGGACATCGTCGACGGCGCCACCGAGCGGGCGCTCCGCCGGCACCCGGAGCTGAAGGTGTCCGGCGAGGTGCTGGCCGAGGAGCCCGAGTACGCCCTGGTGCGCGAGGGCCGCAACGCCTCCGCCGTGGTGGTCGGCACCCGCGGCCGCAGCGGCGTCGCCGAGTACCTGCTCGGCTCCGTCAGCCTCACCGTGGCCGCCCACGCCGACTGCCCGGTGATCGTGCTGCGCGGCAGCCAGGACAAGCGGGCCGAACCGGGCACCCGCGGACGCGTCCTGGTCGCCGTCGGCGAGGACGGCGCCGACGCCCCGGCCCTGCGCTTCGCCTACGACGAGGCCCGGCGCCGCGGGGTCCCGCTGGAAGCCGTACGGGCCTGGCGGTGCCCCGCGCACGAGACCACCGACCATCCGCTGCTGGCCGGCGAACCCGCCAGGGCGCACGAGGAACGCGCCGCCGAGGCGCTGGAGGCGGCCCTGCGCGACGCACCGCCGGACCTGGAGGTGCGCCGGCGCACCGTCGAGGGCCACGCCCGCCGGGTGCTGGTGGCCGCCTCGCACGACGCCGACCTGCTGGTCGTCGGGGCCAAGCGGCGGCCCGGGCACGTCGGACTGCAGCTCGGCCGCGTCACGCACGCCGTGCTGCACCACTCCGCCTGCCCGGTGGCCGTGGTACCGCACCGGGTGTGAGGCCCGCGAGGGACCCCACAAGGGGGTTACAGGCTCGCCGCGTGATCCGGGACGTAGGTCTGCAGATCGCGCGGCGGGCGCTCGTACCCGGTCGACGGCGGCCGCGGCGGCAGCTCCAGCACCGGCGGCGGCACGTCACGGTAGGGCACCGTGCTCAGCAGGTGGGCGATCATGTTCAGCCGGGCCCGCCGCTTGTCGTCGCTCTCCACCACGTACCAGGGGGACTCGCTGATGTCGGTGTGCACCAGCATCTCGTCCTTGGCCCGGGAGTAGGCCTCCCAGCGCGTGATCGACTCCAGGTCCATCGGCGACAGCTTCCAGCGCCGCAGCGGGTCGTCCAGACGGCGCCGGAACCGCTCCTGCTGCACCGCGTCGCTGACCGAGAACCAGTACTTGCGCAGCAGGATCCCGTCCTCCACCAGCATCCGCTCGAAGATGGGGCATTGCCTGAGGAAGAGCTGGTACTCCTCCCTGGTGCAGAAACCCATCACGTGCTCGACCCCGGCCCGGTTGTACCAGGACCGGTCGAACAGCACGATCTCCCCGGCGGCCGGCAGATGCTCGACGTACCGCTGGAAGTACCACTGGGTGCGCTCCCGCTCGGTCGGCTTCGGCAGCGCCGCGATGCGGGCCACTCGCGGATTGAGGTGTTCCGCGACACGCTTGATGGTGCCGCCCTTGCCCGCCGCGTCCCGCCCCTCGAAGACGACCACCAGACGAGCGCCCTCGGCCCGCACCCACTCCTGCAGCCGCACCAACTCGGCCTGCAGCCGGAGCAGTTCCTTCTCGTAGGTCTTGCGCGGCAGCGCCGCCTCGTCCTTGCCGGCCATTGCCGCCGCCTCCACCACCGCTCGATGACCCCTGCCGCTGACACCCGGAGCCACTGATGCCCAAGGTCGAACACCAGGACGCCACCGTACTGACCGACGACGAGCTGCGCACTCTGGACGCCCACTGGCGGGCCGCCAACTACCTGGCCGCCGGGCAGATCTACCTGCTCGCCAACCCGCTGCTGCGCGAGCCGCTGAAGCCGGAGCACATCAAGCCGCGGCTTTTCGACGCCTGAGATCAGGTCCGGATCGGGGGCCGACCGGCCCCTGATCGGTCCCCCAACAGCCCATGGGAGCGGGGACCGTTCCGCTGGACCCTCGGAGTGTCAACAGACCTGGAGGGAACCGCGATGACGCACGACGCGCCGGGCAGGCCCATGGTCCACGCTCTCCTCGCGGACGGCAGCACGGTGTGCATCCGCGGCGTGCGGCCGGACGACCACGACCAGTTGCGGGGGTTCTACGAGGAGATGTCCCCGGAGAACCTGCGGCTCAGGTTCTTCTCCGCGAGCAGGCGCTCCGCCGAGCTGGCCGCCGACCGGGCGTGCGCCTCCCCGCACCCGGGATACCGCGCCCTCGTCGCCGAGACCCAGGGCCGGATCATCGGCCTCGCCGAGTACGACACGGCCGGCGGCGACGGCACGGAGGCCGAGATCTCCATCGCCGTCTCCGACTCCGTGCACCACCGGGGCGTGGGCACCCTGCTGACCGAGCACCTGGTCTCCGCCGCCCGGGCCGAGGGCATCACCGGCTTCACCGCGGAGGCGCTCAGCGAGAACCACGAGGTGCTGCGCCTGTTCGCCGACCTCGGCCTGCACACGGCGCGCCACTTCGACGGCCCGGAGGTGCGCTGCGCCATCGCGCTCGACGAGTCCGACAGCTACCTCACGGCCGTGGAGGAACGCGGGCGCGCCGCCGACGTGGCCAGCCTCCAGCCGCTGCTGCGGCCGCGGGTGGTCGCCGTCGTCGGCGCCGGCCGCAAGCCGGGCTCGGTGGGCCGGGCGGTCCTGCACCACCTGCGCGCCGGCCGTTACGCCGGGCGCCTGTTCGCCGTGAACCCGCACGTCGACGCGATCCTCGGCGTGCCGTCCTACCCGTCGGTCTCCGCCCTGCCCGTGCCGCCCGACCTCGCCGTACTCGCCGTGCCCGCCGCCGCCGTCCCCGCCACCGCCGAGGAGTGCGGCAAGGCGGGCGTGCGGGCCCTCCTGGTGATCACCGCCGGACTCGACGCCGACCAGGCACGCGCCCTGCTGACGGCGTGCCGCACGAGCGGCATGCGGCTGGTCGGCCCCAACTGCCTCGGCGTCGGCAACACCGAACCGGACCTGTGCCTGGACGCCACGTTCGCCGCCGACCACCCCCGCCCCGGCACCGCGGGCGTCGCCGTGCAGTCCGGGGGAGTGGGCATCGCCCTCCTCGACGGGCTGTCCCGGCTCGGCATCGGCGTCTCCACCTTCGCCTCCCTCGGCGACAAGTACGACGTCAGCGGCAACGACATGCTCCAGTGGTGGGAGAGCGACGGCCGCACCGACCTCGCCCTGCTGCACCTGGAGTCCTTCGGCAACCCGCGCGCCTTCTCCCGCACCGCCCGCCGCGTCACCCGCCGGATGCCGGTGCTGACCGTCGACGCCGGCCGCACCGAGGCCGGCCGGCGCGCCGCCGCCTCGCACACCGCGGCCGCCGCCACCCGCACCATGACCCGCGGCGCGCTGTTCACCCAGGCCGGCATCACCGCCACCCGCTCCTGCGGCGAACTCCTCGAAGCCGCCGCCCTGATGCACTCCCAGCCGCTGCCCGCGGGCCCCCGCGTCACCATCGTCACCAACGCCGGCGGCGCCGGCGTGCTCGCCGCCGACGCCTGCGCCGAGGCCGGGCTGACCCTTCAGCCGCCGTCCCCCGGCCTCGTCGACGCCCTGCGCGCCGTCCTGCCCGGCGGCGCCGCGGCCGGCAACCCCGTCGACGTCACCGCCGCCGTCACGGAGGAACAGCTCACCCGGTGCGTGGACCGGGTCCTGGAGTCCGCCGCCGTCGACGCCGTGCTCGTCGTCCTCGTCCCCACGGCGGTCGCCGCGGCGACCGGCGACGACCTGGTCCGGGCCCTCACCGGCGGCCCCGCACGGCGGCCGAAGCCGGTCGCCGTACTCCGGCTGGAACAGGCCCTGCCCGTCGAACTGCTGCCCGCCGCCGACGGCGGCACCGTGCCCGCGTACGCCGAACCGCAGGCCGCGGCACGCGCCCTGGCCCACGCGGCGCGCCGTGCCGCCTGGCTCGCCCGTCCCGCCGGCACCGTCCCCGTCCTCGACGGCGTCGACGGCGCACGCGCCCACGCCGTCGTCGAGGAATTCCTCGACGCCCACCCCGAGGGAGGCTGGCTCCACCCGCGCGAGTGTGCCGGACTCCTTGACTGCTACGGCGTCCCGCAGTCGCCGTGGGCCTGGGCCGAGACCGAGGACGAGGCCGTCCTCGCCGCCGACCGGCTGCGCGGCGCCGACGGCCGGGTCGTCATGAAGGGCCACTGGCCGGGCCTGCTGCACAAGAGCGCCGAGCACGCCGTCCACCTGGACCTGCGCGGCGACCAGCAGGTGCGCGCCGCCTTCCGCGACCTGCGGACCCGGTTCGCCGGACTGCTGACCGGCGTGGTGCTGCAGCCGCTCGCCGACCGCGGCACGGAACTGATCGCGGGCGTCGTCCAGGACGAGGTCTTCGGACCGCTGGTGCTGTTCGGGCTCGGCGGCACCGCCACCGAGGTCCTCGCCGACCACGCCGCCCGGCTCGCCCCGCTCACCGACCTGGACGTCCACGACCTGATCACGGCCCCGCGCTGCGCCCCGCTGCTGCTGGGCGAGGGCGGCGCCCGGCCGGTCGATCTCCAGGGCCTCGAACAACTGCTGCTGAGGCTGTCCCGCATGGCGAGCGACCTGCCGCAGCTGGCCGAGGCCGACTTCAACCCCGTGCTCGCGACACCGGACGGCGTCCGTGTGCTCGACGCCCGGGTGCGCCTGCTGCCCCGCAGGCCCCAGGACCCCCATCTGCGCCGGCTCCGCTGAGGAGGAAAACAGTCATGCGACACAACAAGGTCGGCTCCGTCATGACCACGGAGGTCGTCCGCGCCGAGTACGGCACGCCCTTCAAGGAAGTGGCCCGGCTGCTCGGCGAGCACCGCATCAGCGGACTGCCGGTGGTGGACGACGACGAGAAGGTCATCGGCGTCATCTCCGAGACGGACCTGCTGATGCGGCAGGCCGAGAGCCCGGACCCGGCCGAGCCGAGGAAGCGCTTCCGGTTCGCCGACCTCACCCACGAGGGGCGGATCCGTGCGGCCAAGAGCCGGGCCCGCACCGCCGGCCAGCTGATGACCGAGCCCGCCGTCACCGTGCACGCCGACGAGACCATCGTCGAGGCCGCCCGCACCATGGCGCAGAACCGGGTGGAACGGCTCCCCGTTCTGGACGAGGAGCAGCGCCTCGTCGGCATCGTCACCCGCCGTGACCTGCTGCAGGTCTTCCTGCGGCCCGACAGCGACATCCACGACGAGGTCGTCGACGAGGTCCTGGTCCGCGCCCTGTGGCTGGCCCCGCGCAGCATCGACGTCTCGGTGGTCGAGGGCGTGGTCACGCTCTCCGGGCACATGGAACGCAGGAGCGAGACCGAGATCGCCGTCTCCATGACCCGGCAGATCGACGGCGTGGTCGCCGTCGTCGGCAAGCTGACCTACCGGCTCGACGACTCGCACATCCAGCCCGAGGAGCAGGCGCTGCACGGCGTCGCCGACGACTGGCTGCGCAGGCTGTGACGTGACGTGACGTGACGTCAGGTGAGAGGAGGCGGATCGCCATGCCGACGCGCGTGCTGGTCGCCTACGGAACGAAGAACGGATCGACCGCGCAGATCGCGGAGGCGGTGGCCGACGTGCTGCGCAAGGAGGGGCTCGAGGCCGACACGGCGCCCGCCTCGGCGGTCACCGACGTCACCCCGTACGACGCCGTCGTGGTCGGCGGCGCCCTGTACGCCGGACGCTGGCACAAGGACGCCCGTCGGCTGTTGCGCCGGCACGGCCGGACGCTGGCCGAACGCCCGCTGTGGCTGTTCAGCAGCGGCCCCCTCGACGCCACCGCCTCCGAGCGGGACATCCCGCCCGTCCCCGGCGTGCTGCGCGCCATGGACCGGCTCGACGCCCGGGAGCACGTCACCTTCGGCGGCCGCCTGGAGGAGGGCGCCAAGGGGCGCATCGCGCGGATGATCCTGCACAGCGGCAAGGGCGGGGACTTCCGGGACTTCCCCGCGATCGAGGCGTGGGCGGCGCACGTCGCCGACGCGCTGCTGAAGGAGCGGCAGGAACCTGCCTGAACGGTGCGGCGCGGGCCCGGCGCGGAAGGAACCCCGGCGCGAGACCCGCGCCGGGGTCCTTCCGTGCCGCGGACCGGAGTCGTCGCGGACCGGAGTCGTCGTGGACCGGAGTCAGCGGTGCACGGCCAGCGGCACGGTGTCGACGGTCACCGCGTGACCGTCCTCGGGAGACAGGTAGTACGCCGTCAGCAGGCCCGGCCCGGTGCGGAGGGCGCGGTAGGGGAAGGTGACGTCGAAGGTGCCGCGGGTGCCGGTCCCGGACGTCGCCCGGACCTGCACGTCGGCGGCCCTTTGCCCGGAGGCGTCGGTGACCTTCAGCCGGAACACCGCCTCGAAGGTGTCGGCGCTGCCCCACACCCGCAGCGGGCTGCGGACCGTGTCGCCGATCAGCGGGGACTCGACCAGCACGGCGGGGGAGACGTCCTCGAAGTCGGCCCGCCCGACCGGGCCGTTGAGCACGATGCCCTCGCCGCCGAAGGCCCTCACCGGCTTGCCGTCGATCTCGAAGGCGACCTTGCGCACCGACGGGAAGCGGGTCGCGGTGAACACGACCTGGGCGAGCCGTTCCCGCATCGACAGGCTGCCGCCACCGTCGTCGTAGCGGCCGGACAGGTCGACCGTGGCGACGTGGTCGCGGATGACGACGGAACGCAGCCGGGTGCCGGACGGGACGGCGGTGGTGCGGGAGTGACGGGCCTCGTAGGCGTTCGGCCCGGCCAGCAGGGCGCGCACCGCGGCGGCGGCGGTGCCCGGCGCGGTCACCGTGCGCGGGGCGGCGGAGATCTTCTCGCCGTGCAGGAAGTACACCGTCGTACGGACCTGCTTCGCCGGGGTGGCGGGGGTGGCGGGGGTGGCGGCGGACTCGGACGGGCGGGCGGCGCCCGAGGCGCCGCCGGACGAGCCGGTGTCCGCGGGGGACGACGGGGCGGCCGTGGTTCCGCCGGACGGGTCCGTGCCGCCGCCCGTGCCGCAGGCGGCGACCGTGACCAGGGGAAGCGCGAGCGCCGCGGTGAGCACACGGGACCGGCGGCGGGCGCGGCAGGCGGACGGCGTTTTGGTGAACATGGCATCCTCCTCCGACGCTCCCAGCCAACCCCTCGGCGCGCTCCTCACCCAGTGCTGTACGGCCCTCGCCGCGGGCCGAACGGCCGGGCATCCCTCGGCCGGGCCGCGACAAGGGCACGGGAGGGGGCGCGGGAGGGCCAGGGGGGCCAGGGGAGGGCCAGGGGAGGGCCGCACAGGCCGACCGCCGGGACCCTCGGCCCATGCCCCGGCGGACGCCCGGCCGGGACCCTGGGTGTGGACGGTTCACGACCGGTGGACGGTTCGCGAAAGGCGGGAAGCCCATGTCCGTGTCCTACGACAAGCCCGGCCACGCCGCCGTGCATCTGGCCCGCGCCGCCTCCCTCGCGCCCTCGCCGCACAACAGCCAGCCGTGGTTCTTCGTCGAGGAGGGCTACGACCGCGGTTTCGAGGTGCACGCCGACGCCGGCCGGCGCATGCCGCTGTCCGACCCCGACGGCAGGGAGATGGTCGTCGCCTGCGGGGCGGCCCTGTTCAACGCGCGGATGGCGGTACGGCACCTCGGCTTCAAACCCGCCGTCGAGCTGCTGCCCGACCCGGCCGACCCCACCTTCCTGGCGCACGTCGGCTTCGCCGCCCACGCCCCCGTCTCCGCCGACGAGGCGGCACTGGCCGACGCGATGGGGCTGCGGCACACCCACCGCGGACCGTTCGCCTCCGAGTCGCTGCCCGGCGAGTTCCTCGACGAGCTGAGCGAGCACGCGCGGGCCGAGGGGGCCGTCTTCCAGGTCATCGACGAACCCGAGGAACTCGAACTGCTCGCGCGGCTGGTGCGCACCGCGGAGGACCGGCACCGCGCGGACCCGGTGCACGCGGCGGAGGTGGCCCGCTGCGTAGGGCCCGACCGCGTGCCCGCCGAGGCGTGCCGTTACCACCCGGACTGCACGCTCCTGGCCGGCCGCGACTACCTCTACCTCTCCCGCCGGTACGTCGTCCCGGCCCGTCGGCGCGCCGTCGGCACCGGCACCGTCGCCGTGCTGTCCACCGCGCGCGACCAGAGCCAGGACTGGCTGCGCTCGGGGCAGGCGCTGCAGCGCGTGCTGCTGGCCGCCGCCGCCCGGGGCGTGATGGCCGCCTTCCACACCCAGCCCCTCGAACTGCCGGAGCTGCGGGCGCGGATGCGTCGGCAGCTCACCGCCGGTCACTTCCCGCAGGTGGTCATGCGGCTCGGCCGCACCGGACAGCGGTGGTCCACCTCCCGCCGTCCCGCCAACCGGGTCCTCGTCCGCGACAGCGCGCCGGCCCGGTGGTGACGATGCCCCGCGTCAGCCGCCCACGAGCGGCCGGGACACGCTGGTGGCGGCTGCGCCGCAACCCGCTCCGGCCCCGCAGCTACCTGGTCGAGGGCTGGCTGCTGATCGCCACCTGGATCCTGGCCCTGCTCGCCGCCGTCGCCTCGGGCCTGGGGACGGCCGGCGCGGTCGAGCGGAGCATCGACCAACTGCGGGCCGCCCGGCACGCGGTGGCGGCCGTGCTGGTCAAGGACGCGGTGCGCGGCACGTCCTCGGTGGACGGAGGCGGCAGCTCCCGGGCGTGGGCCACCGTGCGCTGGCCCCTGACCGACGGCACCACCCGCCAGGGCATCACCGCCGTCGAGCCCGGAAGCCGGGCCGGCAGCACCACCCGGATCTGGCTGGACCGCGAGGGCAACCTGGTGTCCGAACCCGCCACCGCCGGCCAGGCGCGCGCCCAGAGCGCCGCACTGGGCGCGGCGGCCGCCGTGATCGGCGGCAGCCTGGTCCTGCTCGCCGGCTGGCGCGTACGCGCCCGGATCGACCGCAGCCGGCTCCGCCGCTGGGACACGGAGTGGGCCATGGTCAGCCGCCAGTGGCGGGGCAGGACCGGCTGACCCGCGGGGACGAGCCCCCGGACGGGCCCGGCTGACGTACGGGAAGGAGCCCCCGGCCGGGATGCGCTGATCTGCGGGGGCGAACCGTCCGGTGGGGCGGGCTGACCTGCGGGGCAGAACCGTCCGACGGGGTGGGCTGATCTGCGGGGGCGAGCCCCCGGGCAGGATCGGCTGACGTGCGGGGACGAGCCGCGGGCCGGACCGGCTGACGTGCGGGGACGAGCCGCGGGCAGGATCGGCTGACGTGCGGGGACGAGCCGCGGGCGGGATCGGCTGACGTACGGGGACGAGCTGCGGGCGGGACCGGCTGATCTGCGGGGGGCGAGAACCCGGGCGGGATGGGCTGATCTACGGGGACGAACCGCCCGACGGGGCGGCTGACCTGCGGGGGCGAGTGCCCGAATGGGACGGGCAGACGTACCGGGGCGAGCCTTCGGACCGGGTGGCCGGCGGGGCGCAGGACGGGCACGGAGGGCGGCCCGGCCCGGTGTCCCGGCGGGCCGAACCGGCGTCCGTGCCGGTGCCCGTGCCCGCCCCGGCACTCAGCAGATCCGCGGGAGCAGTTCGCCCAGTGGCATGTCCACGATGCGGCGGGCGCCGACCAGGGTCCGCATGGTCACCCGGCCCGGGGGGCCGTCGGGCGTGACCTCGCCGATGCGGGTCGCCTGCGCGCCCTCGGGCATGGACCGCATCGCGGCCAGTGCGTCCACGGCGACGGCCGGGTCGACGAAGGCGACCAGACAGCCCTCGTTGGCGACCACCAGCGGGTCGAGGCCGAGCAGGTCGCAGGCGGAGGCGACCGCCTCGGGCACGGGGACGGCGTGCTCCTCGATCTCCACCGCGACGGACGAGTCCCGCGCGATCTCGTTGAGGGCGGCGGCCAGTCCGCCCCGCGTCGGGTCGCGCAGCACGTGCACGGCGGCGCCCAGCGGCGTCAGCGCGCGCACCAGCCGGTGCAGCGGACGGCTGTCGGAGGCGATGTCGCTCTCGAAGCCGAGTCCCTCACGGGTGCTGAGCACGGTCGTCCCGTGCAGCCCGACCGGCCCGGACAGCAGGACCGCGTCCCCGGCGCGGGCCGACGCCGCCGACGGGCACAGCGGCGCCTGCCGTCGCCCGACGCCGGTGGTGTTGACGAACAGCCGGTCGGCCGCGCCGCGCCCCACCACCTTGGTGTCGCCGGTGACGATCGGCACCCCGGCCTCCTGGGCGGCCTTGCCCAACGACGCCGTCACGGCCCGGAGTTCGGCCAGCGGCAGGCCCTCCTCGACGATCAGGGAGACGGACAGCGCGAGCGGCCACGCGCCCCGCATGGCGAGGTCGTTGACCGTGCCGTGCACGGCGAGGGAGCCGATGTCCCCGCCGGGGAAGAACAGCGGGCTGACGACGAAGCTGTCGGTGCTCATCACCAGGCCGGAGCGGCCCGGCAGCAGCGCCGCGTCCTCCAGCGGCCCGCCGGCCTCCCCGAACGAGGGCAGGATCAGGCTGTCGAGGAGTTCCGCGGAGAGGCGCCCGCCGGCGCCGTGGCCGAGCAGGACGATCTCGTCCTCGTGGTGCGGGGTGGGGCATTCGATGGTCATGCCGTGCTCCTGGGGGCGGTGCGGCCGGCGGCGTGGAAGGCGGCACACGTGCCCTCGGAGGACACCATGGGCGCGCCGAGCGGATGACGGGGCGTGCAACGGGTGCCGTACGCGGGGCAGTCGGTGGGCAGCCGCGCGCCGGTGAGGACCGCGCCCGCGATGCACTCCGGGTCCTCCACCGGGGACAGCCCGCCCACGTCGAACCGGCGGGCCGCGTCGAACCGCGCGTACTCCTCGGCGAGTTCCAGACCGCTGCCCGGCAGCGAGCCGATGCCGCGCCAGGACCGGTCGGTGACCCGGAACACCCTGCGGACGGCGTCCTGCGCGTCGGTGTTGCCCGCGCGCCGCACGGCCCGCACGTACTGGTTCTCCACCTCGTGCCGTCCGCACTCCAGCTGCCGCACGGCCATCAGCACGCCCTCCAGCAGGTCCAGCGGCTCGAAGCCGGTGACCACGATCGGCACCCGGTAGCGGGCGGCGATCGGTTCGTACTCGCGCCAGCCCATCACCGCGCACACGTGCCCGGCCGCCAGGAACGCCTGCACCTCGCAGTCGGGGTCGTCGAGCAGCGCGGTCATGGCGGGCGGCACCAGGACGTGGCTGACCAGCATCGAGAAGTTCGTCAGCCCCAGCCGGGCCGCGTGCAGCACGGCCGTCGCGTTCGCGGGCGCCGTCGTCTCGAAGCCGACCGCGAGGAACACCACCTCCCGGTCGGGGTGGGCGGCCGCCAGGCGTACGGCGTCCATCGGCGCGTACACCACCCGCACGTCCGCGCCCCGCGCCCGCAGCGAGAGCAGGTCGGTCCGGGAGCCGGGCACCCGCAGCATGTCGCCGAAGCTGGTGAACAGCACACCGGGCCGGGCGGCCACGGCCATGGCCCGGTCCAGCGTCTCCAACGGCGTCACGCACACCGGGCAGCCGGGTCCGTGGATCATCCGCATCCCGGCCGGCAGCAGCTCGTCGATGCCCTGGCGGACCAGGGTGTGGGTCTGGCCGCCGCACACCTCCATGATCCGCCAGGGCCGCGTGGCGGTCTGCCGCAGCTCCCCCAGCAGCCGCCGGGCGAGCACGGGGTCGCGGTACTCGTCGAGGTACTTCATCGGTGACTGAGATCCAGACGGATGTCGACGACCCCCTCCACGGCCCGCACCGCCCTGGCGACGATCGGGACGAGGATGCGGTCGGGCAGCGGGCCGCTCAGGACGACCACGCCGTCCCGCACGGTGACCGTCAGCTCGGTGGTGATCGGGAGCCGGCCCAGCACGTCGTGCCGGATCTCCTCGGCGATCTCCTCGTCCTCGCGCAGGAAGACCTTCAGCAGGTCGCTGCGGCTGACCACGCCCTGCAGCAGGCCGACCCCGTCCACCACGGGCAGCCGCTTGACGTGCCGGCGCGCCATGATGCGGGCGGCCTCGGCGACCGAGGCGTCCGCGTGCACGGTCACGGCCGGGCTGCTCATGAGCTCGCCCGCGGTCAGCGCGGCGGCCTTGCGCCGCTCGTCGCGCTCGGCGTCCTCCTCGCCCCCGTCGCGGAACTCCTCCTTCGCCAGCAGGTCGGCCTCGGAGACCACGCCGATGACCCGGCCCTCGCCCACCAGGACGGGCAGCGCGCTCACCTTCCACTGGTCGATCAGGCCGACGACCTCCTTGAAGGGCGCGTCGCGCCCGACGGCGATGACGGTCTGCGTCATCACATCGCTCACCGTGTACGGAGTCTCAGGCATCGCAGCCTCCCGCTGGTTCTCCCGGCGTGTGGCCGGAGGTACGGACGACCGTCAGGTCGAGGAAATGGGCGGAGCACGAGATGCACGGGTCGTGGTTGCGGATCACCCGCTCGCACAGGGCCGTCAACTCGGCGTCTCCCGGTTCGCCTTCGCCGATCGCCCGCTGGACGAGGCGCAGCAGGTCCTCCTCGATCGCGCCCTGGTTCTGCGCGGTCGGCGGCACGAGCAGCGCGGCGGTGACGATGCCGTCGGCGTCGATCTCGTAGCGGTGGTAGAGCAGCCCGCGGGGCGCCTCGGTCGCGCCGTGCCCGACGCCCGCGACCGGGGGGACGTCCGTGTACGGGCGCTCGGGCGGCTCGTAGCGGCCGATGATGCGCAGCGCCTCGTCGACGGCGTACAGCGTCTCCACCGCCCGCACCAGGATGGAGCGGAACGGGTTGCGGCACACGGCGCCCTCACGCGGGTCGCCCAGCCCCGCCTCGGCGCACGCCTGCAGCGCCACCGGGGACAGCAGCCGGCCGCTGATCGCGAACCGGGCGAGGGATCCGGTGAGATGGAGGCGCCCGTCGAGCCGCGAGTGCAGCGCCGTGGAGTGCGCCACCTGGGTCTCGGTGACGTGTTCGGTGAAGTCCGCGACGGGGAAGGAGCCGGTGGAGCCGTCGGGCCACAGGACGCTCGGGGCGCCGCCCTCGATGGCGTACGTGTCCGGCTCGGCCAGCGCCAGCAGGGCGGCGTCGGTGCGGGCGTCCGGGAACTCGAAGCCGGCCACCCAGCGCACGGTCGCCCACGCGTCGTCCAGCGCCCGCCTCAACTGCTCCGTCATCGGCCGCAGTTCCTCGCGCGTCGGCGCCCGGTGGAAGCCGCCGAGACGTACGTTGACCGGGTGCACCGCCCGCCCGCCGAGGAGCTCCATCAGGTCGTTGCCGGCCTTCTTCAGCCGCAGCCCCCGCTCCACCTCGGCCCGGTGGGTGCGGGCCAGGTCGATCGCGCCGGACCGGCCCAGGAAGTCCGGGGCGTGCAGCAGGTAGACGTGCAGGGCCTGGCTCTCGATCCACTCCCCGCAGTACAGCAGCCGGCGCAGCGCCCGGACCGCCGGGTCGACCGTCACACCGCAGGCGTCCTCGACCGCCGCGCACGCGCTCAGCTGGTACGCCACCGGGCAGATGCCGCACACCCGGGACGTCAGATCGGGCGGCTCGGTGTGCGCCCGGCCGCGCAGGAACGCCTCGAAGAACCGCGGCGGTTCGTAGATCTCCAGCCGGGCCTCGGTGACCGTGCCGTCGTGCACGTGCAGGCGCAGCGCGCCCTCGCCCTCGACCCGGGACAGCGAGCCGACGTGCAGGACACGGGATCCGCGGTGTGTCACTGGTCCAACTCCTTCTGGAACGCGGCGGCGTTGAAGGTGTGCAGGAACCGCAGCACGGCGTCGTCGTCCATGCCGTCGTGGCGCAGCAACGGGATCAGGGCGGGCAGGTTCACCGACCCCGACGGCCCGAAGCAGCCGTAGCAGCCGCGGTGGTAGGTCGGGCACAGGGCCCCGCACCCGGCGTGCGTGACCGGGCCGAGGCAGGGGGTGCCGTGGGCGACGGTGACGCAGACGTTGCCGCGCCGCTTGCACTCGAAGCACACGCTGTGGTCGGGCACGTCGGGCTTGCGTCCGGCGAGGAACGCGGTGATCACCTCGATGAGCTGACGGCGGTCGATGGGGCAGCCGCGCAGTTCGAAGTCGACGGCCACATGGGCGGAGACGGGGGTGGAGTCGGCGAGCGTGGAGATGTACTCGGGGCGCGCGTAGACCGTGCGCCGGTACTCGTCGACGTCCGCGAAGTTGCGCAGGGCCTGGACGCCGCCGGCGGTCGCGCACGCGCCGATGGTGACCAGGCGGCGGGAGGCGACGCGGATCTGCCGGATCCGCTCGGCGTCCTCCTCCGTGGTGACGGAACCCTCGACCAGCGACAGGTCGTAGGGGCCCGGCTGCACCTCGCTGGACGCCTCCAGGAAGTGCGCGATCTCCACCTCGCCCGCCAGCGCGAGGAGTTCGTCCTCGCAGTCCAGCAGGGTGAGCTGGCAGCCGTCGCAGGAGGCCAGCTTGAACACGGCGAGTTTCGGTGCCATCTCACAACTCCCTCACCGCGAGCAGCGGTTCGGCGAAGGCCCAGTCCACGACGGCGCCGTCCCGGCACACCAGCAGCGGGCCGAGCTGGCAGTGCCCGCACGTCCCGGTCGCGCACCGCATGTTGCGCTCCAGCGAGACCCGGATCCGTTCGCGGGGCACGCCGCGCTGCGCCAGTTCCCGGGCGGCGGCCCGGATCATCGGCTCGGGCCCGCAGACGAACGCCCAGGTGTCCGCCGGATCGAAGAGCGCCCGCCCCAGCAGCTGGGTGACCACACCGACGTCGCCGCGCCAGTGCCCGTCGGGCTGGTCGACGGTGACCCCGGTGTACGCCGTGGCCCAGCCCGCCACCTCCTCGCGGGCGATCAGGTCGCCCGGGGTGCGGGCCCCGATCAGCACGTTGACGCGGCGGTACGCCGCCGGCTCGGCCAGCGCGGCGAGGACCAGCGGCCGCACCGGGGCGAAACCGATGCCGCCCGCCACGACCACCACGTCCCGCCCGCGCGCCCGCCGCAGCTCCCAGTCGCTGCCGTAGGGGCCGCGGACGCCGACGACGTCACCCACCCGGGCCGCGCACAGCCCGCCGGAGACCGCGCCGACCGAGCGGACGGTGTGCGCGAGACCGCCAGTGGACTGCACCGAACTCGCGGAGACCGGGATCTCGCCGCGTCCGAAGGAGTGCACCATCGCGAACTGGCCGGGCAGGAACTCCTCGAGCGGCGCACCGACCGGCTCCAGACGCAGCGTGACCGTGTCCGCCGTCTCCTCCCGGCGGCCGACCACACGGTGCGGCACCGGTACGGCGGTCATCGCGGTTCCCTCGTCTCGTAGATCCCGTACAGGTCGACCAGCCGGGCCCGGGCCGCGTTCAGCCGGTGGGCGAGCACCCGGCCGACCCAGTGCTCGACGGCGCGGCCGAACTCGGCGTCGTTCAGGCACATCAGCCGGACGGCGACGGCGTCGAACTCGTACGTCTCCAGCCGGGTGACGGCCTCGGCGCCGAGCTGCCAGACGAACGGCTCGTACAGCCAGGACCAGCCGACCAGGTCGCCGACGCCGAGCGTCTCCACGACCGGCGGGCGGCGGCCGGGCACGTGCATGTCGAGGGCGGCCGTGCCGCTCCGGACGATCCAGAAGCGGTCGGCGTGCCCACCCTCCTCGAACAGGCGCGTGCCCTGCGGGAAGGTGACCTCCCGGCCGACGCGCAGCAGCCGCTCACGGTGCTCGGCGGGCAGGGCGTGGTTCATGCGCAGGGCGATCGAGGGGGCCATCAGTTCGTCTCCGTTCCGGTCTCGGGCTCCGGCGCTTCGGACTCGGCCTTCAGCGCGGCCACTTCCTCGGTGATGTCGATGCCGACCGGGCACCAGACGATGCAACGCCCGCAGCCCACGCAGCCGGTCGTGCCGAACTGGTCGTGCCAGGTGCCGAGTTTGTGGGTGAGCCACTGCCGGTAGCGGCTGCGCCCGGAGGAGCGCACCGGGCCGCCGTGCAGGTAGGAGAAGTCCAGGTCGTAGCAGGAGTCCCAGCGCTGCCAGCGCTCGGTGTGGTCACCGGTGAGGTCGGTGACCTCCTCCGTGGTGGTGCAGAAGCAGGTCGGGCACACCATCGTGCAGTTGCCGCAGGTCAGGCAGCGCGCGGCGACGTCGTTCCAGCGCTCGGCGTCCAGGCTCGCGCCGAGCAGGGCGCGCAGGTCGACCTCGGGCAGGGCGCGGCCCATGTGGTCCCGGGCCGCCTCGACCGAGGCGCGCGCCGCGGTCTCGGTGGGCGGGTCGGCCGCGCGGTGCGGCACCTCCGCCAGCAGCCCGGCGCCCTCCTCGCTGCCGACGCGCACCAGGAAGCGGTGGCCCCGCTCGTCGATCACCTCGGTGAGCGCGAGGTCGTAGCCGGGATCGGCGGCGGGCCCGCCGCCCGTGGAGACGCAGAAACAGGTCGCGCCGGGCTCGGTGCACTCGGCGGCGATCAGCAGCGCGCCGGAGCGGCGCGCTGCGTAACCGGTGTCCGCGTACCGTCCCCCGGCCAGCACCCGGTCCTGGATCGCGATGGCCCGCAGGTCGCAGGGGCGGACGCCGAGAAAGGCGTACGACGGCGGCTCCGGCTCGTCCGCGGTGAAGGAGACTTCGCCCTCGGGCGTGCGGTCGGCGCTCCACAGCCGCTGCCGCGCGGGATGCAGGAACGCCTTCCAGGACTGCGGGCCGGCGCTGTTCGCGAAGGCCGCCCCGTCCGCGCGCCGCACCAGCCGGTAGTGGCCGGCCTCCAGCTCCACACCCCAGCCGTAGGGCAGCGCGTCCGCCGACGTCAGCTCGGCCAGCACGATCGCGCCGTCCCGGACGGTCGGTCCCACGACGGTTCGTCCCCGGGCCACCAGAGCCGCGACCAGGGCGCTCAGGCCGTCCCGGTCGAGCACGACCGGGGCTGCGGTGACGGTCATGACGGTCCTCCTCGTCCGGCTGGCCGTGGTCCTCCACCGTCAGGTTCCGGCGGCGGGGGCCACCGGCGGCAGGGGCCGACCGGCCCTGCTCCCCGTGCCGACCGGATCCTCACCGTCGGCGTGCGCCGGTCGGTTTCCTGGCCGCGAGCCGCTCGACGGCGGGGTACCGCGTCGGCCCTGCTCCCCGTGCCGACCGGATTCCCACCGCCGACGGCCCCTGTCCCTGGTGCGCGCCGGTCTCCCGCCCGCAGGCGCGCGACCGCCGACGGCGGGACACCGCGCCGCCCGTCCGCGCCGCTCCCCGCGCCGACCGGATCCCCGCCGCCGGGCGTCCGGCGGCCGTGGTGGGCGCAGGTCTCTTCCTGCGGGTCGGTCTCCCGGCCGTGGGTGGCTCGACGGCGGGATGCCGCGTCGGCGGTGCGCGCTGCGCCGCTCTCTGTGCCGACCGGCGCCCGCGCACCCGGAGGTACCGGCCGGTCCGGGCCGACCGAGCCTGTTGCCCGTGCCGACCGCATCCGGACCGCCGACGTGCGCCGAAGGGCGCTGTCCCTCATGCGGGCTGGTCTCCTGCCGGGCGGGCGGGCGGGCGAGCGGGCGTCGGCGGCGGCGGTATCCGCGTCGGCGGTGCGCGCTTGTCCCGTGTCGGCCGGCAACCGGCGCACCCCGAGGTGCGGACCGGCGCCCGTGTACCCAGGCACCGACCGGCTGTCGGCGCGGGTCTCGCCAGCGACCCGTGCGGGCGGGTCTCCGCCCACGACCGGTGCGGCGGGTCCTCCGCCCACGACCGGTGCGGGCGGGGGCCGCGACGTCCGGTGTGGCGGGGAGCCGCTACGGGAGTGGTTCGCCCAGTTCGCCCTCCACCGCTCCCGCCATCGACCGCAGCACCTGCAGCGTCCGGTGGGCCTCCGCCTCGTCGACCCGGGTGATGGCGAAACCGACGTGCACGATGACGTACGACCCGGCGTCCGCGTCGGGGGTGCAGCTGAGGCAGACCTCGCGCCGCACCCCGCCGAAGTCGACCGTGGCCATGCGCAGGCCCGCGTCGTCGTGGATCTCGACGACCCGGCCCGGGATGCCCAGACACATGCGTGCTCACCTCTCTCCGGCCAGCCGTGCGGCCGCCACCGCCGCCTGGCCGTAGCTGATGCCGCCGTCCCCGACGGGGACCTGGCCGCCGGCCACCACCCGCAGCCCCTGCGCGTGCAGCCGGCGCTTGACCTCCGTCAGCAGCCTCCGGTTGACGAAGCAGCCGCCGCCCAGGCACACCGTGCGCGGCGCGCCGTCGGCCACGGCCCGGCCGACGAGTTCGGCCGTGACGATCCCGAGCGTGAGGTGGAAGGCGGCCGCCAGGCGCGCCACCGGCTCCCCGGCGAGCTGCCGCTCCAACAGGTCCGCGAGGGTGGGCGCGGGGTCGTACACCCACAGGTCCCGCACCCGCACCACGCGGTGGGCGAGCGGTACGGCGTGCTCGGCGCCCGCCGCGGCCTCCAGCAGGACGGCCGCCTCGCCCTCGTAACCGGTCCGGTCGCACAGGCCCAGCAGGGCGGCGACCGTGTCGAACAGCCGTCCGGCGCTGGACGCGCGCGGGCAGTTGACGTCCCGGGCGACCATGGCGCGTACCCCGGCCACCTCGGCGGGGTCGAGCCGGCCGGTGAAGTGCCGGGTCAGCAGCGGGCCGGGCGCGGGCGCCCCGAGCGCCTCCCCGCCGAACAGCCGGCCGAGGGCCGTGCGCGCCGGACGCCGTACCGCGGCGTCGCCGCCGGGCAGCGGCGCGGTCGCGAACCGGCCCACGCGCCGGTAGCCGGTCAGGTCGGCCAGCAGGATCTCGCCGCCCCACAGGGTGCCGTCGTCCCCGAGGCCCAGACCGTCGTAGGCCACTCCGAGGAACCGGCCGCGCACCCCGTGCTCGGCCGCGCAGGCCGCGACGTGCGCGTGGTGGTGCTGGACGGCGATCCGCCGCACCGGCTGCGCCGTGGCCCACCGGGTCGACAGATAGCCGGGGTGCAGGTCGTGGGCGACCGCCGCGGGCTCGATGCCGGTGAGCCGCCGGAGGTGGTCGTACGACGCCAGGAACGCGTCGTGGACCGCCGGGTCGGCCAGGTCGCCGGTGTGCGGGCCCAGGTGGGCGCGGCCGTCGGCGGCCAGCGTGAAGGTGTGCTTGAGCTGGGCGCCGGCCCCCGCGACCGGCTCCCGCACGGCCAGCGGCAGCGGCGCGGGGGCCAGCCCGCGGGCCCGCCGGACGGTGATCCGGGTGCGTCCGGCGAACTGCACCACCGAGTCGTCGTACCGGGAGCGGATGGGCCGGTCGTGGGTGAGGAAGCCGTCGGCGATGCCGGCCAGCGCGCGGCGGGCGTCGGCGTCGTCGACCGCTATGGGCTCGTCGCTGAGATTGCCGCTGGTGACCACGAGCGGTCGGGCGAGTCCGTCCAGCAGCAGATGGTGCAGGCCGGTGGTGGGCAGGAACAGGCCGATCCGGCGCAGGCCCGGATGCACCTCGCGCACCGGCGCGGGCGTGCCCCGCCGCCGGCGCCGGGCCAGCAGCACCACGGGCCGCTCCGGGGCCGTCAGCGCCTCGAGTTCGCCCGCGCCGACCAGGGCCAGCCGGCGCGCCGTGGCGAGGTCGGGGACCATCACGGCGAACGGCTTCGCCGGGCGGCGCTTGCGCCGCCGCAGTTCCGCCACGGCCGCCGGGTCGCCCGCGTCGCACACCAGCTGGTAGCCGCCGAGGCCCTTCAGCGCGACGATCCCGCCGTCGGCGACCGTCTTCACCGCCGCCCGCAGCGCGTCCTCGCCGCGCAGTTCCTCCCAGGCCAGCCTGGGCCCGCAGGCCGGGCAGGCGACGGGCTCGGCGTGGAAGCGGCGGTCGGCCGGGTCGGCGTACTCGGCGGCGCAGGCCCGGCACAGCGGGAAGCGGCGCATGGTGGTGCGGACGCGGTCGTACGGAAGGTCCTCGATGATCGTGGCGCGCGGCCCGCAGTCGGTGCAGTTGATGAACGGATAGCGGTGCCGGCGGTCGCGGGGGTCGCGCAGCTCGCGCAGACAGGCGTCGCAGATCGCGGCGTCCGGCGGGATCTCCCGCGCCGCCCGGTCCGCGGCGGCGGGCGCGCTGTCGCGCACCCGGAACCCCGGGCGGGGGGCTGGCCCGCGGGGGTCGTCGGTCAGCCGGACCCGGCGCACCCGGGCCAGCGCCGGGGCCCCGGTCCGCAGCCGGACCGCGAACTCCTCGACGGCCCGTTCGGGCCCGGCGACCTCGCCCTCCACGTGCCCGTCGACGTTGGCCACCCAGCCGTCCAGACCGAGCAGGGCCGCGGTGCGGTACACGAACGGCCGGAACCCGACGCCCTGGACGATGCCCTCGACGTGGAAGCGCCGTACGGTCATGCCCGCCTCCTCGCCGCCTCGTCCGGGCGGTGGGCGAGCTCGTCCTCGACCGCGTCGGCCAGGGGTTCCACGGCGGCCGCGACGGCGGGGGACAGGCCGGTGCCGAAGTCGCAGTCGGCGCCCTCGACGGCGTAGACGACCAGCCGCTCCGGCAGCAGGCCGAGGACGCGGGCGAGCTCGACGGCCTCGCCCAGGCCCAGCCCGTGGGTGCTGGTGGCGGACGGCGCCGCGAGGTGCCCGCCGTCCACTTCGAGGCGGTGCACGCGGCCGGGGGTGCCCGGATGGGCGTGCGCCGCGTCCACGACCACGGCCAGGTCGGCGCCCTCCCACAGGCCGATCAGCCGGCCCGGGTCGCCGTCACAGGTGGCGAAGACGGTGTCCGGCGCGTCGGGACGCCCGGCGGCCCGCTCCCGCAGCCGGGCCACCACGGTCCAGCCCACGCCGTCGTCGCGCCGGAAGTCGTTGCCGACGCCGATGACCGCGGTGCCCCTGTGCGTCCTCATGCCCTTCACCGTGTGCCGGACGGCCGCGAACCCACAGGGGCCGAACGACCCCCCACCGGGGCCGATCCTCCTCACCGCGACCAGGGCGGAGACCGGCGCCCCGGACCGAGGCGGGGACAGGGCGCCCGGGCGCGGCGGCGCCCGCCGGGCCGCGCGCGTCACCGGTCCCTACGCCGGCACCACGGCGACGGGGCAGCGGGCGCTGCGCAGCAGGGCGAGGGCGGTGCCGCCGGAGCGGCGGCCGAGGACCACCAGCCCGGCGTTGCCGGAGGCGTGACTGAGGGCCTCCTCGGGGGCGAGCAGCACGACGTCCTGCAGCACGTCGACGTCCGGGAACCGGGTGCGCCACGGCCGCAGGGCGTCGGACAGCCGCTGCACCTCCTGGTCCTCCCAGGTGGCCCGCTCGTCGTGCGCGACGGTGAACAGCCAGTCGGTGGCCTCTTCGGGCAGCGTCCAGGCGTGCACCGCGTGCAGGATCGCCCGGTGCAGCCGGGCCGCCTCGAACGCGAACGTGAGCACACCCTCCGCGGGGTCGCGGGCGTCGAGACCGACGGTCACCCGGCCGGGCTTCGACGGCGTCCCGGGCACCAGCACCACCGGGCGCGTCGCCCGCTCCACCAGCGCCGCCGCGGTGGTGCCCGCGGCGGCCGGGGAAAGGCCCACCACGACCAGTTCCGCGCCGTCGCCCAGGATGCGCACGGCGTCCGGGCCGTCGGCCGTCACCACCGGCACCACGCGCAACAGCACCCCTCGCAGCTCAGCCTCCCGCACGGCCCAGTAGGCCGCCGCGCAACCGGCCGCCGACGCGTCCGCACCGGCGACGATCATTCGCTCCATGGCTTCCCGCCTTTCCGCGAAGGGGAGTTCAGAATTCCACATTGGCCGCCGGCCGGCCGCGCCGCTCAGGGGCCGAACGGTCCCGCTTCGAGCCCTGGCGGCCCATACCTGACGCCCGGCCGCGGGCCGACGCTGGCATGGAGAGCTCGCCGAGCGCAGGAGGTGCGCACATGCTTCCCCCCGTGATCGCCGGAGTCGACGGATCGGCCGAGAGCCTCGCCGCCGCCGAGTGGGCGGCCCGCGAGGCCGTACGACGAGGCCGGCCGCTGCGCCTGGTGCACGCCTGGAACTGGCGCCCCCGCCCGGACGGCGACGATCCCGCCGGCGCCGCGCGGCGGCATCTGGCCCGCCGTGTCCTGAGAGAGGCGGAGGACCGGATCCGCCCTGCCTGCCCCGGTCTGCGGCTGGAGGAGGAGCAGACGGAGGGCCCCGCGACCGCCGCCCTGCTGAAGGCGGCGCAGGAGGCCGACCTGCTGGTGGTGGGCTCGCGCGGGCTGAGCGGCTTCACCGGGTTCCTGGTCGGCTCCGTCGCCCTGGGCGTGGTGGCGCGGGCGGAGAGGCCCGTCGTCCTGGTCCGGGCCGGCGAGGAGGCCGCCGACGAGCACCTTCCCGACGACGACGGGGGCCCGTCCACCGATACCGGGTACCGGGACGTCGTGCTGGGCGTCGACCTCGGCGACGCCTGCGACGAGGTGATCGAGTTCGCCTTCGAGGCGGCCCGGACGCGCGCCGCGCGCCTGAGGGTCGTGCACGCCTGGCAGCAGCCCTCCCCGATCGGGCTGGGCCCGGCCGAGACGGGCCTGCTGGGCGGGGTGCAGCAGGCGGCGGAATGGCTCGGCTTCCTGACCGCCGTCCTCCAGGTCTGGCGCGAGAAGTACCCCGACGTCGAGGTCGTCGAGACCGTGACCGATGGCCGCCCGCAGTCCGTGCTGGTGCGGGCCGCCTCCGGCGCGAGCCTGCTCGTCGTCGGCCACCACGCCACCGAACGCCCGGCGGGTCCGCGCACCGGCCCCGTCGCCCACGCCGCCATCCAACACGTCGGCTGCCCCGTGGCCGTCGTGCCCCATTTCTGAGAGGGCTTCCATGAGCAAGCCGATGAAGTACGTGTACGCATTCGCCGAGGGCGGTCGCGACATGGCCGCCCTGCTCGGCGGCAAGGGCGCCGGACTCGCCGAGATGACGCGGATCGGTCTGCCCGTCCCGCCCGGATTCACCGTCACCACCGACGCCTGCAAGGTCTACCTGAAGACCGGCGAGGAGCCGCCCGAACTCGCGGTCGAGGCCGCCCAGGCGCTGGCCGGCCTGGAGCAGGCCATGGGGCGCACCCTCGGCGCGCCCGACGACCCCCTGCTGGTGTCCGTGCGCTCGGGCGCCCGGTTCTCGATGCCCGGCATGATGGAGACGATCCTCGACATCGGCCTCAACGACGAGTCGGTCGCCGGGATCGCCAAGGCCTCCGGGCAGGAGAGGTTCGCCTGGGACTCCTACCGCAGGCTCGTGCAGATGTTCGGGCACACCGTGATGGGCGTGGACGGTGAGCTGTTCGAGCACGCCCTCGCCGCGCACAAGACCCGGCGCGCGGTCGCCGACGACCACCTGCTGGACGCCGGTGAGCTCGCCGAGATCACCGAGGAGTTCAAGGCCATCATCCGCGAGGAGACCGGCGAGGACTTCCCGCAGGACCCCGCCGAGCAGCTCTCCCGCGCCATCCGCGCCGTCTTCGACTCCTGGAACACCGAGCGCGCCCGCGTCTACCGTCAGCGCGAGCACATCTCCGAGGACCTCGGCACCGCCGTCAACGTCCAGGCGATGGTGTTCGGCAACCTCGGTCCCGACTCGGGCACCGGCGTCGCTTTCACCCGCGACCCCGCCACCGGCGAACGCGGCGTGTACGGCGACTACCTGCCCGACGCGCAGGGCGAGGACGTCGTCGCCGGCGTGCGGGACGCCCTGCCGCTGAGCGAGCTGAAGAACCTGAACGAGCGCGCCTACGACGAGCTCGGCGACCACCTGCACACCCTGGAGGACCACTACCGCGACCTGTGCGACGTCGAGTTCACGGTCGAGCGCGGCAAGCTGTGGATCCTGCAGACCCGCGTCGGCAAGCGCACCGCCGAGGCCGCCTTCCGCATCGCGCACGACCTGCGCGAGGAGGGCACCGTCACCGAGGACGAGGCGCTGGTCCGGGTCAGCGGCGCCGAACTGACCCGGCTGATGTTCCCCCGCTTCCGCACCACCTCCGACGACGTGCCCCTGGCCCACGGCGTGCCCGCCTCGCCGGGCGCCGCGGTGGGCGCCGTCGTCTTCGACTCCGCCGAGGCGGTACGCCGTGCCGCGGCCGGCGAGCAGGTGGTACTGGTCCGCCGGGAGACCACGCCCGACGACCTGCCCGGCATGATCGCCGCGCAGGCGGTGCTGACCAGCCGGGGCGGCAAGACCAGCCACGCCGCCGTCGTCGCGCGAGGCATGGGCAAGGTCTGCGTGTGCGGCGCCGAGGCCCTCGCCGTCGACACGGCCGCCCGCCGCTTCACCACTGCGGAGGGCACCGTCGTCGACGAGGGCGACGTCGTCTCCGTCGACGGCACCGCCGGCACCGTGCACCTCGGTGAACTGCCGCTCACCGCGTCCGAGGTGGGCCACGCGCTGGAGACCTCGGCCGCCGAGGGCCCGCTGACCGAAGCGGTGCTCGGCGCGCTCGGGCACGCCGATTCGGTGCGCCGCCTCCAGGTGCGGGCCAACGCCGACACTCCCGAGGACGCCGTACGCGCCCGCGCTCTCGGCGCGCAGGGCATCGGGCTGTGCCGTACCGAGCACATGTTCCTCGGCGAGCGCCGGGCCCTGGTCGAGGCGATGATCCTGGCCCGTGAGGACGCCGCCCGCGAGGAGGCCCTGGCGGCGCTGCTGCCGCTGCAGCGCGAGGACTTCACGAAGATCCTGGAGGCCATGGACGGGCTGCCGGTGACGATCCGGCTGCTCGACCCGCCGCTGCACGAGTTCCTGCCCGACCGCACGGAACTCGCCGTCCGCCTGGCCGAGGCCGAGCACCCGGACCCGCGCGACCGCGAGCTGCTCGCCGCCGTCGAGCGCATGCACGAGCAGAACCCGATGCTGGGCCTGCGCGGCGTGCGGCTGGGGCTGGCGGTGCCGGGCCTGATGGCCATGCAGGTGCGGGCCGTCGCCGAGGCCGCGACCGCACGGCTGCGCGCGGGCGGTGACCCGAAGGCCGAGATCATGATCCCGCTGGTCGGGACGGTCGAGGAGCTGCGGCTGGCCCGCGCCGAGGCGGAGCGCGTCCTCGCCGAGGTCGCCGCGGAGACCGGCACCGAGCTGGACTGCCCGATCGGCACCATGATCGAGCTGCCCAGGGCGGCGCTCACCGCGGGGAGGATCGCCGCGACCGCCGACTTCTTCTCCTTCGGCACCAACGATCTCACCCAGACCACCTGGGGCCTGTCCCGGGACGACGCGGAGGCCTCCTTCTTCCCGCTGTACCTGGAGAAGGGCGTCTTCGAGGTGTCCCCGTTCGAGACGATCGACCAGGAGGGCGTCGGACGGCTCGTCGAGATCGCCGTCGAGGCCGGCCGGGCGGTCAACCCCGGACTGCAGACGGGCGTGTGCGGCGAGCACGGCGGAGACCCGGACTCCATCCACTTCTTCCACCGCGCGGGCCTGGACTACGTCTCCTGCTCGCCGTTCCGCATCCCGGCCGCCCGCCTGGAAGCAGGACGCGCATCCCTGACCGAAACCACAAAAACCAGCGACACCCGATAAACAGCCCATCCCCCCGCCCCCAAGGGGCGGGGGGAACCGCGCGACCGCCCACGACGCTGCCGCGCCCGGCCGACGGCGTGTGGGCCCCGCAAGGGGCGCGGGGAACTGCGCGACCGGCCATGACGCTGCCGCGGCCGATCGACGGTGTGTGGGCCCCGCAAGGGGCGCGGGGAACTGCGCGACCGGCCATGACGCTGCCGCGGCCGGCCTACGGTGTGTGGGCCCCGCAAGGGGCGCGGGGTACTGCGCAACCACCCACCACGCCGCCGTGCCCGGCCGAAGGCATCACCCCGGCACCGTTCAGCCGCCGCCAGGCCCCCCGCTGCCGAAGGAACCGCTGCTGCCCTCGCTCCAGCGGGGCCGCTCCTGCGCCGAACCCGTCCGGGTCGGGGAGTTGCCGTGGCCCGGCATCTCGTGCGGGGTGAGCCGGCGGTCGCCGCGGGGCACCTCGTCGGGCTCCCGGTGCTCCCGCACCTCGCGGACCGGCCCCTCCTCGGGGAGCCGCGGCTGCTCGGCGGGGTCCGGGGGCCCCGGCTCACGGCGCCGTACGCGGATTCCCATCCAGAAGGCGCCGATCAGCAGGGCGACGAGAGCGACCGCCGCCACGATCAGCCCGGTCGCCAGTGCGCCGCTGCCCGCGGCGATGTCCATCGATGCGCTGTTCATGGCGTGCGGGTACCCCCGGTCCCCGGCGTGAACCGGCTCACCTCGCCCGGCGGGTCTCCGCGCGGTTGGCCTTCCGGATCGCGTCGAGCAGCTGCGCCTTCGACATCCGGGACCGCCCGCCGACGTCCAGCCGCCTGGCGATGTCGTACAGGTGCCGCTTCGAGGCCTGCTCGTCGACGCCCTCGCCACTGCGGCCGCCCTGCTGCCGGGGCCGCTCCGACCGCTCGTCGGAGGGGCCCTTGCGGCCGCCCTCCTTGCGCTCCCAGTGGTCGCCGACCTTCTCGTACATGTGCTTCAGCGCGCCGTACGCCACCCGGTGGGCGCGCTCGCCCTCGCCGTACTGCTCGACCGCCGAGTCGTGCGCCTTGATCCAGGTCCGCTGGGCGCCGTCGGACGAGCGCTCCAGGGTCGAGGGGAGTTCCTGTCGTCCGGGCATCGCGTCCACCTCCGTCAGCCGTGGTCCGCCCAGGGGCACGGGTGCCCGGCGGCGGGCCGGAAGAACCCGCGCGGGCCCGCCGAACGCCGGTTTGACGGCATCCGCACCGGGCTACCCGGACCGCGTGACTTCGACGACATCCCAGCAGGAGCTCTTCCGGTTCCTGGAGGACCGCTTCGCGTGCGCCCAGGCGTGCACCGAGTGCGCGCGGGCCTGCGCGCTGCGCGCCGGCCTGGTGGATCCGGACGGAACGGAGGAGCAGGAGAAAGTACGGCGCAAGGGCATCCTGTGCGCCGAGGTGTGCGACGCGACCTGCCGTGCGCTGTCCGAGCAGAACGGCCTGGACGAGGCCGGCATGCGCATCCAGGTGGAGTGGTGCCGCACGGTGTGCCTGGAGTCGGCCCACGTCTTCGACGCCGTCCCGGGCGCCGAGGAGGGCGCGCGGGCCTGCCGGGACTGCGCCCGGGCCTGCACCGAGTTCCTCACGGTGCTGAACTGACCCCGCCCGAATGACCCCGCCCGAAGCGGCACCGCCATTCCCTATTTCTGGAACACGTTCTACCGTGTGCGCCGTCAGTACCGGCCTGGGAAGCCTGGAGGCGCCGTGCACCTCGCATACACGCCCGAGCAGCAGCGGCTGCGCACCGAACTGCGCGCCTACTTCGCCGGCCTGATGCCGGACGACGCCGTCGCCCGCCACGGTGACGCCGCCGCCCAGAAGCGCTTCTACCGCGACACCGTCCGGCGCCTGGGCGCCGACGGCTGGCTCGGCGTGGGCTGGCCCCGGGAGTACGGCGGGCGCGGGCTGACCGCGATGGAACAGTTCATCTTCTTCGACGAGGCGGCCCAGGCGGGCGTGCCGCTGCCGCTGATGGCGCTCAACACGGTCGGCCCGACGATCATGCAGTTCGGCACCGACGAGCAGAAGGCCCACTTCCTGCCCCGGATCCTCGCCGGCGAGATCGACTTCGCGATCGGCTACAGCGAGCCCGGCGCCGGCACCGACCTGGCCTCCCTCCGGACCCGCGCGGTGCGTGACGGCGACGAGTACGTCGTCAACGGCCAGAAGATCTGGACCACCAACGGCGACACCGCGGACTGGGTCTGGCTGGCCACCCGCACCGACCCGGACGCCCCGCCGCACAAGGGCATCACCATGCTGCTGGTGCCGACCACCGACCCGGGCTACTCCTGCACCCTCATCCACACCCTCGCCGGCCACGACACCACGGCGAGCCACTACGAGGACGTCCGGGTGCCCGTCTCCCGCCGCGTCGGCGCCGAGAACCAGGGCTGGCGGCTGATCACCAACCAGCTCAACCACGAGCGGGTCACCCTCGCCGCGCACGGCACCATGGCCGTCCGCGCCCTGCACGACGTCCAGCGCTGGGCGACGGAGACCAAACTCGCCGACGGCCGCCGGGTGATCGACCTGGCCTGGGTGCGCCGCAAGCTCGCGCAGACCCACACCAGGCTGGAGGCCCTGAAGCTGCTGAACTGGCGGATGGTCGGCGCCGTGCAGGACGGCACCCTCACCCCGCAGGACGCCTCCGCGGTGAAGGTCTACGGCTCCGAGGCCCGCCGGGACGCCTACGCCTGGCTGCTGGAGGTCGTCGGCGCGGCGGGTGCCCTGAAGGAGGGCTCGGCGGGCGCGGTGCTGCGGGGCGAACTGGAACGCGGCTACCGCTCCGCGGTCATCTTCACCTTCGGCGGCGGCAACAACGAGATCCAGCGGGAGATCATCTCCTGGCTGGGCCTGGGGATGCCGCGCGTCCGGCGTTAGCCTGACGACATGTCGCCCGACCCTGGGCTGTTCGGTCCGGCATCCGTCACCTGGCAGATGCACGGCGACCCCATGATGTGGGTCGCCGGCATCCGCGCCCTCTACCTCCAGGCGCTGCACCCGCGCGCCGTCCGCGGCGTCATGGAGAACTCCGACTTCCGTCAGGACGCCTGGGGGCGCCTGCTGCGCACCGCCGGCTTCGTCGGCACCACCACCTACGGCACCGCCGAGGAGGCCGAACGCGCGGGCGCCCGGGTGCGGAAGATCCACAGCCTGCTGAAGGCCACCGACCCCGCGACCGGCGAGCGCTACGGCGTCGACGAACCCGACCTGCTGCTGTGGGTGCACTGCGCCGAGATCGACTCCTATCTGCACATCGCGCGCCGCTCCGGCTACCCGCTGAGCGACCGCGCGGCCGACCGCTACCTCGCCGAACAGCGCACCAGCGCCCGCCTGGTGGGCCTCGACCCCGACGCGGTGCCCGCGAGCCGCGCGGAGCTGGCCGCCTACTTCGAGCAGGCGCGCCCACAGCTCGCCGCCGGCGCCGACGCCCGCGCGGTGGACGACTTCCTGCTCCGTCCGCCGACGCACCCCCTCCTCGTCCCGGCGCGCGAGGTGCTGTGGCGGCGCGTGGCGCACCTGGCGTACGGCTCCCTGCCCCCGTACGCCCACGAGCTGTACGGCAGAGCGGCCCCCGCACCCGCCACCGTGACCCGCCGGCTGCGCGCCACGGGCACCCTGCTGCGCTGCGTCCCCGCAGGGCTGCGCTGGCAACTCCCGCCCGGACACATCGTCCGCGCCATGTCACGGCTCGGTCCCGGCTCCCGCCCCGCACCGTACAAAGTCGGCTCATAGGTCGCCATACTGGACGGGCCGGGGGAGGGCGGGGCGACCAGCGACGGGGGCGATCGCGGGCGATGGGGGACAACAGAGTCATCCAGGGCCGGTACCGGCTGATCGAGCGGATCGGGCGGGGCGGCATGGGCGAGGTGTGGCGCGCGCGGGACGAATCGCTCGGCCGGCAGGTCGCCGTCAAGTGCCTCAAGCCGCCCGGGGCCCACCACGACCGCTCCTTCACCCGCATGCTGCGGGAACGCTTCCGCCGCGAGGCCCGCGTGGCCGCCGCCCTCCAGCACCGCGGGGTGACCGTCGTCCACGACTTCGGCGAGGCCGACGGCGTCCTGTTCCTGGTCATGGAACTCCTGGACGGCCGGGACCTGTGCCAGCTCCTGGAGGACAACGGGCGCCACCCGCTGGCCGTGCCCGACGTCGTGGACATCGCCGAGCAGGTCGCCGCGGCCCTCGCCTACACCCACGAGCAGGACATCGTGCACCGCGACCTGAAGCCCGCGAACATCATGCGGCTCACCGACGGCACGGTGAAGATCTGCGACTTCGGCATCGCCCGCCTGGGTCATGACATCGGCTTCACCGCCCGGCTCGCCGGCACGGGCGTCGCCATGGGCACCCCGCACTACATGTCGCCGGAGCAGATCAGCGGTACCGAGGTGGACCAGCGCAGCGACCTGTACTCGCTGGGCTGCGTCCTGTACGAGATCGCCACCGGCGCGCCGCCGTTCGACCTGGAGGACGCCTGGGGGATCCTCGTCGGCCACCGCGACACCCCGCCCCGCCCGCCCCGCAGCACGCGCGCCGAACTCCCCGCCTACCTCGAGACGATCATCCTGGACCTGCTGGCCAAGCGCCCCGAGCAACGCCCGCCCGACGCCCGCGAGGTGGGCCGCCGCATCACCCTGGGACGTACCGACCCGGCGTACCCGCCGACCGTGGTGACCCCGCATCCCGTGCTCCGCCCGCCCGAGCCGGTCCCCTCCCGCGAGCCGCGCCTGCCGTCCTGGACCCGCTCCATGACCACCGGCCACAAGGCCGTCGGAGCCGGACCGCGCAGCGCCCCGCCGGACCCCGGGGCCGCCCTCACCGGCGAGTGGATCCCGCGGCCCGCCGCGGCCGGCACCGGCGGACCCCCGCCGCAGCACCCGCCGACGCCGGCCACGAGCGTGCTTCCGCAGGCGCCGTCCACGAGCGTGCTCCCGTCCGCGCCACCTATGCCGTCCGCGTCACCCGCGCTGCCCGCGCCACCCGCGCGCCTGCTCGCCGAGCTGGCCGGACGGCACGACACCGGGCTGAGGCTGGGGCGGCTGGGCCGGTGGGAGGAGGCGGGCGAGGCGCACCTGGCGGTCGCCGCCGGGCGCGCCCGCCTGCTGGGCCCCGACCACCCCGACACGCTCGCCAGCCGCTGCCAGGCCGCCTTCGCCCTCAGCCGCGCCGGCCGCGCCGCCGAGGCCCTGCGCGCCTACCAGCACGTCGCCGCCGCCCGGACCCGGACGCTCGGCGCCGACCACCCCGACACCCTCGCCGCCCGCCAGGAAATGGCGTACGTGCTCGGCCGGCTGGGCCGTCACCCCGACGCCCACCAGGTGTACCTGTCGGTGCTCGCCGCCCGCGAGCGGGTGCTGGGCGCCGACCACCCGGAAACCCTGCGCTGCCGCCACGATCTCGCCGTCAACCTCAGCCGGCTCGGCCGCCTCCGGGACTCCTACCGCACGGCCCTCGACGTGGCCGCCGCACGCGCCCGCGTGCTCGGCCCCGAGCACCCCGACACCCTCGTCACCCGCTACGAGGTCGCCCGCGCGCTCGGCCGACTGGGCCGCTGGACGGAGGCCCTGTGGACCTACCGGGAGGTCGCCGCCGCCCGTGCCCGTACCCTCGGCCCCGACCACCCGGACACCTTCGCCGCCCGCCACGAGGCCGGCATCGGCCTCGGCCGTCTCGGCCGCGCCGCCGAGGCGCTGGCGCTCTACCGCGACCTGGTCGACGACCGCGCCCGCGTCCAGGGCCCCGACCACCCCGAGACCCTGCGCGCCCGCCACGGCCTGGGCGTCAGCCTCGGCCGCCTGGGCCACTGGGAGGAGGCCCTCGCCGAGGCCCGCGACGTGGCCGCCGTCCGCGAGCGGGTGCTGGGCGCCGACCACCCCGACACCCTGGTCAGCCGCCGGGAGGTCGCCGTCGGCCTGGGCCGGCTGGGCCGCTGGACGGACGCGCTGGGCGAGTACCGCCGGGTGGCCGCGGCCTGCGAACGCGTCCTGGGCGCCGACCACCCCGACACGCTCGCCGCCCGCCACGACGAGGCGCACTGCCTGCAGCAGCTCGGCCGGGGCGCGGAGGCGGCCGAGGTGTACCGCAGGGCGGCGGCGCCGCGGCAGCGGGGAACCGCCCCGGGCCGGTGAGCCCGGGGCGCGCCCTGGCCGATCCGGATCATCGCGTGCTACCAAGGACCATGACCGCACACGAGCAACGCGCCTACGACGCCGTGATCGTCGGCGGCGGCCACAACGGCCTGGTCGCCGCCGCCTACCTGGCCCGCGCCGGACGGTCCGTCCTGGTGCTGGAGCGGCTGGCGCACACCGGCGGCGCGGCGGTCTCCACCCGGCCCTTCGCCGGCGTCGACGCCCGGCTCTCGCGCTACTCGTACCTGGTCAGCCTGCTCCCGCGGAAGATCGTGCGCGATCTCGGCCTGGACTTCCGCGTCCGGGCCCGCACCGTCTCGTCGTACACCCCCGCCGAGCGCGACGGGCGGCCCACCGGGCTGCTGGTGGGCGGCGGCGAGCAGCGCACCCGGGAGGCCTTCGCCCGGCTGACCGGTTCCGACCGCGAGTACCTGGCCTGGCAGCGCTTCTACGGCATGACCGGCCGCGTCGCCGAACGGGTCTTCCCCACGCTCACCGAACCGCTGCCCACCCGCGAGGAGCTGCGCCGCCGCGTCGACGACGAGGAGGCCTGGCGGACCCTGTTCGAGGAACCGATCGGCGTGGCGATCGAGGACCGCTTCGACGACGACCTGGTCCGCGGCGTCGTCCTCACCGACGCCCTCATCGGCACCTTCGCCGACGCCCACGACCCCTCCCTGAAGCAGAACCGCTGCTTCCTCTACCACGTGATCGGCGGCGGCACCGGCGCCTGGGACGTGCCCGTCGGCGGGATGGGCGCCCTGACCGACGCCCTGGCCGCCGCGGCGCACGAGGCGGGCGCCGTGCTCGCCACCGGCCACGAGGCGGTCCGCATCGACACCGACGGCCGCAGCGCGGAGATCACCTACCGGACCGCCGACGGCGAGGGCGTCACCGCCGCCCGCCACGTCCTCGTGAACGCCTCCCCGCGGGAACTGGCCGCCCTCACCGGCGACACCCCGCCCGCCCCCGCCGAGGGCGCCCAGCTGAAGGTGAACATGCTGCTCGAACGGCTGCCGAGGCTGCGCGACAGCTCCGTCGACCCGCGCGAGGCGTTCTCCGGCACCTTCCACATCGCCGAGGGCTACGAGCAGCTCGCCGCCGCCCACGCCCAGGCCGCGTCCGGCGCGCTCCCCGCCGCCCCGCCCTCCGAGATCTACTGCCACTCCCTGACCGACCCGAGCATCCTCGGCCCGGACCTCGCCGGACGCGGCCGGCAGACCCTCACCCTGTTCGGCCTGCACACCCCGGCGCGGCTGTTCGAGCGCGACAACGACGCCGTCCGCGAGGAACTGCTGACGTCGACGCTCGCCCAGCTCGACGCCCACCTCGCCGAGCCGCTCGCCGACTGCCTGGCCACCGACGCCGACGGCCGCCCCTGCATCGAGGCCAAGACCCCACTCGACCTGGAGCGGGACCTGCGCCTGCCCGGCGGCAACATCTTCCACCGCGAACTCTCCTGGCCCTACGCCCACCAGGACACCGGGCGCTGGGGCGTCGAGACCCGGCACGCCAACGTGCTGCTGTGCGGGGCGGGCGCGGTACGCGGGGGAGGGGTGAGCGGGGTGCCCGGCCACAACGCGGCCATGGCGGTGCTGGAGGCGGCAGAGGGCTGAGCGGGGCTCCACGACGCCTGAGCCCGGTGCCGCGACCCCTTGCCCGGTGCCGCGGCAGATGCGCCCGGTGCTGACGCGTGTGCCCGTTGCCACGGGGCACTCCGATGGCCGGAGAATCCGACATTCCGGACCTTGTGAGGGAGGCTCCCATGGCGGACCTCAGCCCGATCGACCTGCAGAAGGCCCTCAGCGGCATGGAGTACCCCACCGACAAGCAGCACCACCTGGTGGAGGTGGCCCGCAAGAACAAGGCCGACGAGAAGATCGTCAGCAGCCTCGACGGCCTGAAGCAGGACCGCTTCGACGGGCCGAACGACGTGCAGAAGGCCGTCTTCAACCAGTAGGCCGGCCCTCGGCCCCCGTACCGGCGGCGGATGCGCGGCTCAGGCCCGCACACCGCCGCCGACCCTGAGTGCCGCACCCGGCATCCAGCGCCTCGACGTTTCCGGGTGGCCGCCGGCGCCGCGGGCCGCCGGGGCGCAAGAAATCTGACGGAGCATCAGAAAAGGTCTTCCGTCGTCCGGAGGTCTGCGGCATCCTGCGCCTCATGCAGACGGAGCTGAGCAACCAACTGGGAGTCGAGCACGCCGTCTTCGGCTTCACGCCGTTCCCCGCCGTCGCCGCGGCCATCAGCCGGGCCGGCGGCTTCGGCGTGCTCGGCGCGGTCCGCTACACCGCCCCCGACGACCTCAAGCGCGACCTGGACTGGATCGAGGCGCACGTCGGCGGCAGGCCCTACGGGCTGGACGTCGTCATGCCCGCGAAGAAGGTCGAGGGCGTCACCGAGGCCGACGTCGAGGCGATGATCCCGGACCGGCACCGGCGGTTCGTCGAGGACACCCTCGCCGAGTACGGCGTCCCCGAACTGCCCGAGGGCGAGGCGTCCGGCTGGCGCATCACGGGCTGGATGGAGCAGGTCGCCCGCACCCAGCTCGACGTCGCCTTCGACTACCCGATCCGGCTGCTCGCCAACGCCCTCGGCTCACCACCCGCCGACGTCGTGGCCCGCGCGCACGAGCGGGGCGTGCTCGTCGCCGCGCTCGCCGGCAGCGCCCGGCACGCCCGCAAGCACCAGGCGGCGGGCATCGACGTCGTCGTCGCGCAGGGCTACGAGGCCGGCGGCCACACCGGCGAGATCGCCACCATGGTGCTCACGCCCGAGGTCGTGGACGCCGTCGCCCCGCTGCCCGTGCTGGCCGCCGGAGGCATCGGCAGCGGACGGCAGGCGGCCGCCGCCCTCGCCCTCGGCGCCCAGGGCGTGTGGCTGGGCTCCGTCTGGCTGACCACCACCGAGGCCGAACTCACCTCCCCCGGACTCGTCCGGAAACTGCTCGCCGCCGGCTCCGGCGACACCGTCCGCTCCCGCGCCCTCACCGGCAAACCCGCCCGCCAGCTCCGCACCGCGTGGACCGACGCCTGGGACGACCCCGAGGGCCCCGGCGCGCTGCCGATGCCCCTGCAGGGGCTGCTCGTCGCCGACGCCGTCTCCCGCATCCAGCGCTACGAGGTCGAACCGCTGCTGGGCACGCCCGTCGGGCAGATCGTCGGCCGGATGACCAGCGAACGCAGCGTCCAGGCCGTCTTCGACGACCTCACCCGCGGCTTCGAGGAAGCCGTCGACCGCGTCAACCGCGTCGCCGGAAGGAGCGGCACATGACGAGCACCCCCGAGAGCACCCCAGCGAACACCTCCGAGAGCACCCCCACGCGCCCCCCTGCGAGCACACCCCCCGCCGGCTTCTGGGCGCAGGCCGCCGCCGACCCGGGCCGCACGGTCCTCATCGCCCCCGACGGGGAGCGGTGGACCGCCGGACGCCTGCACGCCGCCGCCAACCAACTCGTCCACGGCCTGCGCGAGGCCGGCCTGGAACGCGGCGACGCCTTCGCCGCCGTGCTGCCCAACGGCGTCGAGTTCCTCACCGCCTACCTGGCCGCCACCCAGGCCGGCTTCTACCTGGTGCCGGTCAACCACCACTTCGTCGGCCCCGAGATCGCCTGGATCGTCGCCGACTCCGGCGCCAAGGTGCTGATCACCCACGAGCGGTACGCGGACCCCGCACGCCACGCGGCCGACGAGGCGGGCCTCGCGGCCACCCACCGGTACGCCGTCGGCGAGGCCGAGGGCTTCCGGCCGTACGGCGAACTCCTCGACGGACGGCCGGAGTCACCGCCCGCGGGCCGCACCATGGGCTGGGTCATGAACTACACCTCCGGCACCACGGGCCGCCCGCGCGGCATCCGCCGCCCGCTGCCCGGCAAACCCCCAGAGGAGGCATACCTCGGCGGCTTCCTCGGCATCTTCGGCGTCAAGCCGTTCGACGACAACGTCCACCTGGTCTGCTCGCCGCTCTACCACACCGCCGTGCTCCAGTTCGCGGGCGCGTCCCTGCACATCGGCCACCGCATCGTGCTGATGGACAAGTGGACGCCCGAGGAGATGCTGCGCCTGATCCAGGCCCACCGGTGCACCCACACCCACATGGTCCCGACCCAGTTCCACCGCCTGCTCGCCCTCCCGGAGGAGGTCCGGCGCTCCTACGACGTGTCGTCGATGCGGCACGCCATCCACGGCGCCGCGCCCTGCCCCGACCACGTGAAGCGGGCGATGATCGACTGGTGGGGGCCCTGCGTGGAGGAGTACTACGCGGCCAGCGAGGGCGGCGGGGCCTTCGCCACGGCGGAGGACTGGCTGAAGAAGCCCGGCACCGTCGGCAGGGCCTGGCCGATCAGCGAACTCGCGGTCTTCGACGAGGACGGCAACCGGCTGCCGCCCGGCGAACTCGGCACCGTCTACATGAAGATGGCCACCGGCGGCTTCTCGTACCACAAGGACGAGGACAAGACCCGCAGGAACCGCATCGGCGACTTCTTCACCGTCGGCGACCTCGGCCACCTCGACGAGGACGGCTACCTGTTCCTGCGCGACCGCAAGATCGACATGATCATCTCGGGTGGGGTCAACATCTACCCGGCCGAGATCGAGTCCGTCCTGCTGTCCCACCCCGCCGTCGCCGACGCGGCCGTCTTCGGCGTGCCGCACGACGACTGGGGCGAGGAGGTCAAGGCGGTCGTGGAAGCGGCCCCCGGACACGCGCCCGGACCGGACCTGGCCGCCGCGATCCTCGGCCACTGCGCCGGGCGGCTGGCCGGCTACAAACGGCCCAGGAGCGTCGACTTCGTCCCCGAGATGCCGCGCGACCCCAACGGCAAGCTGTACAAGCGGCGGCTGCGCGAGCCGTACTGGAAAGGGCGCACCCGCCCGGTGTGACATGCGGCGCCGTCCGCTCCGCCGCGGTCGCGTGTCTTGACCGCGCCCCGCGGCGGCCTGAAGATCATGTGCCATGACTCAGGGACACGGCAGCACGGTCGACGGGGTGCTGCGGCGCAGCGCCCGGCGCACGCCCGCGCGCATCGCGATCGAGTACGGCGAGCGCACCTGGACGTACGGCGAACTCGACGACGCCGTCTCCCGCGCGGCGACCGTCCTGCTCGACCAGGGCCTCACGCCCGGCGACCGGGTCGCCGCCTACGGCCACAACTCCGACGCCTACCTCATCGGCTTCCTCGCCTGCGCCCGGGCGGGCCTGGTGCACGTGCCGGTCAACCACAACCTCACCGGCGACGACCTCGGGTACCTCGTCGGCCAGTCCGGCAGCTCCCTGGTCCTCACCGATCCCGGCCTCGCGGACCGGCTCGGCGGCGACGTCCGCACGCTGCCCCTGCGCGACACCGACGACTCCCTGCTGACCCGGCTGGCCACGGCCTCCGCGTACGACGGTCCCGAGCCGCGCGCCGAGGACCTGGTGCAGCTGCTGTACACCTCGGGGACGACCGCGCTGCCCAAGGGCGCGATGATGACCCACCGCGCGCTGGTGCACGAGTACCTGAGCGCGATCACCGCCCTCGACCTGAGCGCCGGGGACCGTCCCGCGCACGCGCTCCCGCTCTACCACTCGGCGCAGATGCACGTCTTCCTGCTGCCCTACCTCGCGGTCGGCGCCACCAACACCGTCCTCGACGCGCCCGACGGCGACCGGCTGTTCGACCTGATCGAGGCGGGCCGGGTGGACAGCCTGTTCGCCCCGCCCACCGTGTGGATCGGCCTCGCCAACCGCCCCGACTTCGCCACCCGCGACCTCGGCGGCCTGCGCAAGGCCTACTACGGCGCCTCGATCATGCCGGTGCCGGTCCTGGAGCGGCTGCGGGAGCGGCTGCCGAAGCTGGCCTTCTACAACTGCTTCGGGCAGAGCGAGATCGGCCCCCTGGCCACCGTGCTCGCCCCCGACGAGCACAAGGGCCGCATGGACTCCTGCGGCCGGCCCGTGCTGTTCGTCGACGCCCGCGTGGTCGACGAGGACGGCAAGGACGTCCCCGACGGCACGCCCGGGGAGATCGTCTACCGCTCCCCGCAGCTCTGCGAGGGCTACTGGGACAAGCCCGAGGAGACCGCCGCCGCCTTCCGCGACGGCTGGTTCCACTCCGGGGACCTGGCCGTCCGCGACGCGCACGGCTACTACACGATCGTCGACCGGGTGAAGGACGTCATCAACTCCGGCGGCGTACTGGTCGCCTCCCGGCAGGTCGAGGACGCCCTTTACACGCACCCGGCGGTCGCCGAGGCGGCCGTGGTCGGCCTCCCCGACGAGCGGTGGATCGAGGCGGTCACCGCGTTCGTCGTGGCGCGCGCCGAGGTCACCGAGGACGAACTGATCGCCCACACCCGGGAGAAGCTCGCCCACTTCAAGGCGCCCAAGCGGGTGCTGTTCGTGGACGAGCTGCCCCGCAACGCCAGCGGCAAGATCCTCAAGCGCGAACTGCGCGACCGCTTCGCCGGTTAGCGCCCCCGAAGGGGCGTGGGGAACCGCACGACCGGCCGCCGCGGCGCGGCAGCCGGACGACGGCAGGCCGGTCGTGGCCCCGGGAAGGGGAGCGCTACCGCGGCCGCAGGTCCACGATGCGCCGGATCTTGCCCACCGACCGCTCCAGCGACTCCGGTTCGACGATCTCCACGGAGACCGACACCCCGATGCCGTCCTTCACGGCCGCAGCGATGGCCCCGGCGGCGGCCTCCCGCGACTCCGGGCCCGCCTCGGGCCGGGCCTCCGCCCGCACCGTCAGGGCGTCCAGCCGGCCCTCGCGGGTCAGCCGCAGCTGGAAGTGCGGCGCGACGCCCGGCGTGCGCAGCACGATCTCCTCGATCTGCGTGGGGAACAGGTTCACCCCGCGCAGGATCACCATGTCGTCGCTGCGCCCGGTGACCTTCTCCATCCGCCGGAACACCCGGGCGGTGCCGGGCAGCAGCCGCGTCAGGTCCCTCGTCCGGTAGCGGACGACCGGCATCGCCTCCTTGGTGAGCGAGGTGAAGACCAGCTCGCCCTCCTCGCCGTCCTCGAGTACCTCCCCGGTGATCGGGTCGACGATCTCCGGATAGAAGTGGTCCTCCCAGATGTGCAGGCCGTCCTTGGTCTCCAGGCACTCCTGCGCCACGCCCGGCCCCATGACCTCCGACAGCCCGTATATGTCGACGGCGTCGATCGCGAACCGCTCCTCGATCTCCTGGCGCATCCGCTCCGTCCACGGCTCCGCGCCGAAGATCCCCACCCGTAGCGAGGTGGTCCGCGGATCGACGCCCTGCCGCTCGAACTCGTCCAGGATGGTCAGCATGTACGAGGGCGTCACCATGATGATCTGCGGTTCCAGGTCCCGGATCAGCTGCACCTGACGGGCCGTCATGCCGCCGGACGCGGGGATGACCGTACAGCCCAGCCGCTCGGCGCCGTAGTGGGCGCCGAGGCCTCCGGTGAACAGCCCGTACCCGTAGGCCACGTGCACCTTGTCGCCGGGCCGCCCGCCGGCCGCCCTGATCGAGCGGGCCACCATGTCCGACCACAGGGACAGGTCGCCGTCGGTGTACCCGACGACCGTGGGGCGTCCGGTGGTGCCGCTGGAGGCGTGGATGCGGCGGATACGGTCCTGGGGGACGGCGAACATCCCGTACGGGTAGTTCTCGCGCAGGTCGGCCTTGGTGGTGAACGGGAAGCGGGACAGGTCGGCGAGGGAGCGGCAGTCGTCCGGGTGGACACCGGCCTTCTCGAAGGACTGCCGGTAGAACGGCACGTGGTCGTACGCGTGCCGCAGCGAGGCGCGCAGCCGCTGAAGTTGCAGCGCGCGCAGCGCCTGAGCGTCCAGCCGTTCTCCCGCGTCCAGCGGCTCCGTCGCATCCACCATGGGGACTTCTCCCTCGCCAACCGCGTCATTACCGTCATTGCCGTCATTACGGACGACCGATCATTCGGTCGCGCCGTTCGGGATCAGTAATCCAGGACGCCGGGGCCCAGGGCAAGAGGTGGGGGGCGACTTTCTGGGCGCGCCACGGCCCGCCCGCGCGGTGCGCCCCCCGGAGGCCCACGACCGCCGCACCCCAGGACGGGGTCCTGGGGTGCGTGTCGAAACCGGATCCTGAATATGCGGTGATCTCGATTTGCGGGGCGGGGGAATCCGGCTGATGCGCGGTGGCGGTGCCGGACCCCCGTTATGGGAGGGCAAGAAGCCGACCGGCCGAGAAAGGGCCGGCGAAAGCGTTCACAAAGACGCGACCCAGATCAGGTCACAGACCCTGATCTGCTGTTCCTCCGGATAGATGCTGTAGTTGAAAAATACGGGATCGTTGGGGACGGGGAGGCTGTACCAGGTGACGCCACGAATGGTCATGGGCAGACCCGGAGGCGGCTTCGCGGATTCCACTGCGCTGCCGACCTCCAGCGCCAGGGCCCGGATGAACCGGACGATGTTGTCGTGGAGGTCGACGTGGCCCGCGTCACGCATCTGGCTGAGCACCTTGGAGGCGGTCACCTGGGTGACCGCCGTCCAGCCTTTCGAAACCGGCCGCATCAGTCTTCCGCCTCCGGGAGTTCGACGAGCCCTACCGCGGCGACGGTGTCGTCGAGGCGCTGGTCCCGTTCGGGCACCGCCTCGAACATGGCCTCGAGCCACCAGGTGGTCATCACCGAATCCAGTGCGTCGCCTTGTCCGGCGCGGGTCACGGCGGCGTGAAACTCTTCGCGCCGCCCGGCGGGCAGGGCGTCATTGATGGCGGAGACGGTGCGGGGAATCGCCTGTACACGGAGGTCGCCGTGCGATCCAGCATTCACTCGAATTTCGCATCCTTACAGCTCGAATGATCCAGCGGCCACGCTACGCGGGCAGTGCGCGTCGGCGGGCCGAAACGGCTCATCTTGCTCCCGGTTCCGTTCTGGCCAAAGCTTGCGTCCGGTGCGCGATCTGTCGGCGGCAACGCGCGGTCGCAGGCCGAGTCGTACGCGGCGCCGCGCCCGCCGCCCGGACGCGCGCCTTTCACCCCTGGTGCGGTCCGTACGCCGTCAGGAAGCGGTCGCGGAAGGTGTCCATGCCCCACTCGGGGGCGTTGCGGGCCGGCCGGAGGCCGTCCGTCCAGCCCCAGTCGGAGATGCGGTCCAGGACCTTCTTGTCGCGGGCGACCAGGGTGACCGGCACGTCCTTGCTGGTGTTGCCCGCGGTGACGGTCGGGACGGGCTGGTGGTCGCCGAGGAAGACGAGCACCGTGTCGTCGTCGCCGTAGCGCTGGACCCACTCCGTCAGGCTGCGCAGCGAGTACTCGATGGCGTTCTTGTACTCGGTGCGCACGCTCTCCGGGTTCTTCCAGACCTCCTTGGGGTCCTTGCCCTCCTTCTTGATGCGGTGGAAGACCGAGCCGTCGCCGAGGTCGTTCCAGTCGATCATGTGGGCGATCGGGGCCCAGGGGTTGTGGCTGGAGGCCAGGATGATCTCCGCCATGATCGGGCCCCGGTCCTTCTTGCCGTGCTCCAGACGCTGGAAGGCCTCCAGGCTGAACTGGTCCGGCACGGGCGTCCAGCTGAAGTAGGGGCCGTGGTAGCCGAGGTGCTCGGAGTCGTAGATGTGGTCGAGCCCGAAGAACTTCCCCTCCGGCCACGCCCTGCGCACCCCCGGCACGATGCCGACCGTGCGCCAGGCGCCGCTCTTGCGGAAGTAACTGGTCAGCGTCGCGCGGTCGCTGGTCGTCAGGGAGCGGTAGCGCTGCTGGTTCTTGATCCACAGGCCGGACAGGAACGTCGAGTGGGCGAGCCAGCTGCCGGCGCCCGACACCGGTGACCTCAGCCAGCCGCTGCGCGAGGCGAACCCGGCCGCCTTCAGGTCGGCGGTGCCCTTGTCCAGGACCGCGTCGACGTCCGGCGCCATCGCCGGGTCCTCGATCGCCGTGCGGCCGTAGCTCTCGATGAAGGTGAACAGGACGTCCTTGCCCCGCAGTCCGGTCAGCAACTGGTCGGGCGGGGTGTCGGCGAATGCGTCGACGGCGGCCTGCTTCTGGAAGACCCGCGCGTCCGCGAGCCCCGCCCGCACCTGGTCGACGCGGTTGCCGACCAGATCGGCGTCGATCTTCGAGGCGACCGGCACGCCCGTGAACTGCACGCCCAGGGTGACGCAGGTGATCCACGCCGTGCCCAGGACCAGTGTGGTCCGGGCGGCCGTCGGGCGGTGACGGACCATCAGGTCGGCCAGCCGTACGACGGCGAGGGTCGTCAGCACCAGCACGGCGGCGACGAGGACGATCACCGCGACGACCGCCAGCACCTCGCCGGTGCCGCCGAACGACTCCTTCACCCATTCGGCGGCGTCGTCGAGCAGGATCCAGTCGAGGACCAGGTCGAAGGGGCGCGACAGCACGGAGTAGAACCCCATGTCGACGAACTTCACCACCGTGACCAGGCCGAGCAGCACACCCACGGCGATCGCCGCGGCGCGCCGGAACCGCGGCGGCAGCGCCAGCAGCAGACCGGCGAGGAGGACGCCCTCGGCGGGGATGCGCAGGAACGCCTCGACGGTGAGGCGGTCGAGCCGGTTCGGCACGAGGAGGGCGGCCAGCACCAGCACGGCGGCCAGGACGGTGATCCCGACGGTCACGCCCCGCGCGGTACGGGGGTACCTGCGCCGCCACCCGAACAGCCCGGCGCGGTCAGCGGCGTCGGGGTGGGGGTGGGGGTCGGTGACGTCGGTGACCGCCTCGGGCCGGTCGGCTTCGGGGACATCGGCCTCGGACGTGCCGGCCTCGTCGCCGGGCGCTCCGGAGGTGGCGTCGGGCGTCGCGTCGGCGGCGGGCCCGGCCGTCTCCGCCCCGGTTCCCGCGTCCGTGCCGGCGCCGGTCTCCGCGTCCGCGCCCGCGTCCGTGCCGCCCGCCGGCGCCCCGGGATCCGGGGCGGGATCCGCTTCGGCACCGGAGTCGGCGTCGGAGCCCGCGTCGGTGTGCGGGAGCTGGCGAGGGGGCGTGAGGTGCGACACCCGTTGGTCCTTCCGTGCTGAAGCGCGAGAACGGCGCGGCGAACCGGACCCGCGGGGCCGGGCCGCCAACCTCCGTACGGCCCCTCGCAACCCACCGTTCAAACACCCGGGTCAACCGCGCGCAAAGAGTACGCCCGCCCCGCCCCGCCGCGGGCGACCCGTGGCCGGCCTACCGGTCCGCGGCCACCGCCACCTCCCGGGCCCACCGGTAGTCCGCCTTGCCGCTGGGCGACCGCCGTATCGCCTCCGTGATCACCAGCTGGCGCGGGATCTTGTACCCGGCGAGGTGGGAACGGCAGTGCGTCTGGATGTCCGCCAGGGACGGCCGCCGCGCCCCCGCGCGCAGTTGGACGACGGCCGCCACGTGGCTGCCCCACTGCGCGTCCGGCACGCCGGCCACCAGCGCGTCGTAGACGTCCGGATGCGACTTGAGTGCTTCCTCGACCTCCTCCGGATACACCTTCTCCCCGCCGGTGTTGATGCACTGCGAGCCCCGGCCGAGGACGGTGACGACGCCCTCCTCGTCGACGGTGGCCATGTCGCCGAGCAGCACCCACCGCCTGCCCTCCTTCTCGAAGAACGTCTCGGCGGTTTTCCGCGGGTCGTTGTAGTAGCCGAGCGGTACGTGGCCGCACTGCGCGACGCGGCCCACCTCACCGGCGGCGACCGGCTCGCGGGTCGCCGGGTCGACCACCTGCGTACGGGAGTTGACGCGGACCCGGAAGCCGCGGCCCGGGCCGGAGTCCTCGGTCGCCGTGCCGTTGAAGCCGGACTCCGAGGAGCCGAAGTTGTTCAGGAGCACGGCGTTCGGCACCAGCGCGCGGAACTGCCGCCGCACGGTGTCCGACAGGACCGCCCCGGACGACGCCACGCTGAACAGCGACGAGCAGTCCGTGCCCTTCAGGGGCCCCTCCAGCGCGTCGATCAGCGGCCGCAGCATCGCGTCGCCCACCAGCGACACACTGGTGACCTTCTCCCTCTCGATCGTCCGCAGCACCTCCTCGGGCACGAACTTGCGGTGGATCACCACCCGTTGACCGAAGTTGAAGCCGATGAAGGAGGTGAGGGTGGACGTGCCGTGCATCAGCGGGGGCGTCGGGAAGAAGGTGATGCCGCTGCCGCCGGCCGCGACCCGTTCGGCCAGCTCCTCCGGCCTCGCCACCGGCTCACCGGTCGGCGCGCCCCCGCCCAGTCCCGCGAAGAACAGGTCCTCCTGACGCCACATCACCCCCTTGGGCATGCCGGTGGTGCCGCCGGTGTAGATGATGAACTGGTCGTCGCCCGAGCGTGGCGGAAAGCCCCGGCCGGGCGATCCGGCCGCCTCGGCGTCGGCGAACGGCACCGCGTCCACCTCTTCGGCGGACGGGGCGCCCACCCGCACCAGGTGCCGCAGTCCGCCGGCCCGCGGCCTGACCGCCGCCACCCGGTGCTCGAACTCGGCGTCGAAGACCAGCGCCGCCAGATCCGCGTCCCGGTAGAGGTAGGCCAACTCCTCCTCGACGTAGCGGTAGTTGACGTTGACGGGCACGACGCGCGCCTTGAGGCAGCCCAGCACCGTCTGCAGGTACTCCACCCCGTTGTACAGGTGCAGCCCGAGATGCTCGCCGGGGCGTATCCCGCTGTCGATCAGGTGGTGGCCGATCCGGTCGGCCGCCGCGTCCAGCTCCGCGTAGGTCAGCCGGCGCTCGGCGCCCGTGCCGGGGTGATCGACGTACACGAGCGCCTCGCGGTCGGGGACCGCGTCGACGACCGACTCGAACAGGTCGGCAAGGTTGAACTCCACCGCTCCTCCTGACCCCGGCAGGTATGACGAAGAAAGGCGCGTCCGTCGGTTCGCGGTCATCAGAGCAAAGGGCGGAGCAACTGTGAAGGGCTTCCGCAGCAGAAATCTGACTGACTGTCAGAAAACTCTTGTACTGGCCGCCCGACTCCTGCAACCTGTTCTCGTTCCGCAGACGGGAGGACGGCACATGGGCGGCACCGAACACCTCACCGTGCGACGCGAAGGCGCCACACTGGTGCTCACCCTCAACAGGCCCGAGGCGAGGAACGCGCTCTCGCTGCCCCTGCTCGTCGGCCTGTACGACGGCTGGTTGGAGGCGGACGAGGACGACACGGTCCGCTCGGTCGTGCTCACCGGCGCGGGCGGCACCTTCTGCGCCGGCATGGACCTCAAGGCGCTGGCCGGCCAGGGCATGACCGGCGAGCACCACCGGGACCGCCTCAAGGCCGACCCCGACCTGCACTGGAAGGCGATGCTGCGCCACCATCGCCCCCGCAAACCGGTGATCGCCGCCGTCGAGGGGTACTGCGTGGCGGGCGGCACCGAGATCCTCCAGGGCACCGACATCCGCGTCGCGGGCGAGTCGGCGACGTTCGGCCTCTTCGAGGTCCGCCGCGGACTGTTCCCGATCGGCGGCTCCACCGTCCGCCTGCAGCGCCAGATCCCGCGCACCCACGCCCTGGAGATGCTGCTCACCGGCCGCCCCTACACCGCCCGGGAGGCCGCCGCCGTCGGCCTGATCGGGCACGTCGTCCCCGACGGCACCGCCCTCGCCAAGGCGCTCGAGATCGCCGAACAGATCAACGCCTGCGCGCCGCTGGCCGTCGAGGCGGTCAAGGCGTCGGTGTACGAGACCGCCGACATGACCGAGACCGACGGCCTCGCGGCCGAACTCGCGCGCGGCTGGCCGGTCTTCGACACCGCCGACGCCAAGGAGGGCGCCCGAGCCTTCGCGGAGAAGCGGCCCCCCGTCTACAAACGCGCCTGACGACCGGCGACCCCGCGCGCCGACGGGCGACGCCCCGCCCCTCGCGCGCCCGGTCCGCGACGGCCCCCACGCGCCCGACCCGTTGAAGGAGACCGGGCATGCCCGAAGTCCTCAAGGCCCCCCTCACCCTCGAATTCCCCTTCACCCGCTCCCTCGGCCCGGTCCAGAGCGCCTTCCTCACCGGACTGCGCGAACGCGTCGTCCTCGGCGTCAGGACCGGCGACGGCCGCACCCTCGTCCCGCCCGTCGAGTACGACCCGGTCACCGCCGAGGAGATCCGCGACCTCGTCGAGGTCGCCCCCACCGGCACGGTCACCACCTGGGCCTGGAACCACCGGCCCCGCCGCGGACAGCCCCTGGACACCCCCTTCGCCTGGGTCCTGGTCCGCCTGGACGGCGCCGACACCGCCCTCCTGCACGCCCTCGACGCCCCCGGCCCCGACGCCGTCCGCACCGGCATGCGCGTCCGCGTCCGCTGGGCCCGGGAGCGCACGGGGGCCATCACGGACATCGCCTGCTTCGAGCCGTACGACGGCGCGGCGGTCCCGCCCGGCGGCCACACCGGCGAGTTCGCCGACCCGGTCACCGGCATCGTGGCCCCCGCCCGCCTCGACTACAGCTACTCGCCCGGCCGCGCCCAGACCGCCTACATCACCGCCCTGGCCGGCCGGCGGACCGTCGGCGAGCGCTGCCCGTCCTGCCGCAAGGTGTACGTCCCGCCCAGGGGCGCCTGCCCCACCTGCGGCGTCGCCACCGCGGAACAGGTCGAGGTCGGCCCGCGCGGCACCGTCACCACCTTCTGCATCGTCAACATCAAGGCGAAGAACCTCGACATAGAGGTCCCCTACGTCTACGGCCACATCGCCCTCGACGGCGCCGACCTCGCGCTGCACGGCCGCATCGGCGGCATCCCGTACGACCAGGTGCGGATGGGCCTGCGGGTGGAACCGGTGTGGACCGACGGGGCCCGCTACCCCGACCACTACCGGCCCACCGGCGAGCCCGACGCGGACTACGAGACGTACAAGGAGCTGCTGTGACGCGAGGAGCTGGTGTGACAAGAGGAGCTGCTGGGACGCGGGACATCGCGGTCGTCGCCTTCGCGCAGACCGGCCACCGCCGCACCACCGACGACCTCTCCGAGGTCGAGATGCTCATGCCGGTGCTGCACGACGTCCTCGGACAGACCGGCCTGAAGACCGCCGACATCGGCTTCACCTGCTCCGGCTCCAGCGACTACCTCGCCGGCCGCGCCTTCTCCTTCACTCTCGCCCTCGACGGCGTCGGCGCCTGGCCGCCGATCTCCGAGTCGCACGTCGAGACGGACGGCGCCTGGGCCCTGTACGAGGCCTGGACGAAACTGCTCACCGGCGACGCGGACACCGCCCTCGTCTACTCCTACGGCAAGTCCTCGCCCGGCCCGCTGCGCGACGTCCTGACCCGGCAGCTCGACCCCTACTACGTGGCCCCCCTCTGGCCCGACTCCGTCGCCCTGGCCGCCCTCCAGGCGCAGGCGCTGATCGACGCCGGACAGACCGACGAGCCCGCGCTCGCCGCCGTCGCCGCGCGCAGCCGCGCGGACGCGGCCGGCAACCCGCACGCCCAGCTGCGCGGCCCGCAACCGCAGGGCGACTACCTGGTACGTCCGCTGCGCACCGGCGACTGCCCGCCCATCGGCGACGGCGCCGCCGCGGTGATCCTCGCGGCGGGGGAGCGGGCCCGGGAGCTGTGCCCGCGGCCGGCCTGGATCCGCGGCATCGACCACCGCGTCGAGGCGCACAGCCTCGGCGTGCGCGACCTGACCGACTCGCCCTCCACCCGGCTGGCGGCCGAACACGCCGGCGCCTTCGAACGGCCCGTCGACACCGCCGAACTGCACGCGCCGTTCACCTCCCAGGAGGTCGTCCTGCGCAAGGCGCTGCGGCTCGGCGACGGCGTACGCGTCAACCCGTCCGGCGGCGCCCTCGCCGCCAACCCGGTCATGGCCGCCGGGCTGATCCGCGTCGGCGAGGCCGCCGCCGCCGTCCACCGCGGCGAGTCCGACCGGGCCCTGGCCCACGCCACGTCCGGACCCTGTCTCCAGCAGAACCTGGTCGCCGTACTCGAAGGGGAGCCCCGATGAGCAAGGAGCCCGTGGCCGTCGTGGGCGTCGGCCAGACCCGGCACGCGGCGGCCCGCCGTGACGTGTCGATCGCCGGACTCGTCCGGGAGGCGGCCCGGCGCGCCCTGGACGACGCCGAGCTGACGTGGGCCGACGTGGACGCCGTCGTCATCGGCAAGGCGCCCGACTTCTTCGAGGGCGTGATGATGCCCGAGCTGTACCTCGCCGACGCCCTCGGCGCGGTCGGCAAGCCGATCCTGCGGGTGCACACCGCGGGCTCGGTCGGCGGCTCCACCGCCCTCGTCGCCGCGGGCCTCGTCGCCGCCCGGGTCCACGGCACCGTGCTGACCCTGGCCTTCGAGAAACAGTCCGAGTCGAACGCCATGTGGGGCCTGTCGCTGCCGATCCCGTTCCAGCAGCCCCTGCTGGCGGGCGCGGGCGGCTTCTTCGCCCCGCACGTGCGCGCGTACATCCGGCGCAGCGGCGCCCCCGACACGGTCGGCTCGCTGGTGGCGTACAAGGACCGGCGCAACGCGCTGAAGAACCCCTACGCGCACCTGCACGAACACGACATCACCCTGGAGAAGGTCCAGGCGTCGCCCATGCTGTGGGACCCCATCCGCTACTCCGAGACCTGCCCGTCCTCCGACGGCGCCTGCGCGATGGTGCTGACCGACCGCGCGGGGGCGGCCCGCGCCCCGCGCCCCGTCGCCTGGATGCACGGCGGCGCGATGCGCAGCGAGCCCACCCTCTTCGCCGGCAAGGACGCCGTGTCGCCGCGGGCCGGCCGGGACTGCGCCGCCGACGTCTACCGGCAGGCCGGCATCGCCGACCCGCGCCGGGACATCGACGCCGTCGAGATGTACGTGCCGTTCTCCTGGTACGAGCCCATGTGGCTGGAGAACCTCGGCTTCGCCGACGAGGGCGAGGGCTGGAAGCTCACCGAGTCGGGGGTGACCGAACTGGACGGCGACCTGCCGGTCAACATGTCGGGCGGCGTTCTCTCCAGCAATCCCATCGGCGCCTCCGGCATGATCCGCTTCGCGGAGGCGGCCCTCCAGGTCCGCGGACAGGCCGGGGAACACCAGGTTCCGGGGGCCCGGCGGGCGCTCGGGCACGCCTACGGCGGCGGATCGCAGTTCTTCTCGATGTGGCTGGTCGGCTCGGAGCCGCCCGACTCCTGACCGGCTCGGCGAAGCGCCCCCTCAGGTGGCCTGTCGGTGGCCGGAGCCGCTCGCTAGGCTGGCCGCGGACGACGCAAATCGGGAGGAGCACGGACGTGGCCGAGAGCACCATCCAGCAGCAGCCGCTGGCGGGCTGGGACAAGCCGGAGCTTGACCTCAGCAACGCCGACTGGCACTCGAGCAGCCGTGGCCTGGGAGATGTCCAGATCGCCTTCGTCGAGGGATTCATCGCGATGCGCAACAGCGGCCGCCCGGAGAGCCCTTCCTTGATCTTCACCCCCGCGGAATGGGGGGCCTTCGTGTCGGGCGCCAGGGAGGGTGAATTCGACCTCACGTGAACCGGTGGCGGTGTTCCGCCCGGATTTCCGGACACGCGACCTTCAGCACTCTCCCGGGGCCGTGCCTGAGCGAGGCTGGTTCCGGGGGAAAGGCCGCAACCCGGAGACGAGGTACCCATGAACACCCTGCCGGTCATCGCGGCGGTCGACGGTTCCGACGACAGCCTGCGCGCCCTGGACTGGGCCCTGGACGCGGCCCGCAGGCGCGGGGCGCCGCTGCGGGTGGCCCACGTGCGGCAGTACGCCGCCTGGGCCCGGCCCGACCTCCTGGCCGTCGGTCCGTCGGACGCGGAGCCGGATCCCGTGCTCGACCAGGTCCGCACCCGCCTGGCGGGACGGACCGGCGGCCCGGACGTCGAGTACGTCGGGCTCGACGGCCCCACCGGTGTCCTGCTGCCCGGACTGGGCTCCGGCGCACAGTTGCTGGTGCTCGGTTCCCGGGGCCGCGGCGGCTTCGCGAGTCTGCTGCTCGGCTCCAACGGCATGGCCGCCGCCCGCGACGCGGAGTGCCCCGTCGTCGTGGTGCCACGGCCCGGACGCGTGGTGCACGGCGACGACGGCCCGCCCGAGCCGGGCCCCCGGGTGGTCGTCGGTCTCCAGGCCGACGGCCCCGACGAGGCCACCCTCGCCTTCGCCTTCACCGAGGCCGCCCTGCGCGGCGCCGTGCTCCAGGTGATCGCCGCCTACTCCTGGCCGGTGCAGACCCTGGTGGCCCCCGGCGAGCTGCTGCCCCCGGTGGTCGGCCAGGAAGCCGTCGAGGCGGAGACCCGCAGCCTCGCCGAGGGCTTCCTCGCCCCGCACCGCGCCCGGCACCCCGACGTCCGCGCGGTGATCCACACGCCGGCCGGGGACGCGGCCGGCCACCTGGTCGCCGCCTCCAGGGACGCCGAACTCGTCGTCGTGGGCCGCCACCGGCGCCGCCTGCTGGCCCCCGCCCGCATGATGGGCTCGGTCACCCAGGCCGTCCTGCTGCACGCGGCCGGCCCGGTCGCGGTGGTGCCTCCCGCACCCGTCACGGAGGAGTGAGACGGCCGTCGCGGCCCAGGGGCGGGGCGGTCGCGCATGCCCGGGACCGGGCGCTCGCGGATCCCCGGGCCGGGGCGGTCGCGGACGTCACCGCCGGGGACCGTCGCGGGCCCTGTCGATCACCGCCGGGGACCGTCGCGGATTCCGTCGACGGGCCGTCGCCGAGACCACCGTGGAACGTCCCCGTCCCACTTCGGTCAGTAACGGTCGCGGCGGGACGCCGGGCACGCTCGAGGCGTACGCTGAGGTGCCTGTGGATCACGGTACGCGCCCGCTTCCCGCGCGGGCGCACCACCGTGACAGGGGGTACATCATGGTGCGGCACGCTGCGCGGAACAGCAGAACCCTGTTCGAACGGGACAGTGAACTCGCTGCCGTCGACGAGGCGTTGGGTGAACTCGCCGGCCTGCGCCCGGACGGCGCCGAGCCCGCGGGACGGCCCGGCGGCGGCCTGCTCGCCTTCGCCGGACGCGCCGGTCTGGGCAAGACGACCCTCCTCGCCGAGATCCGCCGCCGCGCGGCCGCGAAGGGCTGCACCGTGCTCTCCGCCCGCGGCGGCGACCAGGAGCAGCGCGTCGCCTTCCACGTCGCCCGCCAGCTCCTGCAACCGCAGCTCGCCGGCTCGTCTGAGTCCGAACTGCGTGCCTCGCTGGGCAGTTGGTACGACATCGTCGGCCCCGCACTCGGCCTGTGCGCCCCCACCGACGGCGCCCCGCCCGACCAGCAGGGCCTGCGCGACGGCCTCGACTGGGTGCTCACCCACCTCGCGGTGCAGCGCGCCCCCATGGTTGTCGTCCTCGACGACGCCCACTGGGCCGACCCGGAGTCCCTGCGCTGGCTGGCCGGCTTCGCGCCCCGCGCCGAGCAACTGCCGCTGCTGCTCGTCGTCGCCTACCGGCCCGACGAACTCCCCGACCACGCCCAGTCGTTCCGCGGCCTGCCGGGCCGCGCCGGCGGCCGGCCCATCGGCCTGGAGCCGCTCAGCGCCGCCGCCGTCGCCCGCCTCGTCCGGGAGACGCTCGGCGCGCACGCCGACGACGCGTTCTGCCGCGAGTGCTGGGCCGTCACCGGCGGCAGCCCGTTCGAGACCGTCGAGCTCGTCGCCAAGGTCCGCGACCGCGGCCTCACCCCGACCGGGACCGGCGCGCACCTGCTGCGCGACCTGGCCGCCGCCGTCAAGGGCAGCGGCCTCGTCGACCGTCTCGACCGCCTCGGCGCGTCCACCGTCCGCTTCGCCTGGGCCTGCGCCGTCCTCGGCACCGAGATACGCCCCCGGCTGGCCGCCGCCGTCGCCGGACTCGGCCACGAGGAGGCCGCCGACGCCGCCGACGCCCTGCGCGGCGCCCGCATCCTGACCGGCGTCGACACCCTGGAGTTCGTCCATCCGCTGATCGCCACCGCCGTCTACCGGGCCATCCCGCCCGGCGTCCGTGTCGCCCTGCACGGCCAGGCCGCCTGGTGCGTCATCGACGACGGACAGGGCCCCTCCGCCGCCGCCCGCCACCTCCTGGAGACCCACCCCGAGGGCGACCCCTGGGTGGTGCGGCAACTGCGCGCCGCCGCCGTGGAGAACCTCCGTGCCGGCGCCCCCGACGCCGCCCGCAGCTACCTGGCCCGGGCCCTGAGCGAACCCCCGGCCCCCGGGGAGCGGGCCGCCGTCCTGTACGAACTGGGCAGCGCCTCCCTGCTCACCGAGCCGGCCACCACCGTCAACCACCTGCGGGCCGCCCTCGAGCAGCCCATCGCCGACGCCCGCCTGCGGCAGAACATCGTCTACCGGCTCTCCCAGGTCCTCGCCCACAGCGACCGCCTCGCCGAGGCGTCCGAGACCCTCGCCCGCGAGACCCGCACCACCGACGACGCCCGGGTCAGACTGCGCATGCTCGCCGAGCAGTTCATGTGGGACGCCTTCCGCGCCGACGAACCCGACCACCCCTCCCGCTCCCGCCGCCTCGCCCGGCTCGCCGACCGCCTGCACGGCCGCGACCTCACCGAGCGCTACATCATCGGCCTGCGCGCCTGGGACGCGATCCTGCGCGGGGAGCGCGCCCAGACCGCCGTGCGCCACGCCGAACGCGCCCTCGCCGGCGGACTCTGCTGGGCCGAGGCCGACCGCGGCTTCGAGGTGCCCGTCCTGGTCGCCCTGGCCTTCATGTACGCCGACCGCCCCGGCCGCACCGAGGAACTCTTCGAGACCGGCATCGCCGACTACGAACGCCGCGGCTGGCGCGGCGGCCACATGTCCTTCGCCTGGACGCTGCTCGGCTACGTCCGCTACCGGCGCGGCCGGCTCGCCGAGGCCGAGGAGTTGGTGCGCGACGGGCTCCGGCTCGCCGAACGCGTCGGCCCCGGCACCCCCGCCCACTGGTACGCCGTCGGCATCCTCGTCGAGGTACTGCTCGCCCGCGGCCGCGTCGACGAGGCCGCGCGGACCGCCGACGACTACGGCTTCGCGAAGCCCTTCCCGTCCGCGGTGGTCTTCCCCGACGTCCAGACCGTCTACGGCGAACTCCTGCTCGCCTGCGGCCGGACCGAGGACGCCGCCGCCGAACTGGCCGCCGCCGGACGCCGGTTGGACCCGCGCGGCATCCGCAACCCCGCATGGTGCCCCTGGCAGCTCCACCTCGCCCGCGCCGAGAGCCACCACGACCCCGAGCGCGCGGCCGCCACCGCCCTCGAAGCGCTCGCCCGCGCCCGCCAGTTCGGCACCCCGTCCGCCGTCGGACAGGCCCTGCGCACCGCCGCCGAGGTGTCCCCGGGCGCGATGCGGGTGAAGTATCTGGAGGAGTCCGTCGCCCACCTGGAACGCTCCCCGGCCGCCTGTGAACTGGCCCGCGCGCTCGTCGCCCTCGGCACCGAACTGCGCCGCACCGGCCGCCCGGCGGACGCCGCCGAGCACCTCCACCGCGGGCTCGACACCGCCCTGCACTGCGGCGCCGACGGCCTCGCCGAGACGGCCCGCACCGAACTCGCCGCGGCCGGACTGCGCCCGCGCCGGCCGCACCCGACCGGGACGGACACCCTCGACACCCTCACCGCCCGCGAGCGCGCCGCCGCCGACCTCGCGGCCCGGGGCCGCACCGAGCCGCAGATCGCGCGGGAACTGGGCACCGAGGAGGCGGAGGTGGTCCGCCTGCTGTCCGCGGTGTACCGGAAGGTCGGCACGGAAAGCACCGGCCTGGCCGCGGCGCTCCAGCCGACCTGACACCACCCGACTGACACCGGACGGCCTGACTCCAGCCGACCCGACACCGCCCGGCCCGCCGATCCGGCGGCCTGCCCGACCCCTGGCCTGAGGCCCGCCCCGGCCACGACCGGCCGGCCCGCAGCAGCTGACCGGCCCGCAGTGTCCGGTGGTTCGCCCTGTCCGACGGCCCGTCGCGGCCGGCCGGGGCAGCGTCCCGTCCGTCGGCCACGGTCTCTCGGCCCGTAGGCCCGGCCGGTCTGCTGCACCCGACGGCCGCCCTGTGCGCCGGTTCGTCGCGGCCGGCCGGTGTGCGACGCGCCGGGGTGACCCGTCCGTCCGCCATGGTCTCTCGGCCCGTAGGTCTCCCCGGCCTGCCGCCCCCCAACGGCCGGCCAGTGTCCGAAGACCGCCCGCGACCCGTCCGTCCGCCGCCGTCCCCCGGACCGCGGGGCCGCCCCGTCCGCCCGGTCTGCCGCCCCCCAACGGCCGGTCGGGCCGCCGGGTCCGGCGGCCCGACCCGTCGTGGCTCGTCGGTCCGGCCCGCGATCGCCCGTCCGTCTTGGTCCGTGGCCCGTCGGCCTTGGTCCGTGGCCCGTCCGCCTTCGTCCGTGGCCCGTCCGCCGGGCCCGGAGAGCCGGTCCGCCCGTCGCCTGCGGGACCCGTCCGGCGCGGTGCGCCGGGTCGCCGCGGGACGCGTGCCGGTGACGTCCCAGGCCAGGCGTCACCGAGCGGCTCCGTGGCCGTACCATGGGCGGCATGTCGTTCCTCCGCCGCCGCAGCGCCACTCCCGCCGGGCCCGACTTCGACGTTCTGGCCATGGACCCGGGCGACTGGCCCGGCAATCTCGGCGCCGGGCTGCTGCCCGCCCCCGACGGCACCTGCCAGGGCGTCTTCCTGCGCTACGACCTGTTCGGCGGCCGTGGGCCCGCAATGATCATCGGCAACCTGCCCGAGGGCTCCCCGGCCCGCGAGGTCGCCGAGGGAGAGGTCCCCTTCGAGGTGGGCCAGCTGCTCCTCGCCCTGGAGAACGACGAGGAGGTGACCGTCGTCGGCGTCGAGGACGTCCCGGTGATGCAGGGCGACAACCTGCTGATCGTGCGCCGCCTGAAGCTCTCCGAGAGCCGCATCTCCTGCGTGCAGTTCGACCGCAGCGACAACGTCCTGGTGACCATCGCCGCCTGGGACCGCCCGATCACCGACGACCTGTACGCCCTGCTGAAGCCGCTCCCGGCGGAGCTTTTCCAGCAGGGCTGACCCGGGCTACGAACCGGCCGGCACGACCCGCACGTCGGCGGCGCGCACGAACGCCACCCGGTGCCCGAACTGGATCTCGTAGTACAGGTCCTCGCCGGCCACCACCCGGTGGGAGTCGGTGGTGTAGGTGACGGCGTAGTAGTACTCGCCCGGCACCTCGTCACCGACCACGTACCGCTGCCCCTGAGGCAGGGTGTACGGCAGCGGCGAGACCGCCTGCGCGGGCACCCCCGCCGGGTAGGCCGACGCCTCCGGGTAGGCGCGCCCGTACACCGGAACGCTGTCCACGCCGTCCTTGGGCATCACGACCAGGCCCGAGGCCGGAACCGCCGTCGGGTTCTGCCGCGGGTTCCGGAACCAGGCCTTCTGGCCGAGGTACCAGATCGCCGTCCAGTCGCCGTAGTGGTCCGCGACCGCGTACTGCTGGCCGGTGGAGACCCGTGAGCCCACGTCGTTGACGTCGATGGTGGAGTCGGCGCCCTTGTGCAGGCCCACGTCCTTGATCAGCGCGGAGTTCTCGTCGTGGTCGGAGTACAGCCGCACCTCGCTGGAGCCGTGCGCCGCGCAGGGCTCGCCCTTGGTGACGCAGCCGGTGTACACCGGCTGGTTGGCCGCGTAGTCGGGCAGGATCGTCACCAGGCCGCCGCCCTTGCCGGCGGTGGGCCTGAAGGGGTGCCCGAGCAGCGCGAAGTAGTGCCGCCAGTCCCAGTACGGGCCCGGGTCGGTGTGCATGCCGGGGACGGTCGACGTGGTCGGGCCGGGCACGTTGTCGTGGCCGAGGATGTGCTGCCGGTCCAGCGGGATGCGGTACTTCGCCGCGAGGTAGCGCACCAGCCGCGCCGACGACCGGTACATCGCCTCCGTGTACCAGGCGTCCGGCGAGGCGAGGAAGCCCTCGTGCTCCAGGCCGATCGACTTGGCGTTGACGTACCAATTGCCCGCGTGCCAGGCCACGTCCTTCGCCTTCACGTGCTGGGCGATGTGACCGTCCGTGGAGCGCAGCGTGTAGTTCCACGACACGTACGTCGGGTCCTGCACCAGGTTCAGCACGCCGTCCCAGGAGCCCTCGGTGTCGTGGATGACGAGGTACCTGATGCTCTGCGAGGCGGGCCGGTCGCCCAGGTCGTGGTTGCCGTAGTCGCCGTCTCCGAACTCCTCGTACGGCGCCGGGATCCACTCGCAGGACACCGACTTCGGGCACTCGGTGCCGTCGGCGGACACCGTGCGCAGACCCGTCTCGCCGAGCTGCGCGGTGTCGGGGGCCACGCCGGGCCGGGCGGCGAGCACGACCCGCTGCCCGGCGTCGGTGGTGCGCTCCTCGCCGGTGCGCAGCACGGCGTACACGTCGTTCGCGTACGCCGCGGCGGTCGCCGTGTCGTCCGCGCCCGAGAAGCGGGCCACCGCCCCGTACCAGTCGGCCGGGTCGTCGCTGAGCGGCTCGCCGAGGTCCCGCTGAGCGGCGGCCAGCAGCGCGGCGCCGCCGGCCACGTTGGCCTCCTCGTCGGTGCGCAGCTCCTGGGCCGGGATGCCGGTCAGCTCGGCCGCCTTCGGCAACGTCTTCAGGCGGGCCGGGAGTTCGGAGTCCGCGGGCACCTCGGTGCCGGGGTGCAGGGCCGGGCGGGCGCTGTCGCCGCGGGCGTCCTCGGTGCCCTCGCTGTGGTGCGGGGCCCCGGCGAGGGCGGTGCGGGCGTCGGTGAGGTGCATGGGGCCGTAGCCGCCGGTCACGCTCGGCGCCCCGTCGTGGGCGTCCCAGCGCGACTGCAGGTAGGAGACGGCCAGCAGCACGCTCTGCGGGACGTGGTACTCGGCGGACGCGTCCGCGAACGCCTGTTGCAGCCGGTCCGCTGAGGGCTGCGCCTGGGGCGGGGCCGCGCCCAGCAACGGGAGCAGCAGCGCCGCGCACGCGAGCGCGCCCGCGGTGGTGCGGGCGCGTCGGTGACCGGGCGCGGGTATGGGGGCGGGGGCGGATCCTCGCAATGCGGCCTCCTGGGAAGGACGGGCGTGGCGGGGCGTGCGGGGCCCAGCGGTCCGTCAGTGGTACCCGTTGGCCCGACGATCCGTCAATCATTCACAGAGGCAGGGGATTTGGCATGTCAACACAAGGATGGCGAGGTTTCGCGGGCGTGGCTCGCGGGCCTGCGGGGCGTCAGTGGCATAGACCAATGGCCGGTGCGAGGCGCCCTGCGCGAGCGGAGGCCCGCAGCGCCCCCCCGGGTGCCTTCCAGGGGTGCGCTGCGGGCCTCCGGGCGCTTTCCGGGGGTGCGCTACGGGCCTCCGCCCCGTTTCAGCGGGTGCCGACCGCCGCCCGGACGGCCCGCCGGGCCAGCTGGCAGTCGTCGTGCAGCCGCCTGAGGACAAGCCGCTGTTCCTCGCCGGACGCAACGGCGCCGGGGTGGGCCGCCGTCGGTGCCGGGGCCGCCTCGTGCATCGACCGCTGCACGGCCGTCTCGTAGGTCCGGATCTCGCGGGTCAGCACGAGCATCAGGTTCACCAGGAACGCGTCGCGGGAGGCCGGTCCGGCGGACTGCGCGAGCTGGCTGATCTGGCGGCGGGCCACCGGGGCGTCGCCGAGGACCGACCACAGCGTCGCCAGGTCGTACCCCGGCAGGTACCAGCCCGCGCGCTCCCAGTCCACCAGCACCGGGCCGGCCGGGGAGAGCAGGATGTTCGACAGCAGGGCGTCCCCGTGGCAGAACTGGCCCATGCCCTGCCGGCCCGCCGCGTGGGCGATGCCGTGCAGCAGCTTCTGCAGGTCGCCCATGTCCCGGTCGGTCAGCAGCCCCAGCTCGTGGTACCGGGTGATGCGGTCCGCGTAGTCGAGCGGGGCGTCGAAGACGCCCGCCGGGGGCCTCCAGGCGTTCAGCCGGCAGACCGCGCCGAGCGCGGCCCTGATGTCCGCGCGCGGCGGGGCCTCCGCCGGGTGCCGCTGGAGCGCCGCCGCCCGCCCCGGCATCCGCTCGATCACCAGGATGCAGTTGTCCGGGTCCGCCGCGATCAGTCTCGGTACGCGCACCGGTGGGCGGTTCCGGACGAACGAGCGGTATGACGCTATTTCGTGATGGATCCGCTCCGCCCAGGTGGGTGAGTGGTCCAGTAAGCACTTGGCGACCGCCGTGCTGCGTCCGGTCGTGCCGACCAGGAGCAGGGACCGCCCGCTGCGGCGCAGCACCTGGACCGGGGCGAACTCCGGGCAGATCCGGTGCACCGACGCGATCGCCGAGCGCAGCTGGGCGCCCTGGGGGCCGGACAAGTCGAGTCTCCCGCTGAGCGGTTGGGCGCCGATCCCCGGGGCGCGCCGCGTCCGGCCCGCGCCGAGCACGGGAGCCGCCTGGCGCGCGGCGGGGGCGAGGTAGGGGCCGCCGGCCCCCGGGCGGGGGAGCAGCGGCCGGGGCGGGGCGGACACGGAGGACGATGCTGCGTACATGTGCTGGACAGGTCCCTTCGTGTGCCTGCGACGTCTGCGCGCCGCCCGGCCCGGCGGCCCGGACACACCCTGGGGAATGAGTCCGTACAACCGGGTGGCCGCCGGGTCGGGATGGCGCGTTCCTACCTGACACCCGATGCGCAGTGGCACACCATCTGGCGCACCCTGGCGAACCCTGGCGAATAGTCGCCCGGCATGTCTGCCGGGGCTACTGTCAACTCAGCCGAGAACCTGGGGGCTTGACGTGAGCGGACAACCCAACACCCGTCTGGCGGACCTGTTCGGCTTGGCCGGCTGGTCCAAGGGCGAACTCGCGAGGCTGGTCAACCGGCAGGCGGCGGCCACGGGCCACCCCCAGCTGGCGACCGACACCTCCCGGGTGCGGCGTTGGATCGACATGGGAGAGATCCCGCGCGATCCGGTACCGCGGGTGCTGGCGGCCCTGTTCACCGAGCGTCTCGGCCGTGTCGTGACCATCGAGGACCTCGGTCTGGTCCGGCACGGGCGTGCGGGTAAACGGCAGCACGGCGGGAGCGCGGAACATCCCGACGGAGTGCCGTGGGCGCCCGAACGGACCGCCGAGGTCCTCACCGAATTCACGGGAATGGACCTCATGCTCAACCGACGCGGCTTGGTGGGCGCGGGTGCCGCGCTCGCCGCGGGATCAGCACTCAGCGACGCCATGTACGACTGGCTCCGCACCGATCCGGCCCTCAGGGCCGACGCCCCCCGATCCGACCATCCCCTGCACGCCGACCCCGCTGGGTACGACCGTTACGAGGCCGCCCCCATCGGGTCGCAGGAGATCGAGGAACTGGAGGGCTCGGTCGAGGTGTTCCGGGCCTGGGACGCGGCTCGCGGCGGCGGGCTGCAACGCAAGGCGGTCGTGGGCCAGCTCAACGAGGTGGGCGGCATGCTCGCCTACCGTCACCCCGACCATCTCCAGCGGCGCCTGTGGGGCGTCGCCGCCAACCTGGCCGTCCTCGCGGGCTGGATGTCGCACGACGTCGGCCTGGAGCCCACGGCCCAGAAGTACTTCGTCATCGCCGCCCACGCGGCGAGAGAGGGCGGTGACCGGCCGCGCGCCGGGGAGGCACTGTCCCGGGCGGCCCGCCAGATGGTCCACCTGGGCCGGCCCGACGACGCACTGGATCTGATGAAGCTGGCCAAGGCCGGCTCCGGCGACGAGGTGCTGCCCCGCACCAAGGCGATGCTCTTCACCATCGAGGCCTGGGCACAGGCCTCGATGGGCAAGGGCCAGGCGATGCGCCGCACCCTCGGGCAGGCGGAGGACCTCTTCGTCTCCGACAAGGGCGACGTGCCGCCGCCGAGCTGGATGCAGATGTTCAAGGAGGAGGACCTGTACGGCATGCAGGCCCTGGCCTACCGCACGCTGGCGGAGTCCGATCCCTCGGCGGCCGTGCACGCGCAGCACTACGCGGAGAAGGCCCTGGCCCTGCGGGTGGACGGGCGGCAGCGGTCGAAGATCTTCGACTTCCTGTCGATGGCCTCCGCCTGCTTCATCGCGGACGATCCCGAACAGGCGGACCGGTACGCGCGCCTGGCGCTGATGTCGATGGGGTCCAACTCCTCCCACCGCACGTGGGACCGGCTGCGTCAGATGTACCGACTCACCGCCCAGTACTCCGGCTACCCGAAGGTCAACGAGCTGCGGGAGGAGATCCGGCTGGCGCTGCCGAAGCAGGCGAAGGGGGGTGACAGCGCCCGGGCGTAGGGGGACCGGCGCCGCCTCCGGTCACCTGAGCACCCTGGCCACGAGCACGCACGCGTCGTCGTCGCGCTCGCTCTCGCCGAACTCCGTCACGACCAGCCGCACGCAGTCCTGTGCGGTGCGGGCCTCGGCGAACCGGGGGGCCAGGCCGAGCAGCGGGTCCGGGGCCGCCGTTCCTTCCGCGCTCCCGGCTTCGCCCGCGCGGGGGGACCCGCCGTGCCCGGGCACCAGCCCGCCGGTGTACAGCAGGAGCACGTCGCCCACCTCGAGGGTCTCCTCGGCCTGCCCGTAGACGGCACCCGAGGTCGCGCCGAGCGGGACGCCGTGCGGTGCCGGCAGCCTGCGCCCCGTCCCGCCGCGGTACAGCAGCGGGGCGGGGTGTCCTGCCTGCGCCCAGGTCAGGGTGCGGGTCTCCGGCCGGTAGCGGCAGCAGACGGCGCTGCCCAGGGCGGGCTGGACGGTGGCGTCGAGCAACTGGTTGAGGCAGGACATCAGCCGGCCTGGCGCGGTGCCGGCCACGGCCATCCCGCGTACCGCGCCGAGCAGCGTGGCCATGCCCGAGGCCACGGCGACGCCGTGCCCGATCAGGCCGCCCACGCTCAACAGCGTCTCTTCGCAGGGCAGTTCCAGTGCGTCGTACCAGTCGCCGCCGATCGGGGCGCCGGCCGCGGAGGGCAGGTGGTGGGCGGCCAGGTCCAGGGTCTCGGGCCCTCGGCGCGGGAGCCGCAGGGAGCCGCGCCACGGCGGCAGCACGGCTTCCTGCAGCTCGACCGCAAGCCGGTGCTCGGTCTGCTCGCGCTGCCGGTGGTGCCGGAGCGAGTCACGGGTCTCGCTCACCGCACGCCGGCGGCGGCGCAGTGCACTGACGTCGCGCAGGACGGCCCACATCGAGGCCGTGCCGCCGTCGGTGTCGAGCACCGGCTCGCCCATCATGTGCACGGTGCGTACCTCGCCGTCCGGGTGCACCACGCGGAACTCGCCGTCGATGGGCCTGCCGTCGACGAGGCACTCGGTCACCATCGCGGTCAGCTTCGGCCGGTCCTCGTCGAGCACCAGGGAGGGCAGCTCGTCGAGGGTGAGCGGGGGAGCGGCGGGGTCGCGGCCCAGGATCCGGTACAGCTCCGCCGACCAGCCGGCCTCGTCCGTCAGCAGGTTCCACTCCGCGCTGCCCACCCTGCTGAGCAGCGAGCCGCCGCCATCGGGCGCGGGCGGCACGGCGGCCGACGGCTCGGGCTCGGCGGCCGGGTGGCCGTCCCGCAGTTGCGCCAAGTGGACTCCGAGATCGTCCAGTTGGTGCAGCGCCAGGTCGCACAGCGCTCGCTGCCAGCGGTCCTGCGGGTCCGATCCGTCCCCGTGGGTGTCCCGTCGTACGGCGTCCACGTCTCCCTTGAGCCGCCGCGTCCGCGAGATGAGCGCGTCCACCGAGCCGCGTCCGGGCGGCTGGGCGGCGGGGCGGTCCGCGGAGAGATGGGACGGCATGACGCACTCCGATGCGGGGACGGTACGGCCGGGACTGGCGGAGGGACCGTTACGACTGTTGCACAGCCCGCGACGCGCTGTAAGGGATTTGGCAACACCCGATCCGGTGGTGCTTCTGGCATATGCCACAGTCTTCGCGGGCGGTCCGGCGGCCCCGGTCGCGTACCCGGACGGCAGGTCAAGTCGTAGGCGCGGTACGAGACTTGATGGACCGGCGCGTGGATCGTACGGGTGTTCAAAGGGTTGTCCGGTGGGTGTGCGTTCGACGGGCGGCCGCCTGACCGGGCGGTCACCGAGTCCGGAGTGACGGAGGTCACATCAATTGGTGTGCTCCTGGATGTAATGCAAACGGCACCTGCGAGGTCGTAACACCACACGGCCATCCGGCCGACCTCCGACCCGCAGGGGAGACCGATCCATGGACATCACCCTCGAACAGCCCGCCCGCGGTCGCCTGATCACCGCGGACGAGCTGGAACTCCCCGTCCCGGCCACGCTCCGCTACACCTCCGGGGACCCGCTCGCGGTGCACGTCGACTTCCCGCCCGAGGTCTCCCTGGACGGCACGGGGGTCACCTGGACCTTCGCCCGCAGCCTCCTGGAGGAGGGGCTGTACGGGCCGGCGGGCGGCGGGGACGTGCACCTGTGGCCGTGCGGCCGGGCCCGCACCGTGCTGGAGCTGCACTCGCCGTACGGTCTGGCCCTGCTGCAGTTCGACACGCCCGCCCTGAGCCGGTTCCTGCTGCGCACGTACGCCGTCGTGGCGGCCGGCCAGGAGGACGTCGGCGAGGCCGTCGACCGTGGGCTGAGCGCGTTGTTCGGCAACGTCTGAGGCGGGGCCGGCCCCACCCGGCCCCGCCCGGGCGTGACCTCAGTACCGCAGCACCCCGGCGATCCCCGCGGCGTCGCCCAGGGTGCCGTCCGGCACGAAGCGGACCTCCGCGCCGGTCTCCAGGCACTTCTCCACGATCTCGTCCACGATGTCCTCACGGGCGTCCAGGTCGCCGCTCGCGGCGGGAACCAGGTGGTCGCCGTCGGTGTCGCGCACCGTCACGCGGTAGTCCTCCTCGACGACGAGCAGGCGTACCCGGCCCTCGCGCGCGTTCTGCCACACCTCGTCGACACCGGCCGCGAACGCCTTGCGGCCCCGCGCCGCCACCAGCTCCCCGGCCAGCGCGTCGGTGCTCCGGCGCTCGTTCTCGGCGACGATCGGCCGCACGGCCTGCCACACGGCGTCCGGGCTGCCGTGCGCCAGACCCCCGTGCGGGGCGTGCACGGCCTCCTTGACCACGCCGCCGGCCTCGTCCAGGACCGCCAGGGCGGCCGGTTCGCCGGTGACGTACAGCGGCCGCGGCTGCTCGCGCAGCAGCCTGCCCATGGCGGCGTCGGCCTCGCGCAGGAAGTGGCGGGTGTCCTCGTCGCGGTAGGTGCTCGGCATGTCGCCGATCTGCTCCTGCCGCTCGGCGTCGAAGTTCTCCGGGCGTCTGGTCAGCGGGAAGCCGTCGTCCCGGTGCTCCACGACGCGGTTGACGCCGCCGCTCCACAGCGTGACGCGGTCGGGGGAGACCGACAGCACCCAGAACGGGCGTGCCGCGGCGTGCGCGGAGACGAGGTTGCGGGTCAGGAAGGTGTCCGACAGCACCACCCGCTCCGGCACGGAGCGGGCGAGCGCCCACACCTGGTGCTCTCCCGGGGCGGCGAAGATCGCCAGACCGTCCTCGGCGCGCGACAGGTCCACCTCGGACAGCGCCAGGTCGAGCTGGTGCGTCACATCGGTGCGCCGTTCCCGGGTGACCGCGGGATCGGATTCCAGCTGCCTCCTGGCCTCGGCCACGGCGTTGCGCAGCCGGACCCGGTCCCGGGCGTCCACCGGTCCGCGTCGGCGATGCGTGGGCGTCAGCACGGACACGGCCGGATAGGGGCGGGGGCGTCGCAGCTCGGACAGGGACGTGGGGCTCAGCTCGTGCTCCATGACAGCACGATAGGACCGTTTCGCGAATCGGGCATCAGGGGGCGTAAATGGTGAAACGGTCAAGCCTTCGGGTCTGCTGGTCTACCGGTCTGCCGACGCGTCGGGACGGCCCTTCTCAGGCCGGTCCGCGGCGGGGCGGTCCGCGGGGCCGGTCACCGACACGGTCCCCTGGGCCACGGCGCACAGCGTCTCGGCGCCCGCCGCGTCGGTCGTGCTCAGGTCGCACCGGCACACGACGCGGGTCCGCCCGGCCCGCACCACCCGGGCGTGGGCGCGCAGGATCTCGCCGGTGGCCGGCCGCAGGTAGTCGATGGTGAACCCGGCGGTGATCAGTCCGCTGCCGGCGACCGACCCCGCCGCGAAGGTCAGCGCGTTGTCGGCCGCGTACGCGAGCACTCCGCCGTGGACGAAGCCGTACTGCTGCAACAACTCCTCGCGGATGTCCAGTTCGAGCGTCGCCTCGCCCTCGCCGAACGCCGTCAGGCGGGCGCCGAGCAGCGCGCTGAAGGGCTGGGCCGCGAGCGTCTCGCGGGCCGGTTCCAGACCGAGGGTTCCGGACACGGGGGCTCCTCACTTCACCAGTGAAGTGAGGGTGGCGCGGTCCGGCCGGGTCTGTCAAGATCGGCCCATGTCCGAGCCCGACCAGCGCCTGTTCTTCCTGCTGCAGCGGGCGGCCCACCGGCTGCGCACCACGGCGGACCGGCGCTGTCTCGCGGCCGCCGGGGTCACCACCGCCCAGCTCGGCGCGCTGTTCGCGGTCCACGACCGGCCCGGCATCACCCAGCAGGAACTCGCCCGCACCCTCGGCCTGCGCGAATCCGCCGTCACCGGACTCGTCGGGCGGCTCACCGCGGCGGGCCTGCTGAACAAGCGGGCGCATCCCCGCGAACACCGGGCCGTGGTGCTGGAGCTGAGCGACCGCGGGCACGCCGCCCTGCGGGCCGCGCGACCGGAGATCGACCGCTTCAACACCGAACTGCGGGACCTGCTCGGCGACGACGGTTTCCTCGAGACCGCCGGCGCCCTGGACCGTCTCGCGCACTGGGAGCCCTGACACCCACCCCTCGGCGAGTGACCGCGGTTCCTCAGCCGTCGTCCTGAGCCGTCGTCCTCAGTCGTCGTCGTCCGAGCCGCAGGAACTGCCGTCGGCCGGCAGGGAGCCGTACAGCAGGAACGCGTCGACCTTGCGGTGCACGCACTTGGCGGAGCCGTAACCGGTGTGCCCCTCACCCCTGTTGTCCAGCACGACGGCCGAGGAGCCGAGCCGCTGCGCCGTCTCCACCGTCCAGCGGTACGGCGTCGCCGGGTCGCCCCGCGTGCCGACCAGGAGCATCTTCGGGGTCCGGACGTCGCGCACCTCGTCGCGGATGAAGTCGGTGCCCTTGGGGCGGCCGTAGCACATCAGCACCTCGGTGAGCCGGTAGCGGCCGAACACCGGCGACGCCTCCTCGTACCGGGCACGCAGCCGGCCGAGGTCCCGGGTGATCCGGCCGGCGGTCGGGCGGTCGGGGTCGTCCGCGCAGTTGACCGCCATCAGTGCCGCCGGGAGGTTGTCGACGGGCACGTCCTCCTCGTCGACCAGCCCGCTGTGGTGGGCCTTCCGGGCGGGCACGGCCGTCCCGGCGGAGGCGAAGCCCATGACCGCGCGGGTGTCCCCGTCCTCCAGCAGATCGGCGAGCGCGCGCTCCAGGGAGGGCCAGAGCCGTCTGCTGTAGAGGGCCTGGCCGATGGCGCCCGCGAGATCCTGCCCGGTGAAGCGGCCGCCGAGGCCCATCGGCACCGGGTTCTCGTCCAGCGACCGGACCAGCCGCACCACCTGCTCACGGGCGGCGCGCGGATCGTGCCCGAAGGGGCAGGCGACGTCCTTCGTGCACCAGGTGACGAAGTCCTCCAGGGCCCGCTGCTGCCCCTCGGCGCCCGCCACCCCCTGCTCGGCCAGCGGCTCGGTCAGCGTGTCGACACCGTCGAGGACCAATCGCCCCACTTTGTCGGGGAACTGCGCGGCGTACACCGCGCCGAGCCGGGTGCCGTAGGAGAAGCCGAGGTAGTTGAGCTTCTCGTCGCCGACGGCCTGGCGTATCACGTCCAGGTCGCGGGAGGCGTTCACCGTGCCGATGTGGCGCAGCACGGGCCCCGAGTTGCGGGCGCATGCGGCGGCGGCCTTCCGCAGCAGCTCAAGCCCGGCCTTCGGATCGCTGACGTCCGTGTCCGCGTCGAGTGCGGCCGCGGCTTCCTCGGAGCCGTTGCCGCAGCTGACCGGCGAGGACCTGCCGACGCCGCGCGGGTCGAAGGCCACGACGTTGTAACCGTTCGTCAGCCCCATGAACTCCTTCGCTCCGGCGGCGAGTTCGTTGACGCCCGCGCCGCCCGGGCCGCCGAAGTTCAGTACGACCGAGCCGTGTTTCTTCCCCGTCGCCCGGTAGCGGGCGAGGGCCAGGTCGAGCGTCCCCGCCCGGGGCCTGGCGTAGTCGAGGGGCACGGTGACCTTGCCGCACTGCAGGTCCGTGGGCATGTCCGGTCCGTCGCACCGGGACCAGGCGACCTTCTGGGCGTAGAACCGGGTCAGGTCGGGGCCGGGGCGGCCGGAGGCCGCCGTGGGCAGTCCCGCGCCGAGCAGGGCCAGGCCGACGGCGCCGGTGAGCGCGCAGCGCGGGACGGCGGACCGCCTCGACAGCTTGGCCAGCATCCATGCCTCCAGGGACCGTCGCGGACCGGTGGAACGGCGCCCCTCGCTCACGATAAGTGGACGCCACGGGCCCCGCCTCCGGACGGACGTCCCGGCCCCGGCTGTCCTGCGGAGCCTCCCCACCCACCCGACGGACGTCGGCGCCGACGGGTGACCGGGCGTGTCCCCACGCCGCAATGGCGACCGGCCGCCCGCGCCTGCCCCGCCCGCAACCGCGGCCCGCCGCGCGTGCCTGCCCTGCCGCGGTCCGGCCGGAGGCCGGCGAGGGCGCGGTGCCCGCGTAAAGCCGTTGCCGCCGTACACCCCTCGATGCTGGGGTGACCGTATGGATCGTTCCTCGGTACTCGCGCTCTACGACCGTGACATGCGCGAAGGCGCCCGGCCGGACGGCCCGGACGCCCGCGTGGAGCGGGTCGGCGCCGTCGTCCGCCAGGTCGCCCCGGCGCAGGGCTGGAACGGCGTCGTCTGGTCCGGGCTGGACGCCGCGGACGCGGACGCGGCGATCGCCGGACAGCTCGCGTACTTCACCCGCCTGAGGCGCCCGTGCGAGTGGAAGCTGTACGGGCACGACCTGCCGGTGGACCTCGGCCGGCGGCTGGAGGGCGCCGGGTTCGTGCCCCTGCCGGAGGAGACGCTGATGGTCGCCGAAGCGGCGGACCTCGACCTCGACGCCGGGCCGCCCGCGGGGATCCGGCTGCTGCCCGTCACCGACGCGGCGGGCGTCGGTCTCGCGGCGGACGTGCACCGGAAGGTCTTCGGCGGCGACGGCTCCCGGACGCGCCACCGGTTGCTCGCCCGGCTCACGGCCGCCCCGGACACGCTCGTCGCCGTCGTGGCGCTGGCCGGTGACGAGCCGGTGAGCGCCGCCCGCATGGAGTTGGTGCCCGGCACCCGGTTCGCGGGTCTGTGGGGCGGCGGCACCGTCGAGGAGTGGCGCGGGCGAGGTGTCTACCGGGCCCTGGTCGCCCACCGGGCCCGGGCCGCCGTCGAGCGCGGATACCGCTACCTCCAGGTCGACGCCTCCGCCCGGAGCCGCCCCGTTCTGGAACGCCTCGGCTTCGAGCCGCTGACCACGACCACCCCGTACACGTACACACCGCCCGCCGCCTGACGTGGGCGCGTACTGCCGGGGATGTCACATCCGCGGCCGTCCGGTCCGTCGCAGGGGCATGACGACGAACGGAACGAACCAGCGCATCCTCCTCGCCGGCGCGAGCGGCGTCCTCGGCCGGCACATCACCCGCGCCCTGACCGAGGCGGGCCACGAGGTGACCGGACTCGGGCGGGGGCCCGCTAACGGCGTCCGCGCCGACCTGCTGGACCGCGACGCCCTGCTGCGCGCGGTCGACGGACGGCACTTCGACACCGTGATCCACGCGGCGACGGCCCTGCGCAAGTCGCCCGTGCGGCACCGCGACATGTACGCCACCGACGCGCTGCGCACCGAGGGCACCGCCCACCTCGTCGAGGCCGCGCAGGCCACGGGCGCCCGCCGTTTCGTGAGCGAGTCCATGGTCTTCGGTCACGGCTATGGGGACTTCGGCGACCGCCCCCTCACCGAGGACGACGTCTTCGGACCCCGCGGCACCACGCCGGAACTGGAACGGCACCTCGAAGGCATGCGCGTCAAGGAACAACTCACCCTCTCGGCGCCCGGTCTTGAGGGTGTCGCCCTCCGCTTCGGCCTGTTCTACGGGCCCGGCGGCACCGATGCCCTGCTGCCGTTGCTGCGCAAGCGGCAGTTGCCCGTCCCCGACGACCACGGCCGGGTCCTGCCGTGGGTGGAGCTCACCGACGCGGCGCGCGCGGTGGTGGCGGCGGTGGAACGCGGCCGCCCCGGTCAGGCGTACCACGTCGCGGACCGCACCCCGCTCGGGTTCCGCGCTCATCTCCTGTGCGTGGCGGAGCGGTTCGGGCTGCCCAGGCCGGTGAAGGTGCCGCTGTGGCTGATGCGGCCGATGTCGTACGCGCACGCCGTGATGTCGACGAACCTGCGGGTCTCCACGGCCAAGGCGGAGCGGGAACTGGGCTGGAGCCCCGTCCACCCGTCTCCGCGTGAGGGTCTGGCGGCCCTCGCCCAGGCCGGCTGAGGGCCGGCCGACGGGGGTCGAACGGCGGGCAGCCGAGGACGGCGCGACCGGGCGGACGGGGGGCCGCGCCGTACGCGGCTCGGATGGGGCCGCGCCGCACGCGGTTCGGATGGGGGTCCGTGCCGCACGCCGTGCAACCACACGCCGTGCAATCCGCATGATGGGGCACGCGCCGTCGCCCGGGGGACCGCCTCTCGAGGCGCCGGCATGGCGATCCCCGACGTTCCGGCGCACAGGGTGGAGGCGGCGGGCCCGCCGACCGCCGAGGGGGCTCCGGTCGGCGGGTCCGGGTCCGGGCCGCCCCGGAAGACCGACGGCTCCGCCCCCGCGGGCGCCTCCGGGGCCGGGCGGCCTCTCCGCAAGGCGCCCGTGAGCCTCGGCCGCTGTCCCGCCGGGCGCACGCGAACCTTGGCCGCCGTCCCGCCGGGTGCCCGGTTCCGGCCGCCTCTCCGTGTGGGTGTCCCGGTGCGGGTGCCCCGGTGCGGCTGTCCGGTGCCGACCGGCGAGCGGTGCGGCCGGGGCCGGGTAAACGGGCCCGGTGCCGTCAGCGGTGTACCCGCGACCGGTCCAGGGCGGCGATGCCCAGTGCGGCCAGGCCGATCTGGATGAGCCACTCGATCCAGTCCACGCCGTTCGTGTCGGCGACGTCGAGGGCGTTCGCGATGGCGGACCCGATCAGCGCGGCCACGATGCCGACGAGGATCGTCAGCAGGATGCCGACGCGCTGGCGGCCGGGCAGCACGAGCCGACCCAGGACGCCGATGACGATGCCGATCACGATGGCACTGATGATGCCGGAGATCTCCATTTTCCACCCCATTACTTCAAGGTCCCCGCACAGTCCTCATGCCCCCTCGCACCCCGTACAGTCCGCTCGAGTTCAACCGCCGGCCAACGCCGGGTCAATCTTGGGGCGCAGCATTCCCATGGCGCCTGTTCACCCCTCGGATTGCCATGTACCGTTCAACCGATCGGTCGCGCGGGTGCCGTGCGACCCGATTTCTACGCGCGCAGACGTGCCCAGCGTCTACGCGCGTAGTTCCGGCCCCCGCACCGCTTCGTCCCCGACTCCCCACGGAGGTATGCCGGATGCTCGGACACAGCAGGTTCCGCCACAGACTCACCACCGCCCTCGCCGCGCTCGGCCTGCTCACCGCGGGCGCCGCCGTGCAGGCGACGGCCACCGCCACCCCCGCCCACGCGGCCACCACCCACCGCATCCTGTTCGACAACGCCCACGCCGAGACGGCCGGCAACGCCGACTGGATCATCTCCACCAGCCAGCCCGACCCGCTCGGCCAGAACTCCTCCCCGTCCGCCGAGACGGACTGGACCGGCGCGCTGTCCTCCTGGGGCGTCGCGCTGCAGAAGACCGGCAGCTACAGCCAGAAGACCCTCCCGTCGGGCTCCAGCCTCAGCTACGGCGGCTCCTCCACCACCGACCTGTCGAACTTCGACACGCTGGTCCTGCCGGAGCCCAACACCCTCTTCACCACCGCCGAGAAGACGGCGATCATGAACTTCGTCAAGAACGGCGGCGGGCTGTTCATGATCTCCGACCACACCGGCGCCGACCGCAACAACGACGGCTACGACGCGGTCGAGATCTTCAACGACCTGATGACCAACAACAGCGTCGACTCCACCGACCCGTTCGGCTTCTCCATCGACTCGCTCAGCATCAGCTCCGACTACCCGACGGCCATCAGCGACAGCACCGACCCCGTGCTGCACGGCTCCTTCGGCACCGTCACCAAGAGCCTGATCGCCAGCGGCACCACCGCCACCCTGAAGCCGTCGGACAACTCCTCCGTCAAGGGCCTGCTGTACCGTACCGGTTACTCCGGCAACACCGGCGCGTTCTTCGCCACCAGCACCTTCGGCAGCGGCCGAGTCGCCTTCTGGGGCGACAGCTCGCCCATCGACGACGGCACCGGCCAGTCCGGCAACACCCTCTATGACGGCTGGAACGACTCCGGCGCGACCAACGCGGCGCTCGCCCTGAACGCCACCGCCTGGCTGTCCGGCACCGGCACCAGCAGTGGCGGTGGCGGTGGCTCCACCACCTGCACCGCCGCCCAGCTGCTCGGCAACAACGGCTTCGAGTCGGGTGCCACCACGTGGAGCGGCACCAGTGGCGTCATCACCAACTCCACCGGCGAGTCGGCCCGTACGGGCTCCTACTACGCCTGGCTCAACGGCTACGGCTCCGCCAACACCGACACCCTCTCCCAGTCGGTCACCGTCCCCTCCGGCTGCACCACCGCGACCCTGAGCTTCTACCTGCACGTCGACACGGCGGAGACCACCACCAGCACCGCCTACGACACGCTCAAGGTCCAGGTCCTCAACAGCTCCGGAACGGTCCTGGGCACCCTGGCGACCTACTCCAACCTCAACGCCGCCAGCGGTTACACGCAGCGCAGCTTCAACCTGGCGAGCTACGCCGGCCAGACCGTCACCCTGAAGTTCACCGGCACCGAGGGCTCCACCCTCCAGACGTCGTTCGTCATCGACGACACCGCGCTGAACGTCAGCTGACCCGCCGGGGCCCTGCCCGGTCCGCCGAGGACCGGCCAGGGCCCCACGGCCACCATCGCCCCGACAGCCTCCCCACGGCCGCCCCTCGGCTGATCAACACGGTGTTAATTTGGGGCAATGGCATTGCGCAACGCTGTGATGGCCGCGCTCCTGGAGGGCGAGGCATCCGGATACGACCTCGCGAAGGGCTTCGAGGCCTCGGTCGCCAACTTCTGGATGGCCACCCCACAGCAGCTCTACCGGGAGCTGGAGCGCATGGAGAGCGAGGGGCTGGTCTCCGCGCGGGTCGTGCAGCAGCAGCGGCGTCCCAACAAGCGGCTCTACTCGCTCACCGACGCCGGTCTCGCGGTGCTCCGCGACTACGTCGCCGACGTCCCCGCCCGGCCGACCGCCATCCGGGACGAGCTGATGGTCAAGGTCCAGTGCGTCGACATCGGCGACACCGGCGACATCGAGGCCGTACGGGCCGCCGTCGTCGAGCGCATGGAGCGGTCCGCCGCCAAGCTCGCCCGCTACGAGCGCCTTCAGGAACGCCTCCTCGCCGGCCGCGGCGAGGACGACTACTTCGCCACCGCCGAACGCATCGGCCCCTACCTGACCCTGCTGGGCGGCCTCGCCCTCGAGCGGGCCAACGTCGAGTGGGCGCGCACCGCCCTGCGCCGCCTCGAACAGCGGGCCTCCGCACTGCGCTGAGGCCGCTCCGCCTCACCGATGCCGGGGTGTCGGGCGCCGTACGTGAAGGCGTCCCATTTCGTCAGGCGGGTGTGTGGAGCGTCTCGACCGCCGTTACGAGCGGGGCGAGTTCCGGGTTCCGCGCGGCCTCGTCCAGGGCTTCCCGCAGCGCCGCCTCATTGGTGGGGCGGGCCTGCTCCAGCAGTTCGAGACCCGCCTCGGTGACGTTCGTGTAGATGCCGCGCCGGTCGGTCGGGCAGAGGTAGCGGGTGAGCAGGCCGCGGTCCTCCAGGCGCGTGACCAGCCGGGTCGTCGCGCTCTGGCTGAGGACGACCGCGTCCGCGACCTGTTTCATCTGCAGATGGCCGCCCTCGCCGTCGTGCTGCCGGCTCAGCACGTCCAGCAGCGAGTACTCGCGCACGCTCAGATCGTGTCCGGCCTGCAGCGCGCGCTCGATGTGGGCCTCGATCCTGCCGTGCAGCAGCGAGAGGGCGCACCAGCCCTGGGCGAGGGCGGTGAGCGCCGGATCCGTCGCGGTCATGGGCCTGGGTCCTCCGTCCCGGGATGCTGGCTGTGCTCCAGGATAGGGCACCGGTGAAAATGTCGGCTTGGGCGTGTAGGGCGCGCATGCAACTTGTCTCCGGCGCGGAGGCTGCGCGGTACGCCGACCGGACGTCCACCCCCGCGGCGGCGCTTGACTTCGAGAGCGTTCGAAACCGGCCACCACGGGCGACCTCGACGCCTTCCTGAGGGACATGGAGGGCTACACGAAGCTGGGCCTCGACACCGTGATCCTCCCCCCCCGCGTCGGGCAGTCGGCCGGCTGGATCGAGAGCTTCGCGGCCCCGGCGGTCCGGCGCCTGGCCGAGCTGGACTGAACGACGGCGGCGCGGGGAAGGCGCCGGACGAGCCTCGCGGAACCGGCCGTGCGGATCAGGCCTCGCCGAAAAGGCCGTAGGGGAGGGGCTGTAGGGAAGGGGCCGGAGCGCGTGGCTCCGGCCCCTGGGGACCCGTGGCCGGGGCGGGGGTCGAGGAGGCCCGCGGTGTCCGCGCCTCCCCGTGATCCGGCCGGGGTCGGGTCAGGCGGCGACGGCCTCGCCCGCGTGGCCCCGCAGACGGGCGACGACCTCGGTCACCTGGGCGGCGACCTCGGCGTCGTCGGCCGGGTGGGTCTCGGCGAAGCGGGTGATGGAGTTCGGGATGGACAGCTTGATGTCCTCGATCACCTTGCCGCCGGCGATGCCCACGGACTTGCGGGTCTCGTCCTGCGCCCACACACCGCCGTACTGGCCGAAGGCGGTGCCGATCACGGCGACCGGCTTGCCGCCGAAGGCGCCGGCGCCGTACGGACGCGACAGCCAGTCGATGGCGTTCTTCAGGACGGCCGGGATGGAGCCGTTGTACTCGGGGGAGAAGAGCAGGAATGCGTCGGCGCCCCGGGCGGCCTCGCGCAGCTCCGCGGCGGCGGCCGGGACGCTGCCCTCGACGTCGATGTCCTGGTTGTAGAAGGGGATGTCGCCGAGGCCCTCGAACAGCACCACGTCGGCGCCCTCGGGGGCCAGCTTGGCGGCCGCTTCGGCGAGCTGGCGGTTGTGCGACCCGGCGCGAAGGCTGCCGACGAGGGCAAGGATGCGAACAGACATGGGAACTCCAAGGGGGGTGCGAGTCACGGTCGTGCAATGCGGACCGGGGTCCGCTTAGCTGTTGTAGCACCCTAAGCGGACCGCGGTCCAGTTTTGTTCCCATGCTTTACGCTGTGTTCATGCCCAGCGCCCCGCCGCCTTTCCCCGAGTCGGTCCAGCCCTCCGGTGAGCCCCAGTTGCTGCAGCTCAGCTCCCTCGAGGACGAGCCGTGCCTGCGGGCCGACGCCGCGCGCAACCGTGCCCGGCTGCTGGAGGCGGCCACCCGCCTGATCGCCGAGCACGGTGTGGACGGGGTCACCATGGAGGCGGTGGCCGTGGCGGCCGACGTGGGCAAGGGCACCGTCTTCCGCCGGTTCGGCGACCGCACCGGACTGCTGATGGCGCTGCTCGACCACTCCGCGAAGAAGCTGCAGGCCGACTTCCTCGGCGGACCGCCGCCGCTCGGCCCCGGCGCGCCGCCCCTGGACCGGCTGCGGGCGTTCGGCGTGGCGGTGCTGTACCGCTCGGCCGAGCAGCTGGACCTGCGGCTGGCCGCCCAGGCGGGGCCGAACCGGCGGTACGCGCACCCGTCGATCCAGGCGCTCTCCATGCACGTCGTCGTCCTGCTGCGGCAGATCGTGCCGGACGCCGACTGCGAAGTGCTCGCCCAGGTGCTGATGGGGTACCTCGACCCCGGTCTGATCCACCATCTGACCCGGGAGCGCGGGATGCCGATGGAGCGGCTGGAGGTGGGCTGGACCGACCTGGTGGCCCGCGTGACGCAGACCCCGCTCCCCGCCTGATCCGGCTTCCCTCCTGGTCCGGCCCCCTCGCCTGGTCCGGCCCCCTCGCCTGGTCCGGCCCCCTCGCCTGGTCCGGCTTCCCGCCTGGTCCGGCGGCTCAGTGCCAGACGGCGAACGCGTCCAGCAGCCCCTGCGGTGCGTCGTCGCGGAACAGCAGCACGGCGTTGGCGGCCGATTCGGCGGCCGACTTCTCGCTGCGGGGGAACAGCCTCTCCTCGTACGCCGCGAGCGCGGCCTCGGTCTCGCCCGGGGCCGCGGCGATCGCCAGGCCCAGTTCCGCGCCGTCGAGCATGGCCAGGTTCGCCCCCTCCCCGGCGAACGGGGACATCAGGTGCGCGGCGTCGCCGAGCAGGGTGACGCCGGGGACGCGCTCCCAGCGGTGCCCGACCGGGAGGGCGTGGATCCGCCGCGGGACCAGGGCGCCGTCGGCGTCGCCGACCAGCGCCCGCAGGCTCTCGTGCCAGTCGGCGAAATGCTCCAGCACGGCCGCCTTGGCGGCCGCGGTGTCGGTGAAGTCGACCGAGTCGAGCCAGTCCTCGGCGACCCGCAGCGCCGCGTACACGTGCAGGCTGCCGTCGGTCTCCCGGTGGGCGAGGAAGCCCTTGCCGGCTCCGAGGGCGAACAGCAGCCCGCCGCCGACGACCTCGGCGCCGACCGGGTGGCGTGCGTCCGCGTCCCGCAGGTCGGCCTCGACGAACGACACGCCGGAGTAGACGGGCACCGCGTCGGAGACCAGCGTCCGGATCCGCGACCAGGCGCCGTCGGCGCCCACCAGCAGGTCCGTGGTGAAGGCGGCGCCGTCGGCGAGCGTCACCTCGTGTCGGCCGTCGCCCAGCGGGCGCGCGCCGGTGACCTTCGCGCCCCAGCGCACCGTGCCCTCGGGCAGTGAACCGAGCAGCAGACCGCGCAGGTCGCCGCGGTCGATCTCGGGGCGCTCGCCGTCCCCGTCGTCCGGCTCGTCCATGCGGACCACCGCGTCCTTGTCGAGGATCCGCATGGCCTCGCCGCCCCGGTGGACCAGGGAGCGGAACTCCTCGTGCAGGCCCGCCGCCCGCAGCGCCTCCTGGCCGGAGTCGTCGTGGATGTCGAGCATGCCGCCCTGGGTGCGGGTGGCGGGGGAGGGCTCCAGGTCGAAGACGGCGGCCTCGACGCCGCGCAGACGCAGGACGCGGGCGAGGGTGAGGCCGCCGAGTCCGGCGCCGACGATCGCGATCGGGTGGTGGGTGGTCATGAGTTCTCCTCGGAGTCGGCCGGGTGTGGCGGTGGAACGGGCACGGCGGTCCGCGCGATGCCGGCGATCAGCACCTCGAACCCCCACGCCATGCGGTCCTCGGGGCCGGCGCCCGACAGCAGGTGGCCGGCGAGAGCCGCGATGTGCGGGTGGTCCTGCTCGGAGGCGCCGTGCAGGGCGTCGCGGAGGGCGTCCCAGTCCTCCTCGGACGCCTCGTCGGCGTGCTCGGCGGCCGTCGCGGTGGCGAGCTGCAGCAGCAGGTCCACGCCCCACGCGGCCTGCGCGGGCGGCACACCCCCCTCGTCGAGCAGGGCCAGCAACGTCTCGATCAGATCGAGGTAGTTCGGCCCGCTGGGCCGGGCGGTGAGCGCGGAGCGGGCGAGGCTCGGGTGCTCCAGGAGCATCGCGGTGTACGCGGTGAGCACGCCCCGCAGCCGGTCCCGCCACGAGCCCCCGGCCGGCGCCGGGCCGACCGTGCCGAGGAGTTCGTCCAGGACGGCCGCGTGCAACTCCGCGGTGTTGCGGACGTAGACGTACAGCGAGGCCGGGCCGGTGTCGAGCTCCTGCGCCAGACGTCGCATGGTCACCTTCTGCAGACCCTCGGCGCGCAGCACGGCGACGGCCGTGGCCACGATGCCCGCCCTGCTCAGGGCGGGCTTGGCCGGGCGCTCACGGCGGCTGCGGGGGGTGTCGGGGCGGTCGGTCATGAGAAGACCGTAACGAACATGTTCGTGCAGAACAAGTTCGTCACGAACATGTTCGTCCAAAAGTTCGTCGATGAGGTCCCGTGGGGCTTCGGTGCGGTCCCGAGGCCGGCCGGTCCCGCGTTCACCCCCTCGGAGTGCCGGGCCGAGCTTCTGCCAAGATGCGGTACGTCATGGTGCAGATACCGAACACGCCCGCGCCCCCGTCACCCACGCCGCGTTCCGTGCCCACGAGTGCCGACGTGGCCCGCCTGGCCGGCGTCTCGCGCGCGACCGTCTCCTACGTCCTGAACAACACCAGCGCCGTGCGCATCAGCGAGCCCACGCGCCGCCGGGTCCGCGAGGCCGCGAAGGAACTGGGGTACGTGCCGCACGCGGCCGCCCGCAGCCTGCGCGCCGGACACAGCCGCATGGTCCTGATGCCCGCCCCGGCCATCCCCGTCGGCGCGCTGTACGGCCGGTTCATCAACGAACTCCAGTGGGCGCTCGGCCGCCTCGACTACACGGTCGTGCAGTACGGCACCGTCGGCCTGCACAGCGACGAGGCCGCCCGCGCCTGGGCGGAACTGCGCCCCGTCGCCGTCCTGGTGCCCGGCGCCGGGCTCGGCCCGCAGGGCGTGGCCGTGCTCAAGGGTTCCGGCGCCCGTGCCGTCGTCACTCTCGGGCCCGCGTCCGTCGAGGGCGCCCACGCCCTGCTCATGGACCACGAGGCCGTCGGCCACTGCGCGGCCCGCCATCTGCACGACCGCGGCCGGCGCCGTATCGGGGTCGTCGTCCCGGAGGAGGAGGGCCTGGCGACCTTCTCGCTGCCCCGCCTCGACGGCGTGCGCGGCGCCCTGCGCGGCACCGCCGCCACCGTCACCGAACTGCCCCTCGCCTACACGGAGGAGAGCGCCGCCCGGCTCGCCGCCCGCTGGCGCGGCCTCGGCCTGGACGCGGTGTTCGCGTACAACGACGAGTACGCGATGCTGCTGATGCGCGCCCTCCAGGACGAGGGCGTCCGCGTCCCGGAGGACACGGCCGTCATCGGCGCCGACGACCTGATGCTCGGCCGCCTGCTGCGGCCCCGCCTGAGCACCGTACACATCGAGTTGCCGTCCGGCCGCGACCTCGCCGAACTGGTCGACCGCGCGGTGCGCGACCCCGGCGCCGCGCCCGGGACGCACAAGGTGCTGGGGGCCACGGTGGTGCACCGCGACTCCAGTTGACCGCCCGGCTGCCGCACCGCCCGTGGAGGGTGCACGGAAACGGGGCGCCGTGTCTCTCCGACACGACGCCCCGGACGTACGCGGCGCCCCGGAACGGGGGCGCCCCGGAACAGGGGTGCCGCTACTCCCCGTTCTGCCCGGCCTGCGCCTGCTGCGCGGCCACGGCCTTGCGGACCTCGTCCATGTCCAGCCGGCGGGCCTGCCCGATGACGTCCGTCAGGGCGGCCTCCGGCAGGGCGCCCGGCTGCGCGAACACGGCGACCTGGTCACGCACGATCATCAGCGTCGGGATCGACTGGATGCCGAACGCGGCCGCCAGCTCCGGCTGGGCCTCGGTGTCCACCTTGCCGAACACCAGGTCCGGGTTCTCCTCGGCAGCCTTCTCGTACACCGGCGCGAACTGACGGCACGGCCCGCACCAGGACGCCCAGAAGTCGATCAGGACGAACTCGTTGTCCGTGACCGTCTGGTCGAAGTTCTCCTTGGTGAGCTCCACGGTGCTGCTCATGACGTGAATCCCTGCTTCCTGGGGGGTCGGGTCGAAGCCGTCCGCACAACGCGGCCGACCGGTCGCGTATTCCGCGCCCATACCCGTGTGGCCACGGGGCACACCACCCACCAGACTGACCCCATGACGGAAACGGAAACCTTCGTGTACGACGTCGTGGTGCTCGGAGCCGGGCCCGTGGGGGAGAACGTCGCCGACCGCACCCGTGCGGCAGGCCTCTCCACCGCGGTCGTGGAGAGCGAACTGGTCGGCGGCGAGTGCTCGTACTGGGCGTGCATGCCCAGCAAGGCGTTGCTGCGCCCGGTCATCGCGCGGGCCGACGCCCGCCGCCTGCCGGGCCTGAGCCAGGCGGTCCAGGGCCCCCTCGACGCGTCCGCGGTGCTCGCCCGGCGGGACGAGTACACCTCCCACTGGAAGGACGACGGCCAGCTCCAGTGGCTCGACGGCATCGGAGCCGACCTCTACCGCGGCCACGGCCGCCTGACCGGCCCGCGCACCGTGACCGTCGGCGGCAAGGTCCTCACCGCCCGGCAGGCCGTCGCCGTCTGCACCGGCAGCCGGGCCCTCCTGCCCGACCTGCCCGGCCTCGACGCGGTGGCGCCCTGGACCAGCCGGGAGGCCACCAGCGCCAAGGCGGCGCCCGGCCGGCTGGTCGTGGTCGGCGGCGGGGTCGTCGCCACCGAGATGGCCACCGCCTGGCAGGCCCTCGGCTCCCGCGTCACGCTCCTGGTACGCGGCAAGGGACTGCTGGGCCGCATGGAGCCCTTCGCCGGCGAACTGGTCGCCGACGCCCTCACCGAGGCCGGTGTCGACGTGCGCACCGGCACCTCGGTACGGGCCGTGTCCCGTCAGGACGGCACGGTCGTGGTCGTCACCGACGGCGGCGAGCGCATCGAGGCCGACGAGATCCTCTTCGCCACCGGCCGCGCCCCGCGCACCGACGACATCGGCCTGGAAACCGTCGGTCTGGAACCCGGCTCCTGGCTGACCGTCGACGACAGCCTGCGGGTCACCGGCACCGACTGGCTGTACGCCGTCGGCGATGTCAACCACCGCGCCCTGCTCACACATCAGGGCAAGTACCAGGCCCGCATCGCCGGCGCCGCCATCGCGGCCCGCGCCTCCGGCACGCCGATCCCGGAGTCCGACCCGTGGGGCGCCCACGCGGCCACCGCCGATCACGCCGCTGTCCCCCAGGTCGTCTTCACCGACCCGGAGGCGGCGGCCGTGGGCCTGTCGCTGGCCGACGCCGAACGGGCCGGCCACCGGGTCCGCGCCGTCGACGTCGAGTTCTCCTCCGTGGCCGGCGCCGGCCTGTACGCCGACGGCTACCGCGGGCGGGCCCGCATGGTCGTCGACCTCGAACGCGAGATCCTGCTCGGCGTCACCTTCGTCGGCCCGGGCGTCGGCGAACTGATCCACTCGGCGACGGTCGCCGTGGTCGGCCAGGTCCCGGTCGACCGCCTCTGGCACGCGGTCCCGTCCTACCCGACGCTCAGCGAGGTGTGGCTGCGGCTGCTGGAGGCCTACCGCGACAACTGACCCACCGGGCACGGTCGTTCGGCCGGTCCCTCACGGCAGGTCGAAGCCGAGGGACCGGGCCGCCTCGACCGGTGTCGGCTGTGCCCAGCGCCGCGCCATTTCCTGGTTCGACGACAGCGAGCGCAGCTCGGCGCGGTCGAGGTACAGCACACCGTCGAGATGGTCCGTCTCGTGCTGCACGATCCGGGCCGGCCAGCCGGTGAACACCTCGTCCACCGGGCGGCCGGCCTCGTCCTGGCAGCGCAGCCGGACCTCGGCCGCCCGGGCGACCACCGCCTGCCAGCCGGGCACGCTCAGGCAGCCCTCGAAGAACGCGGCACGGGCCGGGCCGACGGGCTCGTAGGACGGGTTGACCAGCACCCGGAACGGCTGCGGCAGCCGGCCGCGGGCCAGCCGCACCTCCTGCGGCACGGGCGCCGGGTCCTCGATCACCGCTAGCCGCAGGGCCACCCCGACCTGCGGCGCGGCGAGGCCGACGCCCGGCGCCGTACGCATGGTGACGCGCAGGGCGGCCACGAAGCGGGCCAACAGGGCGGGATCCAGCTGGCCGTCGAAGGGCTCGGCGGCGCGCCGCAGCACCGGATCGCCCGCCGCGACGATCGGCAGCGGGCCGCCGGCGGCGAGGAGTTCCTCGACCAGGTCGGCAAGGGGCGCACGGTCACGGGATGTTGCCATCCGGCAAGCATGCCACGACGGCCGCGCAGGGACGTTCCGTCCTGTGACGCAGGACACACGCGCCCGGCGGGAACCCGGCGCCGTCCGCACCCGACGACTGAGACACCACCGCAGTCACCTGAATCACCGCGGCCACTCCCGCCCCTGCCCCTTCCCCTGCCCCTTTCCCTGCCCCTGTCCCCGTTCCCCTTCCCGTCCCGGAGAGCCCGCCGATGCCCACCGCTTCCCCGACCGCCACCGACGAGGCCCCGCGGCACCCCGACCCCGCGCCGACGTCCTCCGGATTCCTCGCGCCGTTACGGCCGTTGATCCTGCGCCTGCACTTCTACGCCGGAGTCGTCGTGGCGCCCTTCCTGCTCGTCGCCGCCGTCACCGGCTTCCTGTACGCCGGCGCCCTCCAGGCCGAAAAGCTCGTGTACTCCCACGAGTTGACCGTCGCCGAGGTGGGGAGGGCCAAGCTGCCCGTCTCCCGCCAGGTGTCCGCCGCGCGCAAGGCCCACCCGGAGGGCACGGTCTCGGCCGTGCGCCCCTCCCCGGCGGCCGACGCCACCACCAGGGTGCTGCTGTCCGGCGTCGAGGGCGTCGCCGCCGGCCACACCCTCGCCGTGTTCGTCGACCCGTACACCGGCGAGGTGCGCGGCGCGCTGGAACAGTACGGCTCGACCGGCGCGCTGCCGCTGCGGACCTGGATCGACGAACTCCACCGCGACCTGCGCCTGGGCGAACCCGGCCGCGTCTACAGCGAGTTCGCGGCGAGCTGGCTGTGGGTGATCGCGGGCGGCGGGCTGGTGCTGTGGTTCTCCCGGCGTCGCGCCCTGCGCGCGGTGCGCGGCACCGCCGGACGGCGCCGCACGCTGGGCCTGCACGGCACGGTCGGCGTCTGGGCCGCGGCCGGCTTCCTCTTCCTCTCCGCGACCGGCCTGACCTGGTCGACGTACGCCGGGGCGAACATCGCCGAGCTGCGCACCGCGCTCGGCCAGGCCACCCCGTCCGTCTCGGCGACGGCCGGCGGTGAGCACGCCGGCCACGGCGGCGCCGTCTTGGGCGGGGGAGCGGAGCGGGGCGCCGGTCTCGACGAGGTGCTGGCGGCGGCCCGGGCGAAGGGGCTGACCGACCCGGTGGAGATCGTGCCGCCCGTCGACGCGGACTCCGCCTACGTCGTCAAGCAGGTGCAGCGCAGCTGGCCGGAGAAGCAGGACTCGGTCGCGGTCGACCCGGTCACCGGTGAGGTCACCGACGTGCTGCGGTTCGCCGACTACCCGCTGCTGGCGAAGCTGACCCGCTGGGGCATCGACCTGCACACCGGCGTCCTCTTCGGCCCGGTCAACCAGATCGCCCTGATGCTGCTCGCGCTCGCGCTGGTGCTGCTGATCGTCTGGGGCTACCGCATGTGGTGGCAGCGCGGCCGCGGACGGGCCTTCGGGCGGCCGGTCCCGCGCGGCGCCTGGCAGCGGGTGCCGCCGCAGCTCCTCGTCCCGCTGGTGGCGGGCGTGGCCGTCCTCGGCTGGTTCGTGCCGCTGTTCGGTGTTCCGCTGGCCGCCTTCCTCGCCGTCGACGTGCTGCTCGGCGAGGCGGCCCACCGGCGGGCGCGGCGGCGCGGCGCGCCCGCCTGACACGGGTGGGGGGGGGGTCCCGGGGACCGGCCCCCCCCCCCCCCCTGCCGTCCGCGGGATGCAACCCCGCGGT
>NZ_JBVIIE010000029.1:88960-111872 GCF_055569945.1 Streptomyces sp. NPDC031340
TCTCTCGTCTGAGGCGTGTGGTTGGGTGATGCGCCACGTTGGGGGGCGGGGAGGAGGGGTGCCCCCGCCGGACGGGGGGGGGGGCCGGCTCCGGGAACCCGCCCCCCACCCTCTCCGTGCGGTCCGCGGCGCAGACCCGTGCGGTCCGGGGTTCAGACCTGCGCGAAGTCCCCCGCGAGCGCCGCCGCGACGCGCAGGTGCGACGCCGCCTCCTCGTGCCGCCCCTTCCGCTGCAGCGTCCGGCCGAGCATCAGCCGGGCGTAGTGCTCCACCGGGTCGCGCTCGACGATGACGCGCAGCTCGGCCTCCGCGCGCCCGAGCTGGGCGGAGTGGTAGTAGGCCCGTGCCAGCAGCAGCCGCGGCCCGGTCTGCTCCGGCACCTCCTCGACCAGTGCGGCCAGCACGCGCGCCGCGGCCGCGTAGTCCCTGGCGTCGAAGAACATCCGGGCGCGCTCCCAGCGCTCCGCGGGCGTTCCGTGGCCGTAGTACGTCGTCTCCACTCGAGACCTCCTTCGACACCGCGGACAACCGAAAGTGGTGGTTGAATATTCCACTACCTGGCCGTGGTGGCCGCGCCTCGCCGGTCCGACGTGGATGGCCCCCGGTGGGGGACTGACGCGCGCTGCACTGCGGGGCTAGGTTGGCCGCATGAGCAATCTTGATCGCGAGGCGGTTCCCGCCCCGTGCGGTGGCCGTGGTTTCGTCGTCGCGGAGCCGGTGCGCGAACTCCTCAGCCCTCGCCGGGTCAAGCTCGGTGAGTCCTCCGAGGTCCGCCGCCTGCTGCCCAACCTGGGCCGCCGCATGGTCGGCGCCTGGTGCTTCGTCGATCACTACGGCCCCGACGACATCGCCGACGAGCCCGGCATGCAGGTGCCCCCGCACCCGCACATGGGCCTGCAGACCGTCAGCTGGCTGCACGAGGGCGAGGTGCTGCACCGCGACTCCACCGGCAGCCTGCAGACGATCCGCCCGCGCGAGCTGGGGCTGATGACCTCCGGCCGGGCCATCAGCCACTCCGAGGAGAGCCCCAAGGCGCACGCCCGCTTCCTGCACGGCGCGCAGCTGTGGGTCGCCCTGCCGGACGGCCACCGTCACACCGACCCCCGCTTCGAACACCACGCGGACCTGCCGGTGGTGACCGCGCCCGGCCTGACGGCCACGCTGATCCTCGGCGACCTCGACGGCGCGACCTCGCCCGGCACGACGTACACCCCGATCGTCGGCGCCGATCTGGCCCTCGCCCGCGGCGCGCGGGTGCGCCTCCCGCTGGAGCCGGACTTCGAGTACGCCGTACTGTCCATGTCCGGCGAGGCGCACGTCGACGGCGTGCCGGTGCTGCCGGGCTCGATGCTCTACCTCGGCTGCGGCCGCACCGAACTGCCGCTGCGCGCAGAGTCGGACGCCGGCCTGATGCTGCTGGGGGGCGAGCCGTTCGAGGAGGAGCTGATCATGTTCTGGAACTGGATCGGACGGTCCCAGGAGGAGATCGTCCAGGCTCGCCGGGACTGGATGGAAGGCTCGAGATTCGGGGTGGTCAAGGGCTACGACGGCGATCCGCTGCCGGCCCCGCAACTGCCGCCGACCCCGCTCAAGCCGCGCGGAAGGGTTCGCTGACCGGGGAGTCGGCCGAGCGGCCCGGCTAGTAGCGGAGTGCCGTCGGGATGTCGGCACGCAGGGCGCCGGAGAGTTTCCGGTTGCTGCGTGCGGTGCCCTCGGCGGACTTGCCGGCCGCCACGTCGTCGATGGTCACGACGACCGTGTCGAGCAGGTTGCCGCCGGTGTCCTTGAAGTTGACCTGTACGACGAAGGACTTGGTGGCGTCGGCGGTGTTGCGCGCGGTCACGGTCGCCGTCGCGCGCCCCTCCTTGTCGGTGGTGACGTGGCCGATCTTCACCTCGTCCCTCGCGTCGACACCGTTCTTGACCTCGTCCAGCTGCCGCTTCGCCTCCGCCGTGGCCGAGGACAGCACGCCGGATGCCTCGGAGGCGAGGGAGGAGGCGGCCGATACCGCGTCGCTCGGGGTGGACGAGGAGCTCCCGGGGTCGTCCGAGCATGCGGCTGTCGTGGCCAGAGCCAGCGCAGCCAGAGCCGCTCCCGCCGCGTCGCGTGCCCAACGCCGCCCTGCCATGCCGCCTCCAGAGGGTTCGCGAAAACCGGAAGTGTCCGCCTCAGTCAAAGGCGTCTGTTCCCCACCCGCACGCCGGGCAGGGGGCACGGGCCGGGCGTTCACCTGAACAGATCAGGTGGCGCTCACACAGCGCGGGCCGCGGAAAATACACGGCGGCGAGCCGCATGCATACTGGTGGGTGAGCGCCTTTGACTCGGCTCGCGATCTCCTATTTCCTTTCGGGAGGGCGGAGCATCATGTGCCGCTGGATCGCATATTCGGGAACACCCGTCCTTCTCAGCAGAATCCTGTTCGAACCGAAACACAATCTGATCGATCAGAGCCTCCGTTCTCGTCTCGGCGTGGAGACCACCAATGGAGACGGATTCGGAATCGGCTGGTACGCGCAGGAGCTGCCCACGCCGGGTGTTCTGCGGGACGTGGGTCCGGCCTGGAACAACCAGAACCTGCAAGAGGTCGCCCATCACGTGCGTTCGGGTCTTTTCTTCGCTCATATCAGGGCCACTACCGGCACGGCCGTGCAGCAGAGCAATTGCCACCCTTTCCGAAAAGGCCGCTGGCTCTGGATGCACAACGGATCCATCGGTGAATTCTCCCGGCTCCGCCGTGATCTGGCCCTGGCCGTCGATCCCGCCCTCTACAGCGATATCGAGGGTTCCACCGACTCCGAGCTGATGTTCTTCCTCTCCCTCACGTTCGGTCTCACGGACGATCCGCCCGGTGCCGTGGAGCGCATGGCCGGCTTCATCGAGCGGACCGGGCACGCGCACGGCGTGCGCCACCCCCTGCAGATGACCGTGGCGGTGGCGGACGGTGAGCGGCTGTGGGCCTTCCGGTACTCGAGCGAGGGCGCCTCCCGCTCGCTGTACTACAGCACCAGGGTGGGTGCCCTGCGGTCGCGCCGTCCGGACACCGAGTACCTGAGGGATCTCCCGGACTCGGCTCGCCTCATCGTCTCCGAGCCCCTCGGAGACTTCCCCGGCGCCTGGAACGAGGTGCCCGAGAGCACCTACGGCGTCGTCCAGCCGGGCGGGGACGAACTCCGGGCCTTCCGGCCACGGCTGTGACGGCCGTTCGCCGGACGCTCTCCGGGTTCCGGAAAGCGTCCGGCGCTGTGTGACCCGCAGCCGCGCGGCGCGCGGTCGAAGGGATCAGACGAGGTCTTCCTTCCGTGCCACGCACAGGGCCCAGATGATGAACCCCGACATCGCGATCATGATGACGGACCACACCGGGTAGTACGGCAGGGACAGGAAGTTGGCGATGATGACCAGCCCGGCGATGGCCACGCCGGCCACCCTCGCCCAGGTCGCCGCCTGGTACAGCCCGATGCTGACGATCACGGCGACCGCTCCCAGGACCAGATGGATCCAGCCCCAGCCGGTGAGGTCGAACTCGAAGACGTAGTTGCGGGTGGCGAGGAAGACGTCGTCCTGGGCGATCGCCATGATGCCGCGGAAGACGTCGAGTACGCCCAGGATCGTGAGCATTACGGCAGCGAACACCATCAGGCCCGCGGCCCACGCGTATTTCGTGCTGTGCGCCTGCGGCGCATGAGTGGCGGTCATCGTTCTGCCTCGATTCCTTGACTGTGCTCAGTGACGGGGACGCAGCGGTGCCGGAAGGCGTCAGGAGCTGTGCCCGGTCAGTACGAGATCCTTGGCCCGGCGGAACTCCTCGTCGGAGATGTCACCGCGAGCCCGGATCTCGGAGAGCTTGGCGAGTTCGTCGGCCTTGCTCGGCTGGCCGCCGCCGGCCGCGGCCTCACGGACGTAGGCGTCGAATGCCTCCTGCTGCTTCTGGACGTGCTCGATCTCCCGGCGGCCCATGGTCTTCCCCCGGGCGATGACGTACACCAGCACGCCGAGGAACGGCAGCACGATGGTGAACACCAGCCAGCCGGCCTTGCCCCAGCCGCCGAGGGTGTCGTCGCGGAAGATGTCGACGATGATCCGGAAGAGCAGGACGAACCACATGATCCACAGGAAGAACCACAGCATGGTCCAGAACGCGCTCAGCAGCGGATAGTCGTAGGCGAGATACGTCGTTGTACCCATTTCTCTGCTCCGTCCCGGGCTCGGTTGCCCCGTATGCCCCAAGCCGTTCCTTCTTCACCTTCAGCGTGCGCACGCCAGCCCGGGGGGACCTCACCCGCGACGGGTGAGCGTGCCGCCGGGACGTGCCGGCTCACGGCCCTGCCCGGCCGGGTTCACCGGCCGGCGACGGCGCGTCCGGGGCCGATTCCGCCGTGGCGGCGAGCACGGCCAGGACGGCCATGGCCACCAGGACCAGGCAGAGGACCAGGGTCACGGCCCCGGCGGTGGGGTGGTTCCACAGCACCAGTGCCAGGACTCCGGCCGCGATGACCGCGCCGGTGGTCCACGCCCGGTGGGCGTCCAGCCACCGCCCGGCCGGGCCCATGCGCAAACCGGCGCGACCCAGCGCACGGCCGGCGGCGGTGGTGCCGCGCCGCGCCAGGGTGCGCACACCCCGGGCCGCGCGCCCCGGGCCGTACAGGTATGCGGCCAGCGCCGTGATCACGGCGACGACCAGCAGGGTGCGGGTGCTGTCGCGCAGGAAGCGGACGAAGGTGTCGTAGATCGTCGCCGCCGCGTCGGGGGGAAGCGCCGTCGGAGGTACGGCGTCCAGGTAGACGCGGCGGAAGACGGCCAGCGCGACGAGCAGCAGGACCATCATGACGCCGACGCCCGTCGCGGTCACCAGCAGCATCAGCCGGTGGGCCGGGGCAGTCCAGACGGCGAGCGCGGCGAGCACGACGGTGAGCACGGGCAGCCAGCTGCCGACGACGTCCAGCAGCCGCATGGCGTCCTGAGCCTCGGACAGTTTGTCGGTCTGGAAGAGGGCGATCTGCCGGTCGGGCGCGGGGATCGCGGTGGCCTTCTCGAAGCCCGCGTCGACGAGACGCTGTTTGACCTGGTCGACCACCGTGCCGAGGTCGAGCGTGACCGTGTCGTCCTGGGCACGGAGCGCTCCCTTGTTCTCGCCGGTGAGCATGTTCACCACCGCCGCGTGGGCGCGCCGGTTGGACACCTCCCACGCCTGCTGGAAGGTGTCGCTGGTGACGACGCGGCTGACGGTGCGGTGCACGACGTCGGTGACGGCGGCGCGCAGCGGCCCGGCGAGGGCCTTCGAACGGTCCACCACGGCCGGCGGGGCCCCGGCGTCGGCCAGCGCGTTGCTCAGCGACGCGGTCACCGCCTCCACGTCCACATTGGCGACCACCCGTTCGGTCAGCCGGTCGGTGACCGCGTTCTGCACGGCCGGATCGGACGCCAGCGGTGCGACGGTCTGCACGTACCGGTCGGTGTCGGTGACCTCGTCGTGCAGCCAGGCCGCGACGACCGCCACGGGGGCCAGCAACAGGGTCAGCAGGAGCAGGACCGAGGCCCCGGCCCGGCGCACCACGCGGTGGCGTGCGGCGGCGGCCCGGCGGAGCCGTTCGTACTCGGCGTGTTCCTCACCGGTCATGACGTACCGGCCGGCTTCGCCCCCGCCGGGGTCCGAGGGCGGAGAAGCGCTCGTCGTCCCCATGGAGTCTCCTCGGTCGCTGGTGGCCGGAACCGCCGGGGTGCGTGGGGGAGTCCGGCCCGCCGGCCGAGGACCACACCGGGCCAGCGTCCCGCGGCCCCGTTCGGGGACGGTTCACCCCTCGCGGGTGAACGGCGTCCGCGGTCGGTGCCGGCCGGCTCCGCGCGCGGGGCCCGACGGGTGCGCCTAGGCTGAGACCGGATCGCCGGGGCACTGGGGACCCGCGTCAGGCGGGTGGCGGTTCGCCCTCCCCGACAGCACCGAGAGGCGGTTCACCATGGCCACTGCATCCGACGCCCCCGTTCTCGACACACTCGCCGCCATGACCATCGACTCCATGGAACGCTGCAACATGGACCAGCGGTCGGTCGTCCTCACCCGCATCGCCGCTCTGGTCGCCATGGACGCGCCGGCCATCTCGTACCTGGCCCACGTCGACCCGGCGTTCAAAGCGGATTTCACGGTCGAGCAGTTGCAGGACCTTCTCGTCGCGATCGCGCCCGTGGTGGGCACCGCGCGCGTCATGTCGGCCGCGGGCCACATCGCCCAGGCGTACGGTGTCGCGATCGGGCTGGCCGAGGGCGAGGCCGAGACCATCGCGCGAGCCGAGGCCCAGAGCCGGAGCGGTTCCTGATCCGACTGGCAGGCGGGGCCGTCACCCAGGGCGTGACCGTCCCGACGGCCGAGCACCGCGCCGGTGTCACGAGGTCTCCTCGTGACACCGGCGTTCCGCTGCACCGTTTTGCTGCACCCGTTCCGCTCCGCTGGTCCGCTCCGCGCCCGCGGTCACTCCGGCAGCCGCCGCATTTCCACCACGTGGAGCCCCAGCGACTGGAAACGGGCCAGCAGACCGTACAGGTGCGCCTCGTCCACGAGCGGGCCGAACAGCACCGTCTGGCCGGAGATCACCACGTGCTCCAGCTCGGGAAAAGCGCTGGTCAACGTCTCCGACATGTGCCCGTCGACGCGGATCTCATACTGCATGGGCTGCTCTCCCGCGGGCGACTTTCCGCCAGGCCAACCGCCTATGTACCGATGGTCCGCAGCGGGTCGCTCCGCGGCCTCACCCTGCGGAGGTGAGCCGGACGCCGGGGCCGCCGACGTCTCGGCCGCCGGCGGTCACAGCAGCCGCAGCTCGCGCGCCCGTCGTACGGCGTCGCCGCGTCGGTTCACCGACAGCTTCCGGTAGACGCTCTTGAGATGCGTCTTGACCGTGTTCACCGAGACGTACAGGTCGGCGGCGATCTCCTCGGCCGACATCGTCTGGGCCAGCCGCTGGAGCACATCGCGCTCCCGTGCGCTCAGCTGCTCCACCAGGACGGGAGCGGCTTCGGTCTCCGGGGGGAGCGACCGGTTGCGCGCGGCGGACCCCGGCAGGAGCCAGCCCGCGGCCAGGGCGTGCAGCGGAGCATCCGCGAGGTAGGGCCTGACCCACGCTCCGGCCTCCACGAAGGGACGCCGCAGCTTCTCCCGCCGGGCTTCCGTGAGCGCCCGGGCGACAAGCCGGCGGGCGGTGACGACGTCACCTGCCGCGTTCGCGGCCTGGGCCCGCACCAGCGTGGCGCGGACGAGCACCGCCGGTCCGCTGCGCCCCCGGGCCGTGACGTCGTCGAGAAGGCGGAGGGCCGCGCCCCGGTCGCCGGCGGCGAGGCGGGCCCGCGCGGCGGCCACGGCGCACGTCGGCTGCTCGCCGGCCACCTGTTCCAGTGTTTCGGCGGCCGCCTGCGGGCACCCTTCGGCCAGTTGGACGGACGAGGCGATCAGCGCGGCCTGGCTCCTCGCCCAGGGCGAGTCCACGTCGGCGGGAACGCCCGCGTCCGTGGCGGCCAGCGCGGCGCGCGCCTGGCCCCGGGCGAGAAGCAGGCGGGCCGTCGCGATGGACCGACCCGCGGCGGTCACCGGGTCGGGCGCCGCCGCGTCGGACGCCTGCCCGAGGAGGGCCTCGGCCTGGCGCAGATCGTTCCGGTCGACGGCCACGGCGGCCAGCACGAGCTGTCCGAGCCCGCAGCCCGACGGGTGAGGCAGGCTGAACCGCTCCGTCTCGGTCATCGCCGTGAAGACCTTGCGTTCCGCCCTGCTCGGCCACCCGTCGAGGTAGTCCATGAGCGCGAGGTGCTCCAGGGACTCCTTGCGCGGAAGCGCCGTGGAGGCGCCGCCCGGGCTGCGGGCCGCCGCGTCGAGGGCGGCTCGTGCCTCAGTGAAACGCCCGGCCCACAGCCGGGTGGAGCCCAGGTGGGTCAGCAGCAGAGCGGGAAGCTCCGGGTGCCTCTCCAGCAACTGGGCGGGCACCTCCCGCTGCAGCTCCCGGGCCGCGTCGGCGGCCTGTTCGGCACGGTCCGGAGAACCGGCCAGCCGCGCCGCCAGAGCCTCCAGCAGGGCGCAGCTCAGCCGGGCCGGCGCGGGCTCGGACGCCCCGGCGGGCAGCTGCCGCTCGGCATGCCGGAGGTGCACCAGACCCCGGGCGAGGTCGCACCGGGACAGGTCACGGGCCGCGCGGACGAGATCCGTCGCGAGACTCGTCGTCCCGGGCTCCAACCCGGCGAACAGCGCGGCCAGGTCCTCGGAGCGCAGGCCGGTGAACAGCTGTCCGATCGCCAGATCGTCGACCAGCGCGCGGGAGGTGAACTCCCAGTCCCCGGCGGCGGCGCCGTGGGACAGCATCTCGGGGAGGGAGCCGGACCGCCGCAGCCATTGCGCGGCCCGTCGGTGCAGCTCCGGCTCCAGGCCGGGAGCGCGCTCCCGGAGATGGGCCCCGAGGATCTCCCGGAACAGCGGATGCAGCCGGTACCACCCGTGCCCGAGGTCCTCGACGAACGCGTTCTCGCGGTGCAGTCCGGCGAGAATGGGCTCGGCGTCGTACCGTCCGGTCAGCGCGTTCGCCAGATCCGCGCGGAAGCGGTCCAGGACACTGACGCGCAGCAGCAGGTCCTGGGTCTGGGCCGGCTGCCGCTTGAGCACCTCGGCCAGCAGGAAGTCGGCGACCGTGCTGTGGCCCGCCTCGAACTCCTTGAGATAGGCCTCCGGGTCCGGACTCCGCCGTGCGGCCAGGGCGCACAGCCGCACACCGGCCGCCCACCCCCGCGTGCGCTCCACCAGGTCCCGCGCCGCCCGGACGGACAGACGCAGACCGTGCAGCTCCAGCAGCGCGGCCGCCTCCTCCGGCGTGAAGGCCAGCTCGGCGTCCCGGATCTCGGTCATCTCACCGGCTGCCCGGTAGCGGTGCAGCGGCAGCAGCGGCTCGGTCCGGGTGACGAGGACCAGGCGCAGCCCCTGCCCGGCATGGCGCAGTACGAACTCCAGCTGCTGCGAGATCTCCGGGGTGGTCACCCGGTCGAACTCGTCGAGCACCACGCTCACCGGCCGGTCCCGGGAGCAGAGTTCCGCGGCCAGCCGGGTCAGCAGCGTGTGGTTCACCTGGCCCGCGTCGGCGGGGAAGCCGATCTCACCGGGCACCGGCACACCGGCCGTGCGCAGCGCCTGGAGCAGGTGCGCCCAGAACATCCCGGGGCTCTGGACCGCCGCGTCGAGGGTCAGCCAGGCGACCGGCTGCCCGAGGCCCGAGGCCCAGTCCGCGACCGACAGGGTCTTGCCGGCTCCGGCGGAACCATTGACCATCGTCAGCGGTGTCAGCAGCGCCTCCCCGAGGTGCCTGACCAGCCGCTCCCGCCGCAGGAACGTCGCAGGCCGGGCGGGAAGGGCGAACCGTGTCCGCAGAAACGGATCTCCCAGTGGATCGACGCACGGGGCGGCAACTTCCTGCTGGGTTTCGTCGCTGTCTGTCACGACGCTCACCACCGTCTTGCCGGGTCGCGGGCGGGCCCTCCCCTCAAGGATCTCAGTTTCCCGTGGACCCGCTCGTCACACGGGGTCCATGGGCCCCCGCCGGGTACCCGGAGGTCCCCGGCCGGGCGCCTCCGCGGCGGCCGCCCGCCGGGTGCGCTCAGGGGACGGACGGCGCCGTCCCGGCGGGCGCGGTGATCCGCGCGCGCTGTCCGTGCCGGCAGTGGACCAGACGGTCGCTCAGGCCGACGGCGTCGATCTCCGCGAGGAACGCGTCCAGCGGGGAGCGCATCACCGTGTAGTCGCCGTAGTGGACCGGCAGGATCGCCCGGGGGTCCAGGCGCCGGGCCAGCTCCGCTCCCTGCGCGCCGTCCATGGTCACCACGAAGCCGCCGGGCAGACGGGTGCCCCCGAGGTGCAGTACGGCCAGGTCCGCGGCGGGGAAGCGCCGGGCGATCTCGTCGAGACCGTCGTACACCAGCGTGTCGCCCGAGACGTACAGCCGGGTCCGGGCCGGGCCCCGCACCGGACCGAACTCCAGCATGCTGCCCATCACCGGCGGCAGCAGCCCGCGCAGCAGGGGCTGCCCGGCGTGCCGGCCCGGCAGTGCCGTAACCCGGACCTGTACGTCGCCGTGCCGGAGGGTGAAACCCTGCCAGGTGCGCAGCCCGGCGGTGCGGGGGAAGCGGTGCACCACCCTGAGCCGGCGTGCGGCGTGCGGGGTGGTCAGCACCGGCACGGAATGGTCCAGGTACCTGCGGCCGCGGCGGTCCCAGTGGTCGCCGTGCAGGTGCGACAGGACGATCCCGTCCAGGCGGGGCAGGTCGCCGACATCGGCGGCCGGTTCCGTGAGACGGCGGCTGACCAGGCCGTGCCCGAGGTAGGCGTACTGCCCGCGGTGCAGGAAGTTGGGGTCGGTGAGCAGGGTGAGCCCGCCGTACCGCATCAGTACGGTCGCGTTGCCGATGAAGTGGAGATCGAGGGCGTCGTCCGCGGGGTCGTCGGTGAAGCGGGGCGTGACCGTCATGGCCCTCCCGTCCGACGGGGCCGGAGGACGCCCCGTCCGCCACTGGAGTGTTCCGTTACATGTGGAATGTCCGGAACGTTGGGTGAGGTGACCTGCTCTTCCTCCGGTCCTACGGGCGTACCCGCGGCGGGCGTGATCACTACGACCGGGGATGGGCGGGCGCTTGGACTTTGGCGTTTGGACGTTTTATCCAACGTCTGGACGTGTAGTCTAGAGAGGGATTCGGGCGGCGGACGGGCCGGCCGGACCGCCGACGGACGGGGAGCGCGTATGGCGGCCGACGAGGCCCTCGAAGCGGAGCGTGACGCGATCCTCGCCGCGCTGCGCCCGGTCGTCGCCGGGCTGGCGGCGACGTTCGGGCCGGTGTGCGAGGTGGTCCTGCACGACTACCGGCGGCCGGAGCGGTCGGTCGTGGCGCTGGCCGGTGAGGTGACCGGACGCCGGGTGGGCGGCGCGATGAGCGAGATCGGGCTGCGCATGGTCGCGCGCGGCGACGACGCGCGGGACGAACTGAACTACGTCACCCGCACGCGGACCGGAGCACTGGTCAAGTCGTCCACGATCCTGCTGCGCGACTCCACGCGCGCCGTCTTCGGCGCCCTGTGCGTCAACGTCGACATCGCCGCCGTGCGGCAGGCCCACGCGCTGCTCGGCGCGCTGGCCGGTTCGGGCGGCGGCGCGCCGGAAGCACCGGTCACCACCTTCGCCGCCGACATCGACTCCGTCGTGGACGCCGTCCTCGACGCCCACCGCCCCGTCGGCGACGGAGCCTGGGCGGGCCTCGACCGCGCCGGACGGCTCGACCTCTTCCGCAGCCTCGACGAACACGGCGTCTTCGCCGTGCGCCACTCGGTCGAACAGATCGCCAACCGCCTCGGCATCTCCCGCGCCTCCGCTTACAGCTACCTCTCCCAGGCACGCGCCGCCCACGCCCCGACCACCGATGGAGGACACGCGTGACGACCACCACCCCGCCGGTCACCCTCGACGACGTCCGCGAAGCCGCCGCCCGGCTCAACGGCGTCGCCCACCGCACCCCCGTGCTCCGCTCACGCACCCTCGACGCGCTCGTCGGCGCCGAGGTCCACCTCAAGTGCGAGAACTTCCAGCGGGTGGGCGCCTTCAAGTTCCGCGGCGCCTACAACGCCGCCTCCCGGCTCACCCCCGAGCAACTGGCCCGGGGCATCGCCGCCTACTCTTCGGGCAACCACGCCCAGGCCGTCGCCCTGGCCGCCCGTGAACTCGGCACCACCGCCGTCATCGTCATGCCCGAGGACGCGCCGCGCTCCAAGCGGGACGCCACCGAGGGCTACGGCGCCGAGATCGTGACCTACGACCGCTACACCGAGGACCGCGCCGCCGTCGCCCAGGCCCTGGCCGCCGAGCGTGGCCTGGCCCTCATCCCGCCCTACGACCACCCGCACGTGATGGCGGGACAGGGCACGGCCGCACTGGAACTCCTCGAGGAGACAGGGGAGTTGGACGAGCTGGTCGTGCCGGTCGGCGGCGGCGGGCTGATCGCCGGGAGCGCCACGGCGGCCAAGGGCCGGTACCCCGGCATTCGCGTCGTCGGCGTCGAACCGGAGGCCGGGGACGACACCAGGCGATCCCTGGAGGCGGGCCGGCGCGTCCGGATCCCGGTGCCGCGCACGATCGCCGACGGGCAGGCCCTCGACACCCCCGGCGAGCTGACGTTCTCGGTGAACCAGCGCCTCGTCGACGACATCGTCCTGGTGTCCGACGACGAGATCCGGGACGCGATGCGGTTCGCGTTCGAGCGACTGAAGATCGTCCTCGAACCCAGCGGCGCCACCCCGCTGGCCGCCCTGCTGACCGGGCGCACGGCCCCCCTGCCGCGCCGGGTCGGGCTGGTCCTCTCCGGCGGCAACATCGCCGCGGACCGCTTCGCCCTGCTGTGCGGCGGCGGCTCCCTGCCCGGCTAGCCCACGGCTAGCCCCGCCCGCGCCGTCGACGGGCTGGGTCTCGGGCCTGACGTCGGATCAGACCGGCAGCAGACGGGCGACGATCGCGCCGAGCTGCCGCGCGTTACGGCACTCGTGCATCTCCACCAGCCCCGCGTACTCGGGCGCGGCGGAGTCGCCGGTGCCCCACTGGGCGCGCGGCTCCGGGTTCAGCCAGTACAGGCGGCGGGCCCGCTCGGCGATCTGCCGGACGGCCGCCAGATTCGGGTCGCTCATGTTCGTCCGGGCGTCGCCGAGCACGAACACCGTCGTGCGTGGGCCGACCGCGTCGCCGTACCGCTGCGCGAACTCGCTCAGCGCGACGCCGTAGTCGCTGCTGCCGTGCCAGCCGGTGAGCGTCGCCTCCGAGCGGATGCGGGCACCGAGCCCTTCCGGATCAGCCGTGCCGCGCACCAGCAGCCCGGTCACCTCGTCGATCCGGTTGACGAAGGCGAACACCCGCACCTTGCTGAACTGCTCGTGCAGCGCCTGCACCAGCAGCATCGTGAAGTCCGAGAAGCCGGACACCGACCCCGAGACGTCGCACAGCAGCACCAGTTCGGGCCGCACCGGACGGCGCCTGCGCAGCACCGGCTTCATCGGCACCCCGCCGGTCGACAGCGAACCGCGCAGGGTGCGCCGCAGGTCGATGCTGCCCCGGGAGGCCCGGCGCCGGCGGGCCGCCAGCCGGGTGGCGAGCTTGCGGGCCAGCGGCTGCACCGTCCTGCGCAGCTCGGCGAGCTGAAGTCGGCCCGCGTAGAGGAAGTCGACCCGGTCGGGGGTCGTCGCCACCGCGCGCCGGGCGATCTCGTCCCGGTCCCGCCGCTCGGCGACCCGGCGCCGCGCCTCCGCCGCCACCATGGCGCGGAACGTCTCGACGCGCCGCCGGATCTCGTCCTCCAGCAGCCGGTCGGCGAAGCCGGACCCGGAGCCCTGCGCGCGGACCCCGTCCCGGACGCGCGCCAGCAGCGTCTGCGGGCGCAGCCGGTCCAGCGTCTGGTGCGCCGACCAGCCGTCCGAGCCGGGCGAGGAGCCGTATGCGCCGAAACCCTCCACCGCCTCCGCCGCCAGCCGCTCCAGCAGCGCCCGGTCGTCCGCGGCGAGCGCGGCCGCCAGCCGGTCGCGCAGGTCGTCCCGGCCGGCCGGCTCGCCCCGCGGTCCGCCGACGCCACGCGGGAAGTACAGGTCGAAGACCGGGTCGAACACCTTCCGGCCGGCCGGGTCGTGCAGCAGCGTCGCCGCCAGCCCCTCCCGCAGCAGCTCGCGGTCGTCCAGTCCCAGCGCCGCGACCGCGCGGGCCGCGTCCACGGTCTCGCCGGTGCCGATGCGCATGCCGTGCGCGCGCAACGCGTCGACCAGGGAGGCCAGGCGCTCGGCGACGCCGGGCGCGGTCACACGGCGTCCAGGTCGAGCTTCGCGGCCGCCTTGAGCACGTCGTCCTGGTGCTTGAGCAGCACGCCCAGGGTGGCCTGCACGACGCTGTCGTCGAGCGTGCCGGCGCCGAGCGCGAGCAGGGTGCGCGCCCAGTCCACGGTCTCCGCGACCGACGGGACCTTGCGCAGGTCCATCGCGCGCAGCGCCCCGACCACCCGGACGACCGACGCGGCCAGCGTCTCGTCCAGCTCCGGCACCTTCAGCCGTACGATCCGGCGCTCCAGCTCCTGGTCGGGGAAGCCGATGTGCAGGAAGAGGCAGCGGCGGCGCAGCGCCTCGGACAGTTCGCGGCTCGCGTTGGAGGTGAGGACGACGAAGGGGCGACGGGACGCGGTGATCGTGCCCAGCTCGGGGACGGTGACCTGGAAGTCGCTGAGGACCTCCAGCAGCAGCCCCTCGATCTCGACGTCCGCCTTGTCCGTCTCGTCGATCAGCAGCACCTTGGGGTCGTCGCCGCGGATGGCGGTCAGCAGGGGGCGGGTGAGCAGGAACTCCTCGCTGAAGATGTCCGTGCGCGCCTCGTCCCACGTCTCGTCGCGGCCGGCGCTGATGCGCAGCAGCTGCTTGGCGTGGTTCCACTCGTACAGGGCCCGGGACTCGTCGACGCCCTCGTAGCACTGCAGGCGGACCAGGCGTGCCCCGGCGACCTGGGCGACGGCCTTCGCGAGCTCCGTCTTGCCGACCCCGGCGGGGCCCTCCACGAGCAGCGGCTTGCCGAGCCGGTCGGCCAGGAAGACGGTCGTGGCGACCGCGGGCGAGGCGAGGTAGCCGGTCTCGGCAAGACGTGCGGAGACGTCGTCGACGGATGTGAACAACGGGGCCTCCCGGTCGGCGCTGGTGTCGCGGGGACTATCTAAGCGCTTGTTCATGGCGCGTGTCACCAGGGAATCCCGCACGGGCGCCCACGGCGGACCGGCAGCCGGCCGCGGACGCGACGCGGCGTCCGCCCTGCCGACGCGGCGTCCGCCCTGCCGACGCGCCGTCCGCCTGCCGACGCGGCGGCCGGAGCCGACGCGCCGTTCCGACGAGGCGAGCATCGGTTGACGGGCCTCGTCCGAGAGCGGCCGCCCCAGCGGCGGGGCAAGGCGACGGCGCTACCGGTCGCGACCGACGTGGGGCCGGTCGCGGCGATGGGGCGGCCGGTTGCGGGGCCGGTCGCAGGCGTGGGCGAGACGCGGAGAATGCTGTGGGGGCCGGTCACGGGGGATGGCGCTGGTGGTCGTGGCCGATGCGGGCCCGGTCGTGGGCCAGGAGCGAGGCACGGCGGGCCGTTTCGGCGGCCGGTTGCGGCGATGGTGCGGCCGGTCGCGGCCGAAGCGGGGCCGGGCGTAGCCATGGTGCGGCCGGTTGTGGCCGAAGTGGAATTGGTCGCAGCCCTGGGCGCGACGCGGCAGACCGCTGCGGGGCCGGTCACGGGCGACGGCGCTGCCGGCTCTGCCCGATTCGGGCTCGGTCGTGGGCCATGGGCAGGCCGTCGGCGGCCGGTTGCGGCGATGGTGCTGCCCCTTGCGGGCCGCTGCGGGGCCGGCCGTAGCCGTGGGTGAGACGCGGGAGACCGCTGCGGGGGTCGGTCACTGGCGATGGCGCTGCTGGTCGTGGCCGATGTGGGCCCGGTCCTGGGCCCGGGCCGAGGCATGGCGGGCCGTTTCGGCGGTCGGTTGTGGCGAGGATGCCGTCGGTCGCGGCCGAAGCAGGGCCTGTCCTGGGCCCGGGCCGAGGCATGGCGGGCCGTTTCGGCGGTCGGTTGTGGCGAGGATGCCGTCGGTCGCGGCCGAAGCAGGGCTTGTCCTGGGCCCGGGCCGAGGCATGGCGGGCCGTTTCGGCGGTCGGCTGCGGCGATGGCGCGGCCGACCGCGGCCGACGTGCGGCCGGTGGCGGCGAGGGTGCTGTGGGGGAGAGAGGCGGAGGGGCGGCTGCTCGGGCGGCCGCCCCTCCGGCGTCGGTCAGGCGGTTCGTTTTCAGGCCGCCGGGCCGGTGACCAGCACCACTTCCAGGGTGCGTGGGCCGTGCACGCCCTCGACGCGGTCCAGTTCGATGTCGCTGGTCGCCGACGGGCCGGAGATCCACGTGAGCGGCCGCGCCGGGTCCAGGCGGTCGAGCGCCTGGGGCACCGAGCCGACGACCTGGTCGGGGACGCGGACGACGCAGACGTGGTGGTCGGGGACGAGCGTGATCCGGCGGCGGCCCTGGTCCGGGCTCCCGTCCAGCACGATCGTCCCGGTCTCGGCGACCGCCACCGCGCAGCCCGTGACCACGCTGTCGACGCGGTCCAGCTCGTCCGGGGTGCTCTCCGCCCGGTCCGGCACCCGCTCGGCCTCCGTCGCCGCCAGCCACCGCGGATCCAGGCCCGGCGGCACCAGCACCGTCCGGGAACCGTGCTCGGCGAGCAGCCGGCCGATCGTCGCCGCCAGCTCGTCCGCCGCGCAGCGGTGCACGACCGCCCGGTAGTCCGCCAGGTTCTCGGCCAGCAGCTCCACCGTCTGCCCGACGCTCCGGTCGCCGTGCTCGCGCAGGTAGTCCCGGGGGACCGCCTGCTCGTACGGAGTGTCGTCCCGCTCCACGGCGGCCAGCGCGCGCCGGACCCGCCCCAGGACCCGTTCCCTGCTGCTCACTTCGCGTCCTTTCCGCCGTGCGTACGCTGCCACCAGTCGCGGAACGGTTCCGCCGGCACCGGCGGCAGATCCCGGGTGCCGCTCCACGCCCGGCCGGGACCGGGCAGCGTCCGCGGATGCAGGCGCCGGGTGCGCGAGGCCAGCCGCTGGCCGGTGCGCAGCGCGCCGGGGTGCGTGAACGCCCAGCGGGCCGCGCGCATGGCCGCACGCTCGGCCGCGTGCCCCTTCGCCGGCCGCAGCACCACCTTGTTGCCCTCCCGCGTCACCGGCCCGCCCTCCACGACCCGCTCCCGCAGGTGCACCAGCACCTCCGGGATGTCGATCGCGACCGGGCACACCTCGTAGCAGGCGCCGCACAGCGACGACGCGTACGGCAGCGAGGCGTCGATCTCGCTGGCGGTGCCCCGCAGCTGCGGGCTGAGGATCGCGCCGATCGGACCCGGGTAGACCGAGCCGTACGCGTGCCCGCCGGCCCGCTCGTAGACCGGGCAGACGTTCAGGCAGGCCGAGCAGCGGATGCAGCGCAGGGCCTGGCGGCCCACCTCGTCGGCGAGGGTGTCGGTGCGGCCGTTGTCGAGCAGCACCAGATGGAACACCCGCGGGCCGTCGGCCGTCCCGGAGTCCGTGGTACCCGTCCAGGTCGACGTGTACGGGTTCATGCGCTCCGCCGTGGAGGAGCGCGGCAGGGTCTGCAGGAACACCTCGAGGTCACGCCAGGTCGGCACGATCTTCTCGATGCCGACGACCGAGATCAGCGTCTCCGGCAGGGTCAGGCACATGCGCCCGTTGCCCTCGGACTCCACGACCACCAGCGTGCCGGTCTCCGCCACCATGAAGTTGGCGCCCGAGATGCCGACCTTGGCCCGCAGGAACTTCTCCCGCAGGTGCAGCCGGGCGGCCTCGGCGAGTTCGGCGGGCGAGTCGGTCAGGCCCTCCGGCGCCGGACGGCCCCACTCGCTCATCTCCGAGCGGAAGATGTCCCGGATCTCGCCGCGGTTGCGGTGGATGGCGGGGACCAGGATGTGCGACGGCCGGTCCTTGCCCAGCTGCACGATCAGCTCGGCGAGATCGGTCTCGTAGGCGCGGATGCCCTCGGCCTCCAGGGCCTCGTTGAGCCCGATCTCCTGCGTCGCCATCGACTTGACCTTGACGACCTCCGTCTCCCCGGTCTCCTTGACCAGGCCGGCGACGATCCGGTTGGCCTCGTCGGCGTCCGCGGCCCAGTGGACCACGCCGCCCGCCGCCGTGACCGCCTCCTCCAGCTGCTCGAGGTAGCGGTCCAGGTGACGCAGCGTGTGGTCCTTGATCCGCTTGCCGGCCTCCCGCAGCTCGGCCCAGTCCGACACCTCGGCGACGGCGCCCGCCCGCTTGGCGCGGATGGTGTGCGTGGCGTGCCGCAGATTGCCGCGCAGGGTCTCGTCGCGTACGGCCTCATGGGCCGCCCGGGGAAACGCCGGCATCCCCACGAACGTTCCGCTCATGCCGCCGGCTCCTCTTCCGTGCTGGCCAGGATCTCCGCGATGTGCACCGGCCGCATGCCGGTGCTCAGCCGGGCCATCGTGCCGCCGATGTGCATCAGACACGAGTTGTCGGCGGCGCACAGCACCTCCGCGCCGGTCGACTCGGCGTTGCGGACCTTGTCCAGGCCCATCGCCGCCGAGACGTCCGAGTTCTTCAGCGCGAAGGTGCCGCCGAAGCCGCAGCACTCTTCGGCGCCCGGCAGTTCCACCAGCTCCAGGCCCCTGACCGCCTCCAGCAGCCGGCGCGGCCGGTCGCCGAGCCCCAGCCCGCGCAGCCCGTGACAGGTCGGGTGGTACGTCACCTTGTGCGGGTAGTGGGCCCCGACGTCCGTCACCCCCAGCACGTCCACCAGGAACTCCGTCAGCTCGTACGTCTTGGGCACCACGGGCGCCAGCGTGGCCGCGAGACCGTTCCCGCGGCCCTCGGCCCGCGCCCGCTCGCCCATGCGCGGATACAGCTCCCGCACCATCGCCCCGCACGAGCCCGACGGTGTGACGATCGCGTCATACTCCCCGAAGACATCGGAGAAATGCCGGGCCAGCGGCTCCGCCTCATGCCGGTAGCCGGTGTTGTAGTGGGCCTGCCCGCAGCAGGTCTGGGCCATCGGGAAATCGACGTCCACACCCAGCCTGGTCAGCAGTTTCACCACCGCGCGCCCGGTGTCCGGATACAGCGTGTCGTTGACACAGGTCAGGAACAGGGCGACACGCATCGCGGCTCCTTACGATCGATCATCGGATGAGTGCAGGTTAGCTCCGTCGAGCGCCCCCGGCTATACCGGGTCACTTCTCGGCCAGCCGGGCCTGCGCCTCCCGCCACCGCCGGGTGTCACCGCGGGGTTCGTAGCGGGTGATCGGCTGGGTACGGGTGAGCAGGCGCCGCATCCCGGCGAGGTCGCCGACCAGACCGTGGGCGCGCGCCTGGACGAGCACGTTGCCCAGCGCGGCCGCCTCCGTCGGACCCGCCACCACCGGCAGCCCGCAGGCGTCGGCGGTCAGCTGGCACAGCAGGGAGTTGCGGGTGCCGCCGCCGACCACGTGCACCACGTCGACCGGGTGGCCGGCCAGCCGCTGCGCGTCCTCGACGGCCCGCCGGTGGGCGAGCGCCAGGGAGTCCAGGATGCAGCGGGTGATCTCGGCGGGGGACCCGGGCACCGGCTGCCCCGAGGCGCGGCACGCCTCGGCGATCCGCTCCGGCATCCGGCCCGGCGCGAGGAACGCCGCGTCGCCCGCGTCCACCACCGACCGCAGCGCCGGCACCTCGGCCGCCTGCCGCAGCAGCTCGCCCAGGTCCGGGTCGCCCCAGGCCCGCACGCACTCCTGCAGCAGCCACAGACCCATGATGTTGCGCAGGTAGCGGACCGTGCCGTCCAGCCCCAGCTCGTTGGTGAAGTTGGCGGCCCGGCTTTCCTCGGTGAGCACGGGCGCGGACAGCTCCAGGCCGGCCAGCGACCAGGTGCCGGTGCAGATGTAGGCGAACCGCTCGCCCCCGGTCGCCGGAACGGCGGCCACGGCGGAGGCCGTGTCGTGCGAACCGACCGTCGTCACCCGCACCGGGCCCGTCAGCCCGGTCTCCTCCAGCACCTCGGGACGCAAGCTACCGGCCGGGTCGCCCGGCTGCCGCAGCGGAGCGAACAGCCCGAGGTCGATGCCGAGCCGGCCGGCGACGTCGTGCGACCAGTCGCGGGTGCGCGGGTCGATGAGCTGGGTGGTGGAGGCGTTGGTCAGCTCGGTGCCCTGCTCGCCCGTCAGCCAGTAGGCCAGCAGGTCCGGGATGAGCAACAGCCGCTCTGCCTGCGCCAGTTGATGCGTATCGCGGGCGGCCACCAACTGGTACAGGGTGTTGAACGGCGCGTACTGCAGCCCGGTCGCCGCGTACAGGCGGTCGGCCGGCACGGTCGCCCACACCTTCTCCGCGACGCCCTCCGTGCGGCTGTCCCGGTAGTGCACGGGGTTGCCGAGCAGCGCCCCGTCCGCGTCCAGCAGCCCGTAGTCCACGGCCCAGCTGTCGATGCCGACGGAGTCCACCGGGCCCGCCAGGCGCAGCCCGTGCAGCACGCCCGCGTACAGGCCGAGGACGTCCCAGCGCAGCCCCTCGGGCACGCGCACGGGACGGTTGGGGAAGCGGTGCGCCTCGGTCAGTTCCAGGCTGTCGGGGCCGACGCGGCCGACCATGACGCGCCCGCTGGACGCGCCGAGGTCGACCGCGGCGTACGACTTCACGGACGCGCTCACCGCAGGAAGGCGGCCGCGACGCCGGCGTCGACCGGGACGTGCAGTCCCGTGGTGTGGGTCAGGTCGCCGCCGGTCAGCGCGAAGACGGCGTTCGCGACGTGCTCGGGCAGCACCTCCCGCTTCAGCAGGGTGCGCTGTGCGTAGAACTCGCCGAGCTTCTCCTCCGGCACCCCGTACACGGCCGCCCGCTTGGCGCCCCAGCCGCCCGCGAAGATGCCGGAGCCGCGCACGACCCCGTCCGGGTTGACGCCGTTGACGCGGATGCCGTGCTCGCCCAGCTCGGCCGCCAGCAGCCGCACCTGGTGGGCCTGGTCGGCCTTGGTGGCGGAGTAGGCGATGTTGTTGGGGCCGGCGAAGACGGCGTTCTTGGAGGCGATGTAGACGACGTCGCCGCCCAGACCCTGCTGGATCATCACCCGGGCCGCCTCGCGGGAGACCAGGAAGGACCCGCGGGCCATGATGTCGTGCTGCAGGTCCCAGTCCTTCGCCGTGGTCTCCAGCAGCGGCTTGGAGATGGAGATGCCCGCGTTGTTGACCACCAGGTCGACGCCGCCGAAGGCCAGCACCGCCGCCTTGAACGCCGCGGCGATCTGCTCCTCGTCCGTCACGTCGACGGTCACGGCGACCGCCTTGTCCGGCCCGCCCAGCCCCTCGGCCACCTCGGCCGCGTTGTCCCCGTTGAGGTCGGCGACCACGACGCACGCGCCCTCGGCCGCCAGCCGCTCGGCGATCGCCTTGCCGATGCCGCTGCCCGCGCCGGTCACCAGCGCCACCCGGGTCGCCAGCGGCTTGGGCTTCGGCATCCGCTGGAGCTTGGCCTCCTCAAGGGCCCAGTACTCGATGCGGAACTTCTCCGACTCCTCGATCGGAGCGTACGTCGACACCGCCTCCGCCCCGCGCATCACGTTGATCGCGTTGACGTAGAACTCGCCGGCCACCCGCGCGGTCTGCTTGTCCTTGCCGAAGGAGAACATGCCGACGCCCGGCACCAGCACGATCGCCGGGTCGGCGCCGCGCATCGCGGGGGAGTCGGCCAGGGCGTGCCGCCGGTAGTAGGCCGCGTACTCCTCGCGGTACTCCGCGTGCAGCTCCTTCAGACGGGCGATCGCCTCGTCGAGGGGAGCGGTGGGCGGCAGGTCGAGGACGAGCGGCCGGACCTTGGTGCGCAGGAAGTGGTCCGGGCAGGAGGTGCCCAGCGCGGCCAGCCGCGGGTGCTCGGCGCGGGAGACGAAGTCGAGGACGGCGTCGGAGTCGGTGAAGTGCCCGACCTGCGGGCGGTCCTGGGAGGCGACGGCCCGCACGTACGGCGCCAGCGCCGCCGCCCGCTCCCGGCGCTCCGCCTCGGGCAGCGCCTGGTAGCCGTCGATCACCGGGCCGAACGGCTCCGGCTTCCCGCGCTCGGCGAGGAACGCCTCCGCGGTGCGGATGATGTGCAGCGAGTTGCGCTCGCACTCCTCGGACGTGTCACCCCAGGCGGTGATGCCGTGCCCGCCCAGGACGCAGCCGATCGCCTGCGGGTTGGCCGCCTTCACCGCCGCGATGTCGAGACCGAGCTGGAAACCGGGCCGCCGCCACGGCACCCACACCACCGTGTCGCCGAAACACTCGGCGGTCAGCTTCTCGCCGTCGGCCGCGCAGGCCAGCGCGATCCCGGAGTCGGGGTGCAGGTGGTCGACGTGCGCGGCGTCCACCAGGCCGTGCATCGCGGTGTCGATGGAGGGGGCCGCGCCGCCCTTGCCGTGCAGGCAGTAGTCGAAGGCGGCGACCATCTCGTCCTCGCGCTCGACGCCCGGGTAGACGTCCTGCAGCGCCCGCAGCCGGTCCAGGCGCAGCACGGCCAGGCCGGCCTCGGTCAGCGTGCCGAGGTCACCGCCCGAGCCCTTGACCCACATCAGTTCGACGTCGCCGCCGGTGACGGGGTCGGTCTCGGTGCCCTTCGCGGAGGCGTTGCCCCCGGCGTAGTTGGTGTTGCGCGGATCCGCGCCGAGCCGGTGGGAACGCGCCAGCAGGGCGGCGGCTTCGGGGTGGGGTGCCATGGTCGGTCTCTTCCTTGCGTCGTCGGGGCGGTGCGGGTGTGCGGGTGTGCGGGAGGCGGGAGCCGGGGGTCAGGCGCCCCAGCCGGCCTGGGAGCCGCCGACACGCTCGGCGGCGATGCGCTCCTGCCAGCCGGAGCGGCGGTAGGCGGCGATCGGGTCGGGGTCGAGGCCCGTCTCCTCGCGGAGTTCGGCGAGCAGCGGGCGGACGTCGGTGTTGTAGGCGTCCATCAGGACGGCGTTCGCGCCGAGGACGTCGCCGGCGCGCTGGGCCGCGGTCATGGCCTCGCGGTCGACGAGGAGGGCCTTGGCGGTGGCTTCCTGGACGTTCATGACCGACCGGATGACGGCCGGGATCTTGGCCTCGATGTTGTGGCACTGGTCGAGCATGAAGGCGACGTCGGGGGTGTAGCCGCCGCCGCGGACGACCTCGTACATGATGCGGAACAGCTGGAACGGGTCGGCGGCGCCGGCCATGAGGTCGTCGTCGGCGTAGAAGCGGGAGTTGAAGTCGAACCCGCCGAGTTTGCCCTCGCGCAGGAGGGTGGCGACGATGAATTCGATGTTGGTGCCGGGGGCGTGGTGGCCGGTGTCGACGACGACCTGGGCCTTGTCGCCGAGTTTGAGGCAGTG
>NZ_JBVIIE010000030.1:0-109626 GCF_055569945.1 Streptomyces sp. NPDC031340
GGCCGCGGTTTGTTCTTTTTTTTCCTTCCGGGGGAGAGTCCCATCCCCCCCACCCCCCCAAACCCCACCCTCCCCCCGGGGGGGGGGGGAAGGACCGCGGGAGGGGGGGGGGGCCCCCCCCACCGCCCCCCCCCCACCCCGCAGCGAACCGAACACGACCATGCCCCCGGACGGGACGGTGAACCACCCTTGCCCAGTGAGCCCCTGCCCAGACGCCGGTTCCTCGGATACGTACTGGCCGCCCCGACGTTGACGGCGGCGGCCGAACTCCTCCCCGCGCGCCCGGCGCGGGCGGACATCCCCTCGCCGGAGATCACCGAACTGGTCGATCTCAACGACGTGATGACGGCGGCGGCCGCGCCGACTTCCGGCCTGATCACGGTGGAGGTGAACAAGGACGGCACCGTCGGCTTCGCGCTGCCGCGGGCCGAGGTGGGCCAGGGCATCACCACGTCGACGGCCATGCTGATAGCCGAGGAACTGGACGTGCCCGTGGAACGGGTGCGCGTCACCCTGGCCGACGCGCGCCCGGAGCTGCTGTTCAACCAGCTCACCGGCGGATCGAACACGACGCTCTCCACGTACACGCCGATCCGGGTCGCCGCCGCCGTCGCCCGGGCACGGCTGCTGCGGGCGGCGGCGGAGGAATGGGGCGTCACCGTCGGCGGCCTGGAGTTGCGGGCCGGAGTCGTCACCGGCCCCGGGGGCCGGAGCGCCGGCATCGGAACGCTCGCCGAGAAGGCCGCGAGCGTACGCACCGAGCAGGTGGCCGTGGACCTCAAGCCGCGTGACGAGTTCACCGTCATCGGAAAGCCGCACAACCGCGTCGACGCCCTCGCCGCGGTCACCGGGCGCAAGAAGTTCACGCTGGACCTGGACGTCCCGGACGCCCTGCCGACCATGGTGTGCCGTCCGCCGACGATCAACGGCAAGGTCGGCCCGGTCTCCGATCTGCCCGAGATCCTGGCCATGCCCGGGGTCACCGACGTCGTGGTGATCTCGACCGGGGTGGCGGTGCGCGCGGCGACCTTCGGCCAGTGCATCGACGCGGTACGCGCCCTGCGGGTGTCCTGGAAGCCGGGGAGCGCGGAAGGCAAGTCCGACGCGTCCGTCCTGGAGGAACTGCGGGCCGCCGAACTGCCGTTGGGGCCTGCTCCGCTGACGCCGAGCGTGGAGGGCAGGTTCACCTTCCACTTCCGCGGCAACAGCGCGCTGGAACCGAACTGCGCGATAGCCGACGTGCGTTCCGACCGCGCCGAGATCTGGTCGAGCCTCAAGGCGCCGATCGTCGCGCAGGAGGCGATCGCCGCCGGGCTCGGCCTGCCGGTCGGTGCGGTGACCGTTCATGTCACCGAGGGCGGCGGCTCCTTCGGCCGCAAACTCTTCTTCGACGCGGCGCTGGAGGCCGCCGAGGTCTCCCAGAAGATCCGCAAACCGGTCAAGCTCATGTGGCACCGCGCCGACGACTCCCGTCAGGGGCGCGCCCACCCCATGGCCACCTCCCGCGTCCGCATCGCCTACCTCGGCGACACCGTCCTCAGCTACCGGCAACGGCACACCAGCGTCGCCACCGACCTCAGCCACGGCCTCGGAGAGATCTTCACCGCCATGGCCGCGAAACTGCCGGTGGGCGACATCGGGTTCGCGGAGACGTTCTTCCAGCTCTCCCAGTCGATGCCCTACAGGTTCGGCGAGAACAGCCGGCTGCTGAACGAGACCGACAACGGCTTCAACACCGGCAGCATGCGCAACGTGTACTCCCCCGACGTCACCTGCGCCCGGGAACTCCTCGTCGACCAGCTCGCCGCCCGGATGGGCAAGGACCCCTACCGGTTCCGGCGCGACTTCCTCAAGGACGACCGGTCCCGGGCGGTGTTGGACAAGGTCGCGGAAGTCGGGGGCTGGGGCCGGGCGATGCCGGCCGGCATGGCGCAGGGCATCGCGTTCCACTCCGAGTACCACGCCGTCAGCGCGGTGCTGGTGGAGATCGACTGCCGTCCCGGGACCGTCGGCCGCCCGATCCGCGACGGCGTGGCCGGACCGCGCGTCACCAAGGCGGTGCTGGCCGTCGACGTGGGTCTCGCCGTCAACCCGCGCGGCCTGGAAGCCCAGATGATGGGCTGCGTCATGGACGGGATCGCCCAGACCCTCACCTCCAGCCTGCACCTGCGCGACGGGTACTTCCTGGAAGCCAGCTGGGACAACTACTTCTACACCCGGCAGTGGAACACCCCTCCCGAGCTGGAGATCGTCGTCATGCCCACCAGCACCGGGGAGCCCGGCGGGGCCGGGGAGCTGGGCGTCGCCGCCTCGATGGCCGCTGTCGCCTGCGCGTACGGCCGGGCCACGGGCGCGATGCCCACCAGCTTCCCGATCAACCACGGCACCCTCTCCTTCGAACCCAAGCCCACGATCCCTCCCGTTCCGGCGTCACCCACCGACGGCCTGGACCACGTCCGCTGACACCTGGAGAACCCGTGCCCCAGCACACGTTCCGCCTCAACGGCGAGCAGGTCACCGTCGACGTCGCCGACGACGTGCGGCTCCTGTGGGTCCTGCGCGACGTCCTCGGCGTCACCGGACCGAAGTACGGATGCGGCATCAACGTCTGCAAGGCGTGCACCAGCCATCTCAACGGCCACGCCGTCAACCCCTGCGCGGTGCCCGTGAAGGACCTCCGGCCGACCGACGAGGTCACCACGATCGAGGGACTGCCGGCCACGGTGGGCGCGGACCTGCACCCGATGCAGCGGGCCTGGCTCGACCAGGACGTGGCCCAGTGCGGCTACTGCCAGCCCGGCCAGATCATGGCCGCCGTCGCGCTCGTGCGCCGGGTGGCCGAGGAGGGCCGCGACATCACCGACGCCGACCTCGACGGCATCCGCAACATCTGCCGCTGCGGCACCTACCCCCGCATCCGCGAAGCCATCAAGGCCGGCTCCGCGGACATGTGACGAGACCAGTGAGGGGAAACTGCATGTCCGCCCGTCGTCCATCGATCGTGCTGACCGCCCTGGCCGTCACCCTGCTCGCCCTCGCGGCGGTCGTCCGCTTCGTCGTCGTCCCGTACGCGACCAAGCTGCCCGGTGACGCCGACCAGACCGTGCACTACGCCGGAAAGGCCACACTGCTCGACAGCAAGGCCCTGCAGTCCGGAGACACCGCCCACGCATTCCGGTCCGGCCTCCCCGTCACCGTCGACCGACGGGTGCGGGTCACATCCACCCACGGCGACACGGCCGTGCTCGAGGACGCGACGAAGATCCACGTCGGCGGGCAGACCCTGCCCGGCTCGCAGACGTACGCCCTCGACAGACAGAGCAGGAAGGGAACCTCACCACCCGCCTCGACGGCCGTGGAACCCTCCCGGGGCGCGCTCAGTTCGGCCTTCCCGCCGAACCCCGCACGGGACGACTCCTACGAGTACTACGATCCGACGACCCGGTCGATCGTGCCGGTGCACTACACCGGGTCGACGAAGCGCGAAGGCCGCACGGTGAACGTCTACCGGATCACGGTCTCGGCACCGGTCAAGGACCCCGCCGTGCTCGAACCGCTGCCGCCCGCCCTGCCCAAGAAGCTCGTCGCGGGCCTGCTGCCCGGTCTCGACGCCACGACCCGGGCCCGCTTCACGCCCGCGGCGCTGTCCGCGCTGCCCGACCCCGTGCCGCTCGGCTACCAGGGCCGGTCGACGCTGGTCGCCTACGTCGACCGGCAGACCGGCGTCGCCATCGACCAGTCGGTGACCAGAAGCGTCGTGGCGACCGCCGCCGTGGGCGGCGAGCCGGCCACGCTGCTGCCGGTGTCCGCCTTCACCTTCCGCATCACTCCCGCGAGCGCAAAGGACCTCGGCGACACGGCGGCCTCGGCGGGCCTGACGCTGACCCTCCTGAAGGACGTGGCACCGCTCGCCCTGCTCGGGCTCGCCGCCGTGCTCCTGCTGATCGCCGTGCTGCGGCGGAACCGACGGCCGGACGCCGCCTCCGCCCCCACCGCCCCCGCATCCCCGGTGACGGCCTCCGAGCCGCAGTAGGGGCCCGGCAGTAGGCGCCCGCCGAACAGCACCGTCCCCAGCGGTTTCCCAGTCGCGGTCCGCACCATGTCACGGGCGGTTCCCAGGGCCGCCCGTGACAGCGGAGACGAGAGACAGGAAGTCCTATGCCGTCAACGAGCGGAGGCGCTGGGCACAGCGGGGCGTTCGGTGTGCCGCCCGGGAAGGAGACCGCGTTCGCGTGCTCTGCCACGCGCCGGGCCTGGCTCCGGTCCAGAGCGCTGCACCACCTGCGCCACCTCGGCCCCTACGCGCTCGTCGCCGTGGTGTCGGGGCTGTGCGGCGCGCTGGGCGTGCCCCGGTGGCTCGTCGCCGTGGCGGCCGGGACGGCCCTGGTCGTCGTCGTGCCCGTCCACCGGTGGCACTGCCGGCACGCCTCGGTCAACGCCCGCAGGGCACGGCTGATCCTGGAGCACTACCCGTGGCGGCTGTGTTCGCTGGAGTGGGGGGCGGGTCCGGGTGACCAGGCGGACCGGGTCTCCGCCCGCAAGTGGCGGGGCCCGTTCTTCCGGCTGGCCGATCCCGATGTCGCCGGGCGTGTGTGGGTGCACGGCGTCCCGGGGCCCGGCCCGCTGAACTCCTCCGTCCGGTCACCGTGCGCCCCGGGCGTCCTGGCCGAGGCGTTCGGCGCCGACGGCGGTCAGCAGGAGGCGTGGTTCGCGGGGGACCCGCGGTTCGGCGGCGTGCTGTCTCCCGTCGGCGGCGGCCGGCCGGTCCTGACTCAGGCACGCGGACGGCGGGGCCTCAAGGGCGAGCACAAGGCCGCCTCGCCCGAACAGGACACCCTCGCCGTCCGCGCCGGGCTGCTGGACTACGACGAGCTGCCCAAGTCGCATCCGCTGCGCCGCGCGCACGAGAACGGCGGGCCGGGCGGCGGGCCGGCCGCGCCCCGGCCGGGTCCGGCCCGGCCGGTGACGGGTTCGTCGCCGGGCCGCAGCGCCGCGGCACGGACCGCGCTGGCGATCTTCGGCGTGACGGCCCTGCTCACCGGGCTGTTGCTGGTGTTCGTGGCCGTGCGGCCGGACGGCACCGAGGCGGTCGTGCGGATCTATGTCGGCATGCTGGCGACGCTGGCGCTGGCGGTCGCCTTCCGTCTGGGCGCCGGCCTCGCCGGAGACGTGGACCGCGGTCCGCTGCGGTGGCTCCGCGGGCTCGCGGAGGGCTTCTTCTGGACGGCGTTCGTGCTGTTCTGGGCAGGCCTGTTCGTCGCGTCGTGAGCGGGGTCGGAGGCAGGGGGTGAGGCGGCCTCAGGTCTTCCGCACCGCCAGTGTTCTCCCGGTGCCTTCCCAGCGCGGCGGGCGAGAGTACGTGCGTACCGAGTCCGGTCCCTACCGGTCCCGCGCCGCTTCCCGAGGAGACATCACCATGACTGCCACCGATGCCGCATCCGCCGTCCGGACCGCCCCCGCTCCCGCGCCCGACGGATCGTCAAGGCGCGCCCGCTGGCCGCTGTTCGGCGTCGCCGCCGGACTGCTCGGCGCGGTGGCCACGCTCGTCACCGACATCCACCCCGAGGAGCGCCCCGGAGGCAACACCTCGGCGGTGATCTCGGACATCTCGCAGACGAAGGCGCACGCGAGCATCGTCGCCGGATTCCTCGTCGTGGGGCTGCTGCTGGTGCTGGCCGGGGCGTGGCGGCGCCGGGTCGAGCCGCAGGTGCCCGGCAGTACGGCGGCCCATGTGGTCAGCGGCGCCCTGACGGCGTCCGCGGCCGCGCTGACCCTCGGCTACGGCTGGAAGGGCGCCCTGGCCGTCTACCTGCCCGGAGGCATGGACGCGGGCGCCTTCGACCGCTCGGGCCTGTACGTGCTGTTCATGCTCAACGACTTCGGCAGCTTCATCGGCTGGCTCGGCGTCGTGGTCGCCGCCGGCGCGATCGCCTGGATGGGGCTGCGGGAGCGCACGGTCTCGCGCTGGATCGGCGCGGTCAGCGTGCTGCCCGTGCTGGTGGTGACGGGCTTCGTGGCCGCCACCGGTCTGCCCGGTTTCCAGGGCATCGTGGGCCCCCTGTGGCTCGCGGTGGCGTTCCTCGGCCTGTCCTTCGGCCGCAGCCCGATCGCCAGGTGAGACAGGGCTGATCGCCCGGCGGGTGCTCCTGACGCCGGCCGGGTGTCCCGGCCGGCGTCAGCGACGCGCGTGACGGATCGTCAGCCGTCCGAACTCCATGGCGCCGGAGATCCGGATCGTCGACCCACCGGAGCGGGAGCGCTGCCGGGCCTTGTAGCGCGTGTCCTTCCACCCGGTGCGCAGACCGTCGAAGTCGACGATCGCGTCGCGAGGCACCGTGATCGTGGCTTTGCCGGTGCCGAGCTGCAGTTCGATGTCGACCACCGGGTGCTCGATGACCGCCTCGGACAGGTCCAGGTGAACACGTCCGTACGCGGACTCGACCTTGAGGGTCCGCGGCACCCGCCAGGGGCCGCGCCGCGTGATCCGTCCTCCGGCGGCGGCGATGACGGACGTCGTGCCCGTGTTCTGCGCGGGGAGCGAGGCCAGGACCGGCGAAAGCTCGCCGTGCGTCCTGGCGGTCAGCGCCCGCTGGAGACGTTCGTCCATCTCCTCGTGCGAGAGGTGCCCGGCGGCGTACGCCTCCTGCACACGCCGGACGGCCGTGTCGCGGTCGTCTTCACCGAGCGGGGGCGACGGGTTTTCCGGCAGGGAGGTCACCGTCCCACTCTAGTGGGCGTCGCGGCAACGGGCGGAGCGGAACGGCCCGCGCGAACCCGGTTTCGCGCGGGCCGTCCTGACGTCACGTCACCGCGGTCGGCGCGGCTCCGTCAGCACGGGCAGTACTCCGTGCCCATCCCCAGGAAGGGGATGTCCTGGTCCCTGAACGCTCCGGAGTAGGCCTGCACCTCGTCCACGTCGCCGTGCAGGTACTCGCCCCAGCCGTCGCCGGTCTTCGCCCGGCCGACCTGGAGGGCGCCGGCGCTGTGCCAGCCGTCGGGCAGGGTCGCGGTCGCCTGGGCGTTGGTGATGCCGTCGAGGTACAGCTTGATCGTGTCGGTGGCGTCGTCGTAGACCACGGCGAGGCGATGGCCCTGCCCTTCGCCTCCGTCGGCGGCCTCGATCTGTGAGACCACCTGTTCGGGCGCTCCCGCCTCGTCCTTCTCGGGCATCACCAGCTGCCAGGCGTGCGTGGACGGCTCGTAACGCACCCTGAAGGCGTCGGTGTGCTCGCCGGACTGCGACAGCACGGTCATCGGGTGGGCGGGCTCGGCGTCGGCGAGGCGTACGACGACACCCAGGGTGAAGCTGTCCGCGGTGTCCACCACGGGCCCGTCGGCGGCGGCGTGACCGGTCTCGCCGTCCAGGGTCAGGTGCCCGTCGCCGACCAGGGCCGGCGGCACGTAGGGGCAGTCGGGGTCGAGTTCGGGGATGCAGGAGCCGTCGGAGCCCCGGTAGATCGAGGCCCCGGTGCCGAGCCGCAGCGGCGGGCCGTCCGACTGCTCGGGGCTCGTGCCGTCCGTCGCGGTCTCGAACGACCAGCGACCGAGCGACTTCGCTTTGCGCAGCGCCAGTTCGGCTACCTCCTTCGGCACCACGACCCGGTCGTGGACCCGTACGTCGCCGATGTCGCCGTGCCACCGGTCACGGTAGCCGGCCGTGTCCCTGGCACGCCCGATCTGGAACGCTCCGGACGCCTCGTCGGGAGACGCCGGCACGGCGGTGCCGGTCTCATGGCCGTTGACGTACAGGTGAGCAAGGCCCGTCTCCGCGTCGTACAGCCCCAGCAGGTGGGCCCACTCGCCGGTCTCGGGGGCGCCGCCGGACACCCGCGCGTCTCCGATCGAGAACGACCAGGCGGAGCCGGAGTCCCGGCTGCGCAGCCCGAGGACGAACCCGGGCTCGCCGTCCGCGTCCTGGCTGGCGACGGTCATGTTCCGGTCGGTTTCGGCGGGCCGCACCCAGGCGCTGACGGCGAAGGTGTCGCGGATGTCGGTGGCCGGGGCGTCCGGGGTGAGGAAGCCGTGCGCGCTGCCGTCGAGGGCGGCCGTGGCGGTGGCCGCGGTGCCGCTGGGCGCGGGACCGCCGAAGGTCACGCCGGTGCCGGCACGGGCGGCGGTGCCCGTCTCGGCGGCGGCCGAGCCGGAGCCCGCGAGGTCGTCCAGCTTCCAGCGGGCGACGGGTGCGCGGCCGGCCTTCACGCTGAAGTCGTACCGCGTCTCCCCGCTGCTGCGCCCCGAGCGGTCGACGGCGCGGACCGTCAGCCACTTGACCCCTTCGGTGAGCGGCAGATAGGGGATGGTCACGGCCGCTCCCGGCCGCGGGGCGGCGACGGTTCCGTAGGGGGCGCCCAGGAGTTCGTACGTGTACGACACCACGTCGTCGGAGGGCGAGTCCACGGTGAAGTGACCGTAAACGCCCACTCCGTCCGTCCAGAACTGCTCTTCCGGGTATTCGGGGGAACTGACCGTCGGCTTCTCGGGGCTCACGTCGTCGTACACGAACGAGCAGACCGAGCCGTCGCCCTCGTCGCTCCACGCGGAGGTCGCCTCGCCGTCGTCGGCGCGGACGTGCCAGGAGATGACGGTGTCCGCCGGGATGTCGTCCGGCATCTGCCAGTACCAGCGCGAGCCCGACGACAACGTTGCCGAAGTGTAGGCGCGGCGCTGCTCCGCCCCCGCCGCGTCGGTCCACCAGGCTTCGAACTCGCCCGTGACAGGGCTGGATTCGGACGGCTGGTTGTCCTCCTCCGGGTCGTACAGTACGGCGCTCAGCCTGGGCGGCGCCGAGACGTACGCCGTGGCGTCGCCCGTCCCGCACGCCTTGCTGTCGGACTTGAGGTTCTCGACGAGCGGCTGCTTGGGCGGCAGGTTGTCCACCGCGTACGCCGTGCCGCCGCCCATGGCCAGCAGCGCCGCCGTGCAGCTCGCCACCACGATCCCTCTGTGTCTGCTCGCCCCTCGTAACCTGGTCAAGTGTTCCTCCCCTGTCAGCCGTTCAGGCACGTGGATCACATGAGTCACACGTGCCGGATCAAGCTAACAGGGGCCACTGACAAGCCGTCCGGAATATCGGCGCCGCCGGAGTCCGGCGCGGTGCGGGCCGCCCCGCAGGGTGAGCCGAACGCCGCGCGGACCGCGCGGCGGCCGGGGCGGGCCGGTGGGCGGGTCAGAGCCAGTGCCAGGTGATCTGGGCGCGGGAGCGGCGTTCGGCCAGCCATGCGGCGACGGCCGCGCGGCCCGCCGCTGCGAGGGTGTCGTCGTCGTGGGGCGCGGGACGGCGGGAGAGGACGGCGCCGACGAGGAGTTCGCCGTCGTGCCGGACGGGCCGGGGGACGAGCGTGCCCGCCGCGAGGTCGCGCAGCGGGAGCGGCAGGCCGTCGGGCAGGCTCGTGCCGGTGGTCACGCGCAGCGGCGCGCCCGCGTCGGCCGCCGCGCGGGCGAACACGGCGAACTCCTCGGCACTGCCGGCCTCGGCGAGCGGGGCCAGGAGCGCGGCCTGCCGTGCGGTGGCCCATACGGCGTGGACGTGCTCGAAGTCCCTTTCGTGGGTGCGCAGATGGTCGCGGGCCTGGCTCTCGGCGATGCGGCGGCGGAGCCGGGCCACCAGCGCCTCCTCGGTCATCTGCCGGTCGAACGCGGCGTGGGTGAGGCCGAGCGAGTCGAGCCAGGCGAACAGCGCGTCGCGGCTGTGCAGGCCGAGGCGGCGGCGGAAGTCGTCCACGGCGGCCTGGACCTCGGCCGGGGTCGCCGGCTCGGGGTCGGCGTGGGCGTCCGCGAGCAGCAGGACGTGGTCCACCAGCCGGTCGTGCAGGGTGCGGTCGGGCAGGCCCGCGGCCCGCAGGACGTACAGCGCCGCGGGGATGGACACCGAGTGCAGCCCGTCGACGGTGAGCACCCGGCCGGCCGCCCAGTGGGTGGAGTGGTCGACGGCCCACGGCAGGCCGTCCTCCGGCTGGGAGTTGACGGCGACGCAGCCGCCGTCGGGGTGGTCGATGAGCAGGTCGTAGTCGACCAGCGGGGTGCCCGGCGGCTCGTCGACGACGAGCACGGCGGCGGGCCCGCCGCGGCGGCGCACGTCCGCGGCCCAGTGCTCGGCGGTGCGGCGGGCGCCGGGCAGGCTCTCGCGGCGGCGCGGCAGGGCGCGCAGCAGGGTGACGGCCTCGGCGAGGGCGGCGTCGAAGGACAGGGCCGGGGCCGGCGTGAGCGGCGCGGCGGCGGCCGGGACGGCGGGGGCGGGGGCGGGGGTCATGGCGTCACAACCTTCGCGGGCTGGTCGGGTGCGGTCGGGGCGGCGGAGCCGCGGGCGGGTTCATCGGCGCTGAGCCAGTCGGCGACGGCGTGGGCGATGGGCATGCCGGTGAGCGTCTCCACCCAGCCCCACCGGCCGTTGACGTCGATCTCCAGGAAGACGTAGTCGCCGTCGGGCGTGAGGATCAGGTCGATGGCGCCGTAGGACAGTCCGAGCGACTCGACGAGGGCCACGCAGCGCCGCCGGACCTCGTCGGGCAGCCGGTGCTCGCGGCAGGCGACGGCGGCGTCCCGGTGGTGGCGCCGGTCCTGAGCGGTGGTGCGGGAGGCCCGCGAGTCGGTGAGGGAGGCCTGCGAGTCGGTGCGGGAGGCCTGCGAGTCGGTCTCGGCTGCGAACACCTCTCCCCCGACGACGGTGACCCGCAGCTCGACCCGCTTGGGCACGTCGGGCTGGAGGATCACCGGGGCGTGGCGGATGCGGGCGCGTCCGGCGAGGTCGCGGCGGTGCACCGGCACGGTGTGCATGTGGTGGCGCTCGCCGTCGACACGGACGTCGTGGCAGGTCAGCGCCTTGCTGATCAGGCGTCCGCCGGCGGTCTCCCAGGCGGGCACCAGTTCGTCCGGGTCGTTGGTGACCAGGGTGTCCGGGACGGTGAAGCCCAGCTCGGCCGCGCGGGTCAGGCTGACCAGCCTGTTGCCGGCGACGGCGGCGCGCGATACCGGTCCGGGCATCCAGCGGCGCGCCGGCAGGATCTCCTTCAGGCCGCGCAGGAAGTACGTCGAGACGTGCTCCGCCCAGGCGCGGTGTGTCGGTTCCCGGACGCTGTCCGCCGTGTGGGCGGGTCCGGGGCGGTGTACCCACACCGCGGTCACGTCGGCGAGGTCGTGGGTGGCGCCGCCGGTGTGCAGCAGCGCGCGGGGGAGCCCGCCTCGCACCTGGAAGGTCAGGCGGCTCTCCGCCGGGAAGCGGTCCTCGTTCCACCACAGCACCTCGGCGCCGAACCGCTCCAGGTGCGGGAGCACGAAGCGGACCGTGACGTCCTGCGGGTCGCTGATGATCAGGATCATGGTGTGGGCTCCTCGGCCGCGCTGTGCGTTCCGGATCCGGGCGGGTACCGGGCGGGCGGGCCGGAGTGCGCCCGCCCGGACCGTCGGATCAGGTGTTCCAGCAGTACTCGCTGCTGCGGGCCTGGCGTCGGCCACGGGAGGAACACTCACGGATCTGACTGGGAAGCCACTGGCAGCGAGCCGGGGCGCCCTTCCCCAGTGGGTTGCCAGCCGCAGGCAAGAAGCTCACGGGAAGACGACCGGCGAGGGGACGCATGACCGACATCAGCCTGGGGGTACTGGGACGCATCAGTGCGGACGTGGACGGCGCGTCCGCCGCGCTCGGCGGCCGGGTGCCCCGCTCGCTCCTCGCCCTGCTGGTGTCCGAGCGAGGCCGGATGGTCAGCGCGGACCGGATCGTCGACGAGCTGTGGGAGGGCGCGCCGCCCGCGAGCGCCGTCACCACCCTGCACGGCTACGTCGCCTCGCTGCGCCGGGCCCTGGAACCGGACCGCGCGGCCCGCGCGCCGTCCACGCTGCTGGTGCGGCAGGGCCCCGGCTATGTGCTGCGCGTGCCGCCGGAGGCCGTGGACGCCGAACGTTTCACCCAGCACGCCCAGCTCGGCAGCCGCGCCCTGGCCGCCGGCGACCCGGCCCGCGCCGCCGAGGAACTGGACGCCGCGGAACGGCTGTGGCGCGGCCCCGCCTACGCCGACTGCCGCGACGCCGCGTTCGCCCGCCCCGAGGTGGTGCGGCTGGAGGCGCTGCGACTGGCCGCCCGGGAGGACCGCTTCGCGTGCGCCCTGCGGCAGGGCGAGCACGTGACGGCCGTCGCCGCCCTGCAGGCCCACGCCGACGAGTACCCGCTGCGGGAGCGGACGTGGTCGCTGCTGGCTCTGGCGCTGTACCGGTGCGGGCGGCAGGGCGACGCGCTCGCCGCGCTGCGCACCGTGCGGGAGCGGCTGGTGGAGGAGCTCGGCGCCGACCCGGGCCCGGAGCTGCGCAGGCTGGAGGCGGACGTCCTCGCGCAGTCCCCGTCGCTGGACCTGCCCGGGCCCGTCGCGGCGACGTTCGCCCCGGCCGCGCGCACCGGGTCCGGCCCGGAGCCGGTGCGTACGGCGTCCGCCTCCGACCGCACCCGCAACCTGCCCCGGCACGTCTCCAGCTTCGTCGGCCGCCGGGAGCAGTTGGCGGGCCTGCGGGCGCTGCTGGACGAACACCGGCTGGTCTCCGTCGTCGGACCGGGCGGCATGGGCAAGACCAGGCTCGCCAACGAGGCCGCGGCGGCCCGCGACGACCTCGACGGTCCCTGGCTCGTCGAGCTGACGACCGTCACGGACCCGGCCGACCTGCCGCACGCGATCGGCTCCGTGCTCGGCCTGGCGGGCGCGGACTCCGCCCGCTCGCTGGCCCCGGCCCTGGCCGGCCGCAGCGCCCTGCTCGTGCTGGACAACTGCGAGCACGTCATCGACGCCGCCGCCGCACTCGTGGAGTCGCTGCTGGAGCAGTGTCCGGAGCTGCGGGTGCTCGCCACCAGCCGGGAGCCCCTGCGGATCGCCGGCGAGGCCGTGCTCGACCTGCCACCGCTGGCCGCGGACGGCCCCGACTCCGAGGCCGTCCGCCTCTTCCGCGACCGTGCCCGCACCCTCGTGCCCACCTGGCAGCCCTCCGCCGAGGAACTCGTGACGCTCGCCGAGGTGTGCCGCGCGCTCGACGGCATGCCGCTGGCGATCGAGCTCGCCGCCGCGCACAGCCGTACCCTGTCGGTGCGGCAGATCGCCGACCACTTGGACGATCGCTTCGCGCTGCTCAGCGGCGGCACCCGCACCGCGCCGCGGCGGCACCGCTCGCTCGAGGCGGCCGTCGCCTGGAGCCACGAGTCCCTCGACCCCGCCGAGCGGCGCTTCTTCGACCGGCTCAGCGTGTTCGCGGGCAGCTTCGACCTGGACGCCGCACGCCGGGTGACCGGGGACACCGCCGCGCTGTCGCGGATCACCGGCCTGGTCGCCAAGTCGCTGGTGACGGTCGAGCCGGGCACCGAGCCGCGCCGCTACCGCATGCTGGAGACACTGCGCCACTACGGCGACCGGCAGCTGGCCGACGGAGAACGCCGCGAGGTGGCCGCCCGCCACCGGGCGTGGGCCGAACAGTTCGCCGAGGAGGCCGGCCGCCGGGCGCGCAGCGCCGACACCTCCCGCTGGCTCGGCCGCCTGGAGGCGGAGCTGCCGAACTTCCGCACCGCGATCGCGTCGGCGTTCGCGGCCGGCGAGCCGGCCGTCGCCCTGCGCATCGCGACCGAGCTGTACTGGTTCTTCTACCGGCGCGGGCATGTCGGCGAGGGCCTGGACTGGCTCACCCGCGGGCTCGCGGAGGCGCCGCCGGCCGAGCCCGCGCTGTACGCCCGGGGCTACATCGGCAAGGCGGTGCTGCACTACCTCTCGGGCGACCTGCCGTCCGCGGGCGCCGCCCTGGACGCGGCGCAGTCGTTCGCCCTGGAGGCGGACGATCCCGAGCAGCGTGCGCTGGTGCTGTGCTACCGCGCCTACTTCCTCGCCGCGACCGGCGACGTGGCGGGCGCGGCCGAGTTCGGCGAGCGGGCGCTCGCGCTGGCCCGCGAGGCGGCCCAGCCGTGGGTGGAGGCCGAGGCGCTGATGGTGCTCGGGCAGGTCGCCCGGGCGAGCGGCGACCTGGCGGCGGCCGACGCGCTGATCGTGCGTGCGGTGTCGGCGGCCCACGCGTCCGGGCACGAGTGGGCCGCGCTGTCGTCCACCTGGATCGGCCTGAAGATCGCGATGGACCTGGGCGACCGGGACCATCTGCTGCGCCGCGCCCGGGAGTTGGTGCAGGAGTTGTACGAGGAGTGGGACGTCACCTCATGGCTGGTCGGTCTGCACTCGCTCGCGGGCTGCCTGACGATGCTGGGCCGCCCCGAGGACGGCGCCGGGCTGCTGGGCACGGTGGCGGCGATCGGCGGGCGGATCGGCTTCTTCCCGGAGCGGATGGACCCGCTGGACGGACCGCGCAACGCCGAGGCCGTCCGGGCGGCGCTCAGCGCGGAGGAGTTCGACGCGCGGTTCGCCGAGGGGCGCGGGATGGCGCGCGCCGAGGCGACGGCGTACGTCCGGGACCTGCTGGATCTCCTGGGATGAGGACGGCCGCCGGGTGTGCGGGGCGCCGGATGTACGGGGGGTCGGACGCGCCTGCCTGGAATCTCTCTGGAATCGGATCCTCCGTTTCCGATCCGGTTCCCAGCCGCTTCCCAGACCCGGCGGACACCCTGGGGACATGGCAGGCGGCGAAACCTCTCATCGGCACCCTTCGCCGCCGTGCCGCGACCGGCATTCCGGCGCCGTACGGGGGGCGGCGCCGGGAAGCCGGGACTCATTCGGACAGTGCCGCCGACCGCCGGTGATCACCTGGGAACCGACTGGAGACGCCTCCCCGCTGCTCGCACGAGCCGGCGTCCACGGAGTGGCGGCGGGACGGCACTGCTCTCCCGCCCGCCCGGCGGGGCCTTCCGGCCGCCGGTCAGGAGCGGCGGACGGCGTAGGCGACGGTCTCGCCGAGCGCGAACGAGCGGCCCACGGCGACGGCCTCGTCGAAGGCCTGGTCCCCCAGCGCCTCGCGGGCGTTGGCGGCCGCGGCGTCGCGCAGCGAGTCGTCCGGCTGGTAGTAGCCGTAGACCGGGGAGCCCACGGACTCGCGCAGGGACTGTGCGGCGCCCAGCAGCGTCGCCACGCGTACGGCGTCCCCGGCGGCGTCCTCCACGACCGCCAGCGCGTCGAGGAAGTAGGCCAGGTTGGCCAGGTCGCGCGTCTGTTCCGACAGGCGCACGCCCTCCTCCAGGTGCTCCCTGGCCCGCTCGTGGTCGCCCTCGTGGATCCTGGCCTGGGAGAGGTTGAACAGCGCGACGTAGATCGCCAGGCGGTCGCCGCGGCTGCGCGCGGAGGCGAGCCCGAGCTCGATGTACGGGACGGCGTCCGCGGGCCCGGTCTCCATCATGATCGCCGTGCCGAGCCACACATGGATCAGCGACCACAGCCACGGACCCGTATCACCGGCCCGCTCCGCCAGCGGGATCGACTCGCGGAACAGGGCCGCGGCCTTCCCCGGATCGCCTTCGGCGAGCGCGACCAGTCCGATGCCTGGCAGGGAGTGCGCCCGCGCCGTCGCGTCCTGCGCGGCCTCCCCGTCCGCGTACGCCTGCTCCCACCAGAGGCCGGCGGCCGCGAAGTCGCCCTGCGCGAAGGCCATCGCGGCGGCCGCGGACCGCACCCGGGAGCGCAGCCCGGCGGGCAGCGGCTGTTCCAGGGTCGCCTCCAGCGCGCGGCGGCCGAGCAGCAGGTCCCCCCGCAGCCACCAGTACAGCCACAGTGCCCAGCCCAGCCGTCCCGCGGTCTCGGGCGAGCCCTCGCTGAGCGCCCAGTGGATCGCCCGGGTCATGTTGCCGTGCTCGGCGTCGGTCACCTCCAGCCAGCGCACCTGGTCGGCGCCCATGTGCTCCAGGGCGGCCCGCTCGGCCAGCTCCAGGAAGCAGACGGCGTGGGCGTGACCGGCCGCCCAGGCCTCCGCACGGCCGCGGGCGAGGTGGGTCCGGGCGTACTGGGCCACCGGTTCGAGCATGCGGTAGCGGAACAGGCCGTCCCGGTCGGTGACCGTGACGACGAGCGACTGCTCCACCAGCTCCGCCAGCGGCCCGAGCACGGGGTCGTCACCGTCCGGGCCGGAGCCGACGGCCTCCGCGGCCTCCAGGGTGAAGCTGTCGGAGAAGGCCCCCAGCCGCCGGAACAGCCGTTGTTCGGGCTCGCCGAGCAGGCCGTAGCTCCAGTCGAGGGTGGCGCGCATGGTCCGCTGCCGGTCGGGCAGGTCCCGTGCCCCGTCCGCGGCCATCGCCTCGTCGAGCCGGGCGAGCAGCAGCGGCGGCGGCAGGAAACGGACCTTGACCGCGGCGATCTCCAGGGCCAGCGGGATGCCGGCGAGCCGCTCGCAGACGGCGGCCACGACCGGGGCGTTGTCCGGGGTGAGCGCGAACCCGGGCGCCACCGCGCGGGCGCGTTCGACGAACAGCCGCACCGCGGAGGCCGACGCGACGGCCTCCGGGTCCGTCCGCGAGCCGGACGGCAGGTCCAGGGGGTGGACCGGGTGGACGGTCTCGTCCCGGACGCGGAGCGCCGCCCGGCTCGTCACCAGCACGCTCAGCAGCGGGCACGCGGCGACCAGGCGGGCCACCGCCGGGGCGGCGTCGACGACGTGCTCGAAGTTGTCGAGCACGAGCAGCATCCGCCGGCCGCGCACCTGGTCGACGACCAGAGCCTCGACGTCCAGCCCCTCCTGTGCTCCGGGCGCGACGGCGTGGCCGACGGCGGACAGCACCAGCGCGGGGTCGCGCACCGAGGCGAGCGCCACGAAGACGATCCCGTCGGGGAAGTCGTCCGTCAGCCGCCGGCTCACCGCCACGGACAGCCGGGTCTTGCCCACCCCGCCCGTCCCGGTGAGCGTCACCAGCCGGTGTTCCGGCCGCCGCAGCAGCACGGCGACCTCGGCGATGTCGTGGTCCCGGCCGACCAGCGGCGTGCCGGGCGTGTGCAGCGACCGGCGCGCGGCGGCGGCGTTCGGGGTTTCGGACGGCCGCGCGGCCGAGGGCGCCGCCGCCGGACCGTCCGGGTCCGCCGGTGACGGCCGGGCCGCGGGCCGCGACGCGATCGGCGTCGGCCGGGCCGAGGGGGGCGCGGCGAGGTCGTCGTCCTGTGCGAGGACGGCCGTCTCCAGCCGCCGCAGCCCGGGGCCGGGGTCGACGCCCAGTTCCTCGGCGAGGGTGCGCCGTGCGGTGCGCAGGGCGCCCAGCGCGTCGCCCTGGCGCCCTGACCGGTACAGGGCCAGCGCCAGCAGCTCCCAGCCGCGTTCGCTCAGGGGATGCTCGGCCGTGTGCTTCTCCAGGTCGCCGACGATCACGGCGTGCCGGCCCGCCGACAGTTCGGCGGCGTACAGATCCTCGTGGGCGGCCAGGCGCAGACCGTCCAGGCGGGCGATCTCCGGCAGGGCGAAGCCGGCGTCGGCGAACTCCGCGTAGGCCGGGCCCCGCCACAGGGCGAGTCCCTCGCGCAACGCCGCCACCGCCTCGGCGGCGTCGCCGCGCTGGAGGAGGCGCTGCCCGCGTTCGGTCAGCACGGTGAACCGCTCGGCGTCCACCGCCTCCGCGTCCAGCCGCAGCGCGTAGCCGACGCCCTCGCGCACCAGGACCCGGGCGGGCTGCCGGGCGGGGCGGCCGGGTTCCAGCAGCTTGCGCAGTTCGCCGACGTAGGAGTGGAGGGTGGCCGCGGACGCGCTGCGCGTCTGGCCCCAGGCGTCGGCGCGCAGCCGGTCCTCCGGGACCAGGCGGCCGCGCGCGGCGACCAGCACGGCGAGGACGGCGCGCTGCCGCAGACCGCCGAGGCCGGTGTGCCGGCCCGAGACCGTGGCCGTCATCGGCCCCAGCACACCGACCTGTATGTCCACCGATGCCCCGCCTTTTCTCACAGTTCTGGCGCATAGCGTGCCAGACGGCGGCGGTTCCCGGCGACAGTGGGATCACCGGGTACGCAGGGTGCGTGGAGGACGTAAGGGGTGTAGGTGACATACCGGTCGCCGGATCGACGCGACAGCCGCCGTCACCGCATACGGCGAACGGCCGACGGCCCACGGCATACGGCGAAGGGCTCGGGGCCTCGCGGTGTGCGAGGCCCCGAGTCCTTGGACGGTCCGGCCGCCCGCCGGGTCAGTAGCCGCCCGTGGCGCCGCTGTCGGTGCCCATGTCCCAGGCGCCGCCGGAGCTGCACATGCCCGTGGGACGAACCGTCGCCGACTGTACGAGGTTGGGCGCGACCACGTTCACCTGCGCGGCGGCGAGCGAGTCGCCGAGGATGTACTCGGAGTAGAAGAAGCTCTTGGTCAGCGACGTCTTGCCGGCCGGGACGCTCAGCGTCTCCTCCTTCATCGTGCTGCTGGTCGCGCCGTAGCGGACGGTGATCTTCCCTCCCCGGTGGCCCTTGGCGAAGGTGATGACCGCCAGGTAGCTCTCCGGCACGGCCGTCTTGCACTTCACCGCGGTGAGACTGGCGGGCACGACGGCCAGCGACACGCCCGTGACCCTCAGGCCGCCGCCGGCCGACCCGGTGTCCGCCCCGTCCCCCTCGGCGGACGCCCCGGCCGACGGGCGGCCGGTGCCCTCCACGTCGATCGCGGCGTCGTCCGTCCGGCACCCCGAGGCGAGCAGCACGCCGCCGACAACCGCCGCCGCCACGAGACCGCGCCGGATCCCCCGCGCTGCCCCGCTCCCGGCCACCCGGACGTTCCCCTTCGTCGCTTTCGTCCCCGTCTCGTCCATGCGGCGTTCCCCGTTCCCCGTCGTCCGTGAAGCCCGGCGCACCGGGCGGCTGCTGCGAGGCGACCGCCTCACCGCCCACGATGGGGGCCGGCACTGGCAGCCGGCTGGGAACGCACTGGACGGGCGGTGCGACATTCGAGCGCCGCCGAGACATCCGGGCGGTCAGGTCTCCGAACGAACACCGTCTTCGCGGCGTCGGTGTCATGGAGCCCGGCGCGTTTTCGGAGCGTGTTCGGCCTCCGCGTCCGTGGACATCTGAGCCGCTACGGCATGAGGAGGCATGGTGATGAGGGCTCTGCTCGCGACCGGCAGAACGGGATCAGCGTGGGCGCTGGCGGCGGTGACGGCCGCGACGGCCGTCGGCTGCACGGCGTCGGGCGACGGCGGTGACGGTGGGTCCGCGTCGTCCTGCGCGTATGTGGTGGTGTATCAGAAGCGCACGTACGCGGGTACGGAGGTCGCGGGGTTCACCGTCGGCGACGAGCTCGGTGCCGCCACGCTTCCGCCGTGCGACGACACACCGGGCGACGACAGCGACCGCGGGACGACGCCGACCCCGACGACCGCCTACGCTGTCGACGGAGTCGACCCGAGCGTCGCCATCGCGTTGGAGCAGGCGGCCGGGGACGACGTCATCTTCGTCAATGTCGACTCGGGCAAGAGGCTGCCCGAGATCAAGAAGCTGATCAACGGCTCCTGACCGGGGCGGTCGGGAAGAGGAGGAAAAGAGAAGGGCAAGGAGTTCACGCGCTCCCTGCCACTCTCAACGTATAGCGCACCGGGGGGCTTGCGGCAAGGCCCCGTCGATGCCGCACAATCACCGGCCTGGCCACCACCACGGCCACGCCACAGTCACAGCCACCACCATCGCCGCCGCCGCCGCCGTTGCGCGGCCTTGCCCTCGCCTTGCCGCCGCGCACCGTGTCCGGTGCGGCCCAGATCGGAGCCGATACCCCGTGAAACCGCTGACCACCAGCGTGTTCGACCTTCCCGACCGCCTCGCGTCCAAGGCCGACCCGGCGCTGATCGCCGACGACGAACGGCACTTCGCGGCCATCGCGGAGTGCCTCGAGCAGACGATCGCCGAGCTGTCCGACCGGCTCGACGCCGAGCGCAGGGCACCCGGCGGGCTGGGGCGGCAGGCGATGGACCGGGACGCGGAGATCCACCGGCTGAGCGCGCGCCTGCGCGCACTGCGCCGCTTCGGTCTGGACCTGTGCCTCGGACGCATGGTCGGCACGGACGCCCCCGAGCCGGTGTACGTGGGCCGGCTCGGCCTCAGGGACAGCACGGGCCGCAGGCTGCTGGTCGACTGGCGCTCCCCCGCAGCCGAGCCCTTCTTCGGCGCCACCCACGCCAACCCGATGGGGCTGGCGAGCCGGCGCAGGTACCGCTGGACCCGCGGCCGGATCGGCGACTACTGGGACGAGGTCTTCACCGCCGACGGGCTGGAGCGGCACGCCGCGCTCGACGACCAGTCCGCCTTCATCGCCAGCCTGGGCGGCACCCGGTCGCCGCGGATGCGGGACGTCCTCGGCACCATCCAGGCCGACCAGGACGCCGTCATCCGCGCGGGATCCCGCGGCGCACTCGTCGTCGACGGCGGTCCGGGCACCGGCAAGACCGTCGTCGCGCTGCACCGCTCGGCCTACCTGCTCCACTCCGACCCCCGGCTCGGTCACCGCCGGGGCGGCGTGCTGTTCGTCGGCCCGCACCGGCCCTACCTCGCCTACGTCGCCGACGTTCTGCCCAGCCTCGGCGAGGAGGGCGTGCAGACCTGCACCCTGCGTGACCTCGTCGCCGAGGGCGCCGGGGCGGCCGTCGAGGCCGACCCGGACGTGGCCCGCCTGAAGTCCTCCGCGGACATGGTCAGGGCGATCGAGACGGCCGTCAGGTTCTACGAGGAGCCGCCCACCGAGGGGATGACGGTCACCACCCACTGGTCCGACATCCGGCTGAGCGCCGACGACTGGGCCGTGGCCTTCGACGCCGCGGAACCCGGAACGCCGCACAACGAGGCGCGCCACCAGGTCTGGGAGGAACTGCTCACGATCCTGGTGGACAAGCACGACGGCGAGGTCTCGCCCGGCCTGCTGCGGCGGTCGCTGCGGCAGAACACGGAGCTGCTGACGGCGTTCGGCCGGTCCTGGCCGCTGCTCGAACCGGCCGACCTGGTGTCGGACCTGTGGACGGTGCCCGCCTACCTGCGCCTGTGCGCCCCGTGGCTGAGCCCCGACGAGGTGCGCAAGCTGCGGCGCGCGGACGGCCGCGCCTGGACGGTGTCCGACCTGCCGTTGCTGGACGCGGCGCGGCAGCGGCTCGGCGATCCGGAGACGGCCCGGCGCAAGCGCCGGCAGGAGGCCGTCCTCGCCGCCCAGCGCGAGCGTATGACGCGGGTCGTGGACACCCTGATCGAGGCCGTGGCCAACTCCGGCGCCGACGGTGACGACGGCGAAGGCCTGGTGACGATGTTGCGCGGTGCGGACGCCCAGGTCAGCCTGGTCGACGAGTCCGAACTGCCCACCGTCGACCCGGATCTGCTGGCCGGCCCGTTCGCGCACGTCGTCGTGGACGAGGCGCAGGAGCTGACCGACGCGGAGTGGCAGATGCTGCTGACGCGGTGTCCGTCGCGGAGTTTCACCGTCGTCGGGGACCGTGCCCAGGCCCGGCACGGGTTCACCGAGTCGTGGCAGGAACGGCTCGAGCGGGTCGGGTTCGACCGGATCCGGCTGGCCTCCCTGAGCATCAACTACCGTACGCCGCGGGAGGTCATGGCGGAGGCCGAGCCGGTCATCCGGGCCGCGCTACCGGACGCCAACGTGCCGGTCTCCGTGCGCGGCACCGGCGTCGCCGTCGAGCACGGCTCCGTCGCGGACCTGGACGCGATCCTCGGCGCCTGGCTCAGCTCGAACGCCGACGGGATCGCCTGCGTCATCGGCGATCCCGCGTTCCGGCCGACTGCCCGCGTCCGGTCCCTGTCCCCGGAGCTGGCGAAGGGGCTCGAGTTCGACCTGGTCGTCCTCGTCGAGCCGGAGAGGTTCGGCGACGGCATCGAGGGAGCGGTCGACCGCTACGTCGCGATGACCCGGGCGACCCAGCGCCTCGTCGTCCTCACCAGTGCCTGAGGCCGGGGACCACCGGACGTCTCACTTCCCCGCCGCGCCGTGGACCTCCGGGGCCGGCCCGCTCCCGGCGGTGGTGAGGCGGGACAGGAACCGGGAGAGGCCGGTCTGCATGCTGGCGTAGTCGGCGCTCGGGCCGGGCGGGAGCTTGCGCACGTGGTCGCGGGCCGGCTCGAGCAGTCGGTCCATGGAGTGCTTGGCGGCGCGGATCGCGGCGGGAGGGTGGGCCGTGATCGCCGCGAGCAGCCGGTCGGTGGCGGCGGTCAGCTCGGCCGCTGGCACACTGAGCGTGGCCAGCCCCAGGCGGACGGCCTCGGCGCCGTCGACCAGGCGTCCCGTGTAGAGCAGGTCCCGGGCGCGGGCCGGGCCGGTGAGGAGGGCCAGGCGGGCGGCGAAGCCGGGCGGCACCAGGATGCCCCAGCGCGCGACGGGCATGCCCAGGTATGCCTCGTCGGCGACGACCCGCAGGTCGCAGGCGCAGGCCAGCTGGCAGCCCGCGCCGACCGCCGCCCCCTGGACCTGGGCGACGACCGGCACCGGCAGGCGCTCGACGGCGGTCAGGGCCTCCTCCATGACGGCGAAGGCGTCGTCGATGCATTCAGGGTCCGCTCCGAGCCACTCCCGCATGTCGGATCCGGCGCTGAACGTCGTCGCGCCGCGCCCGGTGAGGACCACCGCGCCCAGGGACGGGTCCCCGGCGAGGTTCTCGGCGAGTTCGGCGAGGGCACGCCAGCCGCCGACGCCGAGCGCGTTGGCCCGCCGGCCGCTGCCGATCTCGATCCGGGCCACCGGGCCCTCCCGGCGCAGCACGACGGCCGCGGAGCCGGTCACCGAACCGCTCCGGCGGCGCGCAGCGCGGCGATCTCGGCATCCGTGTAGCCGATGTCGGCGAGGACGTCGTCGGTGTGCTGGCCGTGCAGGGGTGCGGCGGTGCGCAGTCGGACCGGGGTGTCGCTGAGCTTGAGCGGCGAGCCGACCGTGCGCAGCGGGCCGAGGGTGGGGTGGTCCAGTTCGGCGACCATGGAGCGGGCGGCCGCCTGCGGGCCGGACAGCGCCTCGGCGACGGTGGCGATCGGCGCGCACGGCACCCCCGCCGCCTCCAGCGATTTGGCCCACTCGTCGCGGCCGCGGCGCGCCAGGGCGGTCTCCAGCAGCGGGATGAGCCGGTCGCGGTTGCGGACCCGGTCGGGGTTGGTGGCGAACCGCGGGTCGTCGGCGAGGTCGGCGAGGTCCACCGTCTCGGCGAACAGCCGCCAGAGCTTGTCGTTGCCGACGGCGACCATGAGGTGCCCGTCGGCGGTGGGCAGTGCCTGGTAGGGAACGATCGTGGGGTGGGCGGAGCCGTGCGGGCGGGGCGGCTGCCCGGAGGCGAACCAGCCCTGGGCGACGTAGCTGAGCCAGGCGAGCTGCCCGTCCAGCAGGGACACGTCCACGAGCTGCCCGCGCCCGGTCGTCCGGCGCGCCTGCAGCGCGGCGAGGATGCCGATGACGGCCCACATGCCCGCGCCGATGTCCGCGGTGGCCACGCCCGGCCGCACCGGCGCTCGGCCGGGCTCGCCGGTGATGCTCATCATGCCGCTCTGCGCCTGGGCGATGGCGTCGTAGCCGGGCTGCGACGCCCACGGGCCGGTCTGGCCGTAGCCGGAGATCGACGCGTACACCAGGCGCGGGTTGCGTGCCGCGAGTTCCTCGTGGCCGAGGCCCAGGCGGGCGGCGGTGCCGGGGCGGAAGTTCTCCACCAGCACGTCCGCGCGGTCGGCCAGGCGGAGGGCCACCTCGCGGCCCTCCGCGGACTTCAGGTCCAGGGCGATGCCGCGCTTGTTGCGGTTGGCGGACAGGAAGTAGGCGGCCTGGTCGCCCTGGAAGGGCGGGCCCCACTGGCGGGTGTCGTCGCCCGTCCCGGTGTTCTCGACCTTGATCACCTCGGCTCCGAGGTCGGCCAGGACCATGGTGGCCAGCGGCCCGGACAGGATGCGCGAGAGGTCGAGCACCCGGATGCCGTGCAGGGCGCCGGAGGCGGGGCTGTCGTGGTCGGGCGGCGGGGCGGCGGTTGAGGACATGACGGAGGAACCCTTCGTGCTGGTGGTTCGGGGGACTGGGGCAGGCGGCGCGGTCGCCGGGGGCCGGGGGTGGCCGGGGGTCGTGCGGCAGGGGCAGGCCCCGGCCCGAGCCGGACGGGGCGCGCCGTCGATACCTCGGCGGCGGCCGGAGGCGGGCGACCGGCGATGGCCGGCCGACAGTGGGCAGCCACAGGCGCCCGGCCGATGGTGGGCAGCCACAGGCGTGCGGCCGACGATGGTCAGCCGATGGTGGGCGGCCGATGGTGGGCGGCCGACGGCGGGGTCAGTGCGTCGGCAGCGGCTGTGGTGCTGTCAGGCGGTCGAGGAAGCCGAGGGCGAGGTCCGCGGCGCGGTCGGCGGCGCAGGTGCCGTAGACGTGGAAGTCGGGGCGGATGAGGACCGCGTCCGCCGCGAGTTCGTCGAGCCAGGCGGTGTAGGTGCCGTCGACGTCCGTCACCACGCTGACCTCGGCGTCCGAGGCGCCGTTCAGGGCGACCAGGCTGACGCCGAGCCGGCCGAGGCGGCGGCTCAGGTCCGGCGGCAGCGAGGTGAGCGCGGAGGCGTCCCGGGCGAGGAGGGCCGCCGGTCCGTCGAAGGCGTCGTCGAACATCACGGGGGCGCCGGCGTCCCGCCCGATGCGGCCCTGGCGGGCGAGCGTGCCGCCGGCCGGGCCCTCGTGGAGTCCGGGGCCGAGGCCCGGCCTCGGCGGCGCGGGAGGCTTCATGCCGGCGCTCCAGTCCGCGGTCATCCGGGCGTCCCGCTCGGCGGCCGCCCGCGGATCGGTGAGGCAGATGATCCGGCCGAGGTCCATGGAGAACCGTACGAACGCCGTGGCGTGCCGCAGGCGTTCGGAGCCGTAGGTGTCGAGGAGGCCCTCGCCGGCCAGGCCCCGCAGGACGGCGTCGAGCTTCCAGCCGAGGTTCATCGCGTCCCGGGCGCCGGCGCCCAGTCCCTGCCCGGCGAAGGGCGGCATCAGGTGGGCGGCGTCCCCGGCGAGCAGGACGCGGCCCGCGCGCCAGCGGGTGGCCCAGCAGGCCTGGAAGGTGTAGACGGAGTGCCGTTCCAGCTCGGCGTTGTCCGGCGTCAGACCGTACGGTTCGAGCAGCTTCCAGGCCGTGTCGGCGCTGTTGAGCGTCTCCCGGTTCTCGTCGGGCAGGCGCATGAACTCCCAGCGGCGGCGGCCGGGGCCGCCCGGCACCATCGTCGAGGGCCGGCGGGCGTCGCAGCTCTGCGCGGCGACGTGCGGGAAGCGGACCTCGGGGCCGGGCTTCACGTCGACGACGAGCCAGTCGTAGAAGTAGCCCTCGTCGTGCCATGCGAGGCCGGCCCACTCGCGCACCCTGCTGTTGGCGCCGTCCGCGCCGATGAGCCACGCCGAGGTGACGGTGCGCCGCGTGCCCGTGGTGTCGTGGCGCACGGTGAGGGTGACGGCGTCGTCGTCCTGGGTCATCTCGACGGCTTCCCAGCCGCGGCGCACGGTGACGTTGGGCATCCGCGCGATCAGGGCGTCGAACGCGTCCTCCAGGGACGGCTGGTGGAAGAAGTACGTGTTGTACCAGCCGGACTCGCCGAGCCCGCTCCAGTCCACCTCGACCAGGGTGCGGCCCTCGCCGTCGCGCCAGACGTACATGTCGTCGTAGGGCTGGGTGATGGCGGGGATGGTGTCGGGCGCGAGCCCCACGGACTGCAGGATGCGGGCGAAGTCCGAGCAGTGTGTCACCGCGCGGGGCAGCGGATAGCCGGCGGTGTTCCGGTCGACGACGAGGACCTTGTGGCCGCGTCGGCCGAGGTGGATGGCGAGCAGTTTCCCGACCGGGCCGAATCCGACGATGCTGACGTCGATGGCCGGAGGGAACGCGTCGTCTTCGACAACGTGCACTGCGGTCTCCGTTCTGTGGCGCGTCCGGGACGGACGGCGGGCTGCCTGCGGGCCCGGCCGCGGGCCGGGGAAGGGCCCGCCGGGCAGGGCGGCGTGCGGCGGGTGTGAAGGGGTGCGGGCCAGGGACGCGCGGTGCGGAGCGCCGTACGGCCGCGGCTGGTGTGCCGTACAGCGGGGGCCGGTGTCCAGGTGCGGCTGCGGGCACCGGCTGCGTCCCGTCGCAGACGCTACGGAGGCGGGCGGGGGGTGCGTCCTGCTTCTGTCCCGGAATCCGGGACAGAAGCAGGACGCACATACGCCGTGCTCCCCAGCATGACGGCACCTTGGAGCGCCGTCGGCGCCCGAACTTCTGGAGAGCCGCATGCACGAGCCTGCATCAGCCAGATCCCACTCCGAGGCGGAGACCCGATCCCATCCCGCGGTCGTGGCGCTCTGCATGGTCATCACGGTGATCGAGGGCTTCAACCTCATCGTGTACGGATCCGTCGTCCCCCTCCTGCTCAAGGACGACTCCCTGGGGATCACCGACCAGCAGACCGGCCTCATCGGCGGACTGGTCTACATCGGCGCGATCGCCGGTTCCCTGCTGGCGCCGGTCGTCGCCGAGCGCGCCAGCCGCAAGCACGTCCTGATCCTGGCGATCGCCCTGTTCGCGGGCGGGGCGACGCTGACCGCGGCTTCGACCGGTGTGGCCATGCTGGCGGCGGCCCGGTTCCTCACCGGCGTGGGAGTGGGCTGCGCCCTGACCACGGCGATGACGCTGGCCCGCAACAACGCCGGCGCCGGGCGCGCCTCGCTGGTCGTCACCATCACCATGGCAGGCATCCCGCTGGGCGGGGTGGCGGCGGCGCTGCTGGCGGTGCCGATCCTGCCCGCCTTCGGCTGGCGGCCGATGTTCCTGGTGGGCGCCGGGGCGGCGCTGCTGATCCTGGTGGCGGTCGTGCGTACCCGGATCCCCGCGGACACGCCGCAGGAGCGTGCGGCACGGCAGTGGACCGGCCGGCAGAAGCTGACCGCGCTGTTCACCGGGCGCGGCACGGTCGTGGCGGTCGTGGTCGCCTGCTGCGCCGTCGCCAACATGGTCGCGTGGCAGGGCCTGAACGTGTGGGCCGCGCAGGCGATGACGGACCTCGGCTACTCGCTGCGGGCGGCACTGCTGCTGACGTTCACGCTCACCGGCGCGGCGGTGGCGGGCTCCTTCGCCGGGGCGTGGGCGGCGGACCGCTACGGCTCCGCGCGGGTGTCGGTGGTCACCGCGGCCTGTACGGCGCTGGGTCTGTGCGGTGCGGTGGTGCTGCCGGTGTCGGCCGGCACCACCGTCCTGTGCGTGGCGCTGATGGGCATCGGCGGCCACACCACCATGAACCTCGTGCACACGACCGCCTCCGACATCTACCCGCTGCCCGTGCGGGCCGCCGCCCTCGGCTGGTCCAACGGCACCTCCTGCATCGGCGCCTTCCTCGGCCCCACGCTGGGCGGGGCGGCGATCTCGGCGGGCGGGGCGCGCGGGCTGTTCGGGACGTTCGGGGCGGCCGCCACGGTGTGTCTGGTGGCGGTGTTCCTGCTGTCCCTGACCGATCGGTCGGTGAGCCACGAGGTTTTCCGGGCGCCGGAGTCCGCCCTCCCCCGGGACGCGGTGCCCGCGTCGGCGGAGACCGTGTGACAGAACGTCGGAGAGGCCGGGGAGCGCGGGACGCTCCCCGGCCTCTCGTCATGTCCGTGTGTTCAGCGGCGGCGCGGGACGGCGGCCGCTGTCACAGTCCGAGCAGGCGTTCGGCGTTGAGGTGGCAGATCTTCGCCCGGTCGGTCTCGCTGATGGGGGCGTTGTCGATGAAGCGGACGGCCTCGGCGTTGCTCTCCATGGGGTAGTCGGTGGAGAACATGATGCGGTCGGCGCCCAGGGCGAGGAGGCTGCCCAGCAGTGGCGCCTGCGCGCAGACCCCGCTGGTGGTGATCATGACGTTCTCGCGGATGTAGTCGGAGGGGCGTTCCTTGCCGAGCTTGCGTCCGCGGTGGTCGAGGAAGGCCCAGCGGCTGTCCAGGCGCCAGAGCATGCCGGGCAGGCTCTCGCCCATGTGGCCGAGGACGAGGGTGGCGCCGGGGAAGCGGTCGAAGACGCCGGAGAAGACGATGCGCAGGGCGTGGGTGGCGGTCTCCACGCCCCAGCTCCACATCGGCCCGACGAGTTCCTCGTGGCCGCGCAGGTTGTGCCAGGTGTCGTAGGAGTTGGCGGGGTGCAGGTAGAGGGGGACGCCGAGGGCCTCGGCGCGTTCCCACAGCGGGAGGTACTTGTCCGCGTCCAGGTACTCGCCGTGGGTGTGGCCGTTGATGAGGGCGCCGCGCAGTCCGAGCTGGGTGACGGCGCGGTCCAGTTCGGCCACGGCGGCGTCGGGGTCCTGGAGGGCGAGGGCGGCGAAGCCGGAGAAGCGGGTGGGGTGCCGGGCGATGATCTCGGCGAGGTGGTCGTTGCCGACGGCGGCCATGCGCACGGCGGTGGCGGTGTCCGTCTCGGTCTGGACGCCGGGGGACAGCAGGGAGAGCACTTCCACGTCGATGCCGTACTCGTCCATCTGGGGCAGGCGGACGTCGGTGAAGTCCAGCAGCCGCTCCAGCGACGTCTCCCACTGCCCGGGGTCGAACATGGCGGCGCCGGGCAGGGAGTAGTGCTTCATCGCCTCGGTGGTGAAGTGTTCCTCTAGGGCGATCTTGCGCATGACAGGGCCTTTCACGGGGTGGACGGGCGGGTCCGCCGACGCTCAGCGCCGGCGGACCCTTCGAGGAGGAAGGGGTCAGGCGGCCGAGTCGGGACTCAGAGCGACCTGGGGAGCGGGGACCGGCGGGGCCTGACGGGCGTCCTGCCGTCGGCCCGGGACGCAGAGGGCGGCCAGCGCGCCCAGCACGCCGACAGCGGCGAAGACGTAGAAGTTCCACTCCAGTCCCAGCCCTGAGTCCAGGAGCCGGCCGCCGAGGGCGGGGCCGACGATGGCGCCGACCCGGCCGACGGACAGGGCCCAGCCCATGGCCGGTGTGCGCAGGTCGGCCGGCATGCGGTCCATGAGGTAGGCGTTGACGAACGCCTGGACGCCGAGCAGTCCCAGACCGCACACCAGCAGGCACAGGTACAGCAGCCACATGGCCGGTTCCCGGCTGATGACCAGCAGCCCGGCCCCGCCGGCCAGGAAGACGACCGCAACGACCCGCCGCGGGCCGAGACGGTCGGCCAGCAGACCGCCGGGCACCAGACCGATGCCGGCGCCGATCCAGGACAGGCAGGTCAGGGTGAGCGCACTGCTGCTGGAGAACCCGCCGGTCTGCATGATGGTGGGCAGCCAGGTGCTGAACCCGAAGGTCAGCAGCAGCCCGCAGAACGCCATCACCCAGAACAGCACCGTCGTGACCGCCAGCTCGCGTGACAGCAGCAGGCCCAGCCCCAGCAGCCGGTCCTTGGGACCGTGCGCCGGCAACTGCGCCTGAGGCAGCCCGAACCGCGCGGTGATCCGGGCCGCCTCCTCACCGCGGCCGGTACGCAGCAGGTACAGCGGGCTCTCGGGCAGTCGCAGGAACGCCCACGGCACCACCGTCACGAGCGCCGCGGCGCCCACGAAGTACAGCGCGCGGAACGACACCTCGGGCAACAGCCAGGCACCGAGCAGCGGTGCGCCCATGGAGCCCACGCACGAGGTCGCCATGACGATGCCGATGTTGCGGGCCCGCTGCCCCGCCGGGGACATCTCGGCGACCGCGGCCGTCAGCGTGGGAAGCACCACGCCCAGACCGATGCCGGCGAGGAAGCGGGAGCCGCCGAAGACGCCGGGCCCGCTCGCCGCGCCGGAGGCGAGCATGCACAGCGAGAAGAACGACAGACCGGCCAGCAGCAGCCGACGCGGTCCGACCCGGCGGCCGACCGCCCCGGCCACACCGGCGCCGATCAGCATGCCGAACGCCGCCATGGAACCGATGTCACCGGCCTTCGCCGGCGTGAGGTGCCACTCCGGCGTGGCCAGCAGCGAGGGCACCGTGGCGCCGTACACCGACAGGTCGTAGCCCTCGAACATGGCGATCAGGGCGGTGAGCACGAGGAACGGCAGCATGGCGTGCACACGGTCACGAGGACCGGATGGCGCCGCTGAGGTTGCTGTCACGGCGGTTTCCCTTCGACGGGTAGGCGTCGCAGGCGTGGTGCTGCGTCACGGCACAGCGAGGACGCGCGCGACGGAAAAAGGGGACGGAGTCGCGGGGGGTGGAGATTCGGGGAGGTGAAGACGCGCGGGGGGGGGAGGTGAAGACACGCGCGGGGGGGGACGCGCTGGGCGGAAGAAGGACGCGGAGGACGCGGAGGGCGCGGAGGGCGCGGAGACGCCGGGATCAGGTCAGGTTCCGGTGGCCCGGCACTGGCGCAGGGCGAGGCGGGTGTCCACGAGGGGGTTGAGCCGCCGCAGGCTCTCGACGGCCAGCGGCGCCTTGGCGCGGAAGCGGTGGGTGGGCACGATGACGGCGACGGCCTGCAGCGCCCCGGTGGGCCCGGTCATGGCTGTGGCGAGGGCGCAGATGCCCAGGTCGTGCTCCTCCAGGTCCACCGCGACGGCCGACTCGCGGACGGTCTCCAGCACCTTCAGCACCGTGTCGCGGGCGGTCACCGTGTTGTCGGTGAAGCGCTGCAGCCGCTCGGGGAGCAGCCGGACCACCCGCTCGTCCGGAAGCTGCGCCAGCAGCGCCATGCCGATGCAACTGGCGTGCAGGGAGAAGCTCTTGCCGACCTGGGTGACGCCCTTGAGCCGTTCCGGGGAGGCGATCTGGTCGACGACGACCACCTCCCGTCCGCTGAAGACGGCCAGCTCGACGTTCTCCCCGACCTCGCGCGCCACCGAGGCCAACTGGGTGCGGTTGCCGGCCAGCAGCCGCAGGTGCGCGTTCATGCCGAACTTCAGCAGGCCGGGGCCCAGGATGTAGCCGCGGCGCTCCGGCGCGGGCACGACGAACAGCTCGTGCTCCAGCGCCTGGATCACCCGGTGCACCGTGGAGCGGGGCAGCCCCGTCCTGGTGGCGAGGTCGGTGAGGGTGAGGGGCCACCGGCTCTCGGCGATGACGTCGAGAACGGTGGTGGCCCGGCCGATGTCGGTCACCCGTCGGTCTCCGTCCAGGTGCGGGTGACCGTCAGGGAACGCACCGTCCAGTCCGTCTCCGAGACGAGCAGGGTGTACTCGCCCAGGGTGTGGACCTTCGGCGCGGGGTCCAGCAGCCACCTCGTGTAGTGGGCCCGTGCCTCCCAGGTTCCCTCGTTCGCGGGGTGCTCCACAACGATCAGGTTCGACACGTCGTGCCGGTGGCGGCCCGGGAAGGCCCACAGCCCGGCGAAGAAGGCCGCGGCGTCGGCGGGGGCGTCGAAGCCGCCCCCGGGGAACCGGACGCGGGCGTCGCCCAGGAGACCTACGGCGGCGTCGACGTCCTTGCGGTCCGCCGCGGCGGTGTAGGTGTGCAGCAGGTTGGCGATCTCGTGCCGTGCGGTCGCGGCCGCCGCCCGCGCCCCGGTCACCGCCCGTGCTCCTGCTGTTCGCGCTGCCACTGCCGTACCCAGGAACGGCCGTAGTCGTTGCCGTGCGGGGTGCGCAGCACGGTGTGGACGTGGAACGGCTCGGGGGTGTCGTAGTCGAGGAACACCCCGCAGTGGTGGTCGAGTTCGGCGATGATCACAGGCGACTGCACGCGGTGGTAGAAGACGTCGTCGGGGCCGTGGCCGCCGATCCAGCAGAACCAGGTCTCGTCGAGGCGGTCGCGCACCTCCCGCAGCTTCGCGGCGCGCGGTCCGGCCGGCAGGGGCTTGAGGAACTCGGCCACGACGGCCATGACCGTCTCCCGCGCGTCCTCCGGCATCTCGGCCACGCGCAGTCCTTCGAGGGGGATGACGCGGTTGTCCTGGAACGCGCCCGCGAGGTGCCGCTCGTCACCGGGGTGCACCCGGCCCTCGGGCATCGCCGGGTCGACCATCCGCTCGTAGACGGTGGCGGTGCGCCGCTGCTCCGGGGTCAGGGCGTCCATGACCTGCCGGGCGAGCGCGATCCGTTCGGTGAAGGCACTGGCGCCGGCGTGCGGGCCCGCGTCGATCTCGTTGGGCTCGGCGCCGAGGAAGACCGGGCCGAGCGCCATGCGGCCTTCCACGACGAGGCAGTTGACGGCGCAGTGGTGGCCGAAGAGCTGCCAGCCCCAGGGGGCCTTCTCGTCCGGCTCGCCGTACAGGGCGATGTTGTAGCTGAACTCGTTGAGGATGCCCTCCAGGCCGACGACCTCGCCGAGGAAGCCGTTGATCCGCATCATCGTGCGGACCTCGTCGTACCCTTCGGCGCTGAGGGACGCCTCGACCAGCGCGAACGCAGCGCGGCGCACCTCGGGCGGCTGGAACTCCAGGCGCAGCCCGGTGTCGAACTGCATGAACTCCGGGTTGGCCCAGGTCTGCCACTCCACGGCGTCCACCGGGTGGCTGATCCTCTCCCGGCCCTCCTCGTCGAGGGCGTCCAGCAGCTCGCGGGCGGCGGCGGCCATGGCGGCGGTGGGGGCCTCCTCTCCGGGCAGGGCCGGGATGAGGGGGTGCACGTCCTCGCGCAAGGCGCCGTCTTCGGTGACACCGGTGAAGTCGTTCTTGTAGAGCGGGGTCCAGCCGCGGATCAGCTCACCGGTGAAGGTGCCCTCGGCGCGGGCGACCTCACGGTAGGTGTAGGCGTCCATGCCCTTGAGGTCGGCGATGCGGGGGTGGTCCGGCGGGAAGAGGTACCTGCGGAAGGCGGCGGATGACATGAGGCGTCCCTCTCATGCGTGGTGCTCGGTTCGGGATGAGGTGCGCTCGGCGGTCGCGGGTGACGTGCGCTCGGCGCGGGGTTCGCGGCGCGAGAGGCGAGGCTCGCGGAGCGAAGTACGGGGTGCGGGGCGGGCGGGGTCGTCCGCGGGGTGACGTCCGCTGCCGGCGCGGTTGCGGGGTCGGCGGTGCGGCTCGCGGCGCGTGACCCTCGGGGCGGGGTGGCCCGTGGTGTGGCGCCGGACGCCCCGGAGGCGTCCGGCGGTCGCTCAGGCGGGGTGGTTCAGTCGGTCGCTCAGTCGGTCGCTCAGCGGGTCCTTCAGGTGATCGTTCAGGTGGTCGCTCAAGTGTTTGCTCAGGTGGTCGCTCAGGTGGTGGCGTTGTGCCGGGCCACGGCGGCCCGTACGGCGGTCTCGTCGCCCGTCGCGATGGCCTCCACCAGGTCCGCGTGGACCTGGCAGCGTTCGGCCCGGTAGCGCTCCGATGCCTCGGGGTCGTCGGCGAACCGGGACGAGGCCGTGTTCAGGTGGCCCAGCGTGCCGGTGTACACGGCCGCGGCCATTCTGTTGGGGCAGATGCGGGCGATGCGTTCGTGCAGGGCCCAGTTGGCGCGCATGAAGGCGTCCCAGTCCGCGGTGGCCCGCAGACGTTCCACGAGAACGCGGAGCTCGGCGACGTCGGCGTCGGTGCGGCAGCGCGCCGCGCCCACGTCGACGAGCACCTCGAGGTGGTCGCGCAGTTCGATGGCGTCGGCGACGGTGGCCGGCTCGTCCTGGACGTCGAGCAGGGTGTGCCGCAGCCGCACCACCGGGCCGCGGTCGGCGACGAACAGTCCGCCGCCCCGTCCCGGCCGGATCTCCAGCACGCCCCGGTCCCGCAGCACCCGCACGGCCTCGCTGACCGTGGAGTAGGCGTAGCCGGTCTCCTCCCGCAGCGACTCGATGGTCCCGACCGGGTCGCCGGCCGCGAGCCCGAGGGACCGGATGCGGTCGTCGAGGGTGGCGGCGAGCTGCTCAGCGCGGGTGCGGCCGGCCGGAGCGCCGAGCCCGGCGAGGAGGGAGCCGGAGCCGGCGCTGCGGCGCCGGACTGCTTGTCCGTCGGCTGGTTCGTGAGGCATAGTCGCCATCGAAGCACAAACCTCCGAACCTTTAAAGGGTTTGGTTCCTCAGGAAATTTCCCCGGACTGGGAGCTGCACATGCGCGTGGTGGGTATCCGGCGGCAGGACATCGGACTCGAGGTCGCCGACCTCTCGCCCGACGGGCGGGAGGTCACCGTGCTGGCCCCGCTGGAGGAGTTCTGGGCGGACCCGGCCGCCCATCTGGCCGGCCCCGGCCGCGGACCGACGCTCGCGGTGTCGTCGGTGGACCTCGTCCCGCCGGTCCGGCCGGACGCACGGGTGATCTGCATCGGTCTGAACTACCTCAAGCACGTGGCCGAGGGCTCGTTCAAGGACCAGGTTCTGCCGGAGCACCCGACGCTCTTCGCCCGCTGGACGCAGTCCCTCACGGTCGACGGGGCCGAGGTGCCCGTCCCGGCGGGCGAGGACGGGCTCGACTGGGAGGGCGAGGTGGTCGCCTGGATCGGCGCGCCGCTCGTGGACGCCACACCGCAGGAGGCCCTGGCGGCGGTCGTCGGCTACTCCGCTTTCAACGACCTCACCTCGCGGCGGGCGCAGAAGCTCACCTCCCAGTGGATCCTCGGCAAGAACGGCGACCGCTCCGGCCCGCTCGGCCCCATGGTGCCCGCCGCGGAGGTCGGGGACCTGCGGGACGGACTGCGCGTGACCACCCGGGTCAACGGCGAGGTCGTCCAGGACGCGAGCACCGACGAGATGGTCTACGGCGTCGGCGACACCCTCGCCCACATCTCCCGCACCTTCACCCTGCGCCCCGGCGACCTGCTCGCCACCGGGACGCCTTCCGGCGTCGGATACGCCCGCACGCCCCCGTGGCTGCTGCAGCCCGGGGACGTGGTCGAGGTGGAGGTGGAGCGCATCGGCCGACTGCGCAACACGGTGGTCTCCAACGAGGCGCGGCTGGCGGCGGTGGGCGCGGCCTCCGCCTGACCGACGGATCACCGCGGCCTCAGCCTGACCGACGGATCACCGCGGCCTCAGCCTGACCGACGGATCACCGCGGCCTCAGCCTGACCGACGGATCACCGCGGCGTCCGCCGGCCCCACCGAGCCGGTGCGTCCGGCATGCCCGGTCCGCCCCACGTCCGCCGCCGGTGCGACCGGTGTACCGGGGGCGTGACCCGGCGCTCCTCAGGAGGCGGGTGCCTGTTCGCCGCAACGGGCCAGCGCCTCCACGACCTCGCGCGTGCGGGGATGGTCTCCGCCCTGGACACGGATCATGTCGGCCAGCAGTCCGGTGAGCAGGGCCGCCGCTCCGGCGCGGTCGCCGGAGAGCTCCAGGAGCTCCGCGCGCTGCTGCCGGGTCCGCAGAGCACGCGGATGGTCGGCGCCGAGCACCTCGTCGACGGCGGCCTGGAGACCGGCGAGTTCGGCCAGGGCCGCGGCCGGGGCGCCCGCGAGTCCGCGCCAGAAGGCCAGATTGACGCGGTACGTCAGGGTGGTCGGATGGTCGGCGCCGAGCGCGCGCTCCGCGTCCTGCGCCGCGGTGGCGAACTCCTCGACCGCGCGTTCGCGATCGCCCGCGAGTCCCCGCCAGTACGCGAGATTGTGCCGGGCTATCAAGGTGTTCTGGTGGAGCCGCCCGAGCACGGCCTCCAGGCCGGCCACCGCCCTGACATGTGTGTCGACCGCGGCACGCGTGTCGCCGGCCTCGCCGGCCCACCGGCCCAGGTCGGCGAGGAGCCTCAGGGTGAGCGGGTGGCCGGTGCCGAGTCTTTGCTCCAGCACCGCGACGAGGTCGGCGCAGGCGTCCCGCGCGCCGACGGCATCCCCCGCCAGGCCGCGGCACAGCACCGCGTAGCTCAGTGCGTCGACGACCAGCGGATGGTCCGCGCCGAGTGCTCCGGCCGTCTCGTCTGCGAGTTCGGTGAGGCGGTCGAGGGCTGCGGCCACGGCGCCCGCCTCCATCAGGAAGCGGGCTTCGTGCAGCCTTATCGCAAGGGTGTCGGGGTCAGTGGCACCCAGGGCCCGCTCGGCGGTGCCGCGGATCTCTTCCAACGACGCGTGTGCCGCCGCCGCTTCCCCGAGTTCACCGACGGCCCGGGCGATCTGGCAACGCAGCACCAGGACATCGCGGTGCTCGTCTCCGAGCCGGGCCCGCGCCTGCTCCAGCAGGTCCTGGCACACGTCCCGCGCCGCGCCGTCGCGGCCGAGTTCGGAAAGGTGCGGACCGATGCGGCGCAGGACGGGATGCATGCGCCTGTCCCCCAGGAGATCGGCGCCCGCCGTCCGGCGCAGGACCTCCACGCTGCGGTACAGGGCCGTCTCGGCCTCCGGCCGGTGCCGGGACTCCACCGTGGCGGACCACAGCTCCTCCAGCGCGTCTGCCGCAGCCACGGCGAGACGTGGCCGGGCCCGCTCCGGTACGGTCTCGCGCGCCGCGCGCTGCACCAGCGCGTGCACCTCGACCGAGGCCGGGATGCGGGAGGAGTCGTGCGTCACCAGACTGAGCCGGTGCAGGGCACGCAACGACAGCAGAACGGCTCGTTCGGCGATCCGTTCCGGAACCGGGCCGCTGTCGTCGTGGCCGTACGCGGGCGCGGTGATCCAGCGGCGGGCCGCCGTGGTGCGCAGTACCGCCTCCGGGACGCCGTCGGGCGCGAACATCGACAGGAGCTCGAGGGCCGCCCTGGCGCTCCCGGCCGGAGCGAGATCCGCCGCCCGTTCCAGGGCGAGCCGGAAGGCGGTCGCCACGGTGTCGCCGTACTCGTCGGCCGGTGAGGTGGCCGGCAGCAGGTCGGACAGCGTCTCCCGTTGGTCGTCCAGCAGCCGGCGGTACGACGTGAGACCCATGCCGGTGTCGATGAGGAAGGCCGCGGCCTGCGAGAGCGCGAGTGGGAAGTGGCCGAGCGCGTGTGCCAGGGCGCCGAGTTCCCCGTCCTCGCCGTCGCCCCGGGGAAGCCGGGCGCTGAGGTAGTCGACCGACTCCTCCGGCGTGAACGTCCCTACCTGGATGAGCCGGGAGGACGGCCGGATCACCGCCGCGTCCCGCCGACGGGTCGTCACCAGGCTCTTGCCGTGGTCCCCTACGGGCCGGATGCCCCGGAGGTCCGCCGGATCGTCGGCGTCGTCCAGTACGACGAGCCACGGCCGCGTCGTCGTACGCAGCCAGGCGATGAACAGGTCGGCCTGGGCCTCGTCGTCCCATCCACGGCCGCCGTCCTCACCGGAGATGACGCGCCACCCCCGCGCGTACGCGGTGAGCACCGACTGGCGGGAGGACGCGGGCACCCAGACCCGCACCCCGCCGGACCTGCGGAACCGGTGGAAAGCAGCCGCGGCGAGCTGCGACTTGCCCACCCCGCCGGCTCCCGCGAGGACGACTTCCCGGACCGTCCCGTCCTCCAGAGCCGCGTCGATCGCGCGGGAGAGGACGGGCCGCTCCCGCAACGAGGCAGCGTCACTCGGGGGGCGGCCGACCACCACGTCGTGCGGTGCGCCCTCGGTGGCGGGGCCGGGAGATTGACCGGCAGGCGGAGGCGGGACGGTCCGGTCCTCGTACGCCGCGCGCCACAACCGCTCCCAGCCGGCGACGGTCAACTGGCCGTCGAGAGGTCCGGCCAGCGACTCGACGGCGCGCACGACGGCCAGCACGGCGTGGAAGTCACGCGGAACCGACCGCCCGTTGAGCCACTCTCCCAGACGGCGGGCGTTGACAGCGACCGTCCGTCCGGAGGGCAGCGCCGTACGGCTCGCTCGCCTGGCGAGCATCTCGTCCGACAGGTTGGGCAGTTGGCAGCGCAGTCGCTTCAACGCGGTGGCGAACGCCGCTCTCGGCGGCTTCTCGGTCTCCGGCTCTCCCACTCCGACCACTCTATGCCGCAAGCCGCGAGCGCGGGACCTTGTCGCCTTTCCCGGTCCGGGCCGGTGCGGGGACTTCTGTCACCGCGCCCGCCCGTGCCCCACCTGCGCCGACGTCTCGCCGCACGGCCGGCGCGGAGCGGGGCCGGTGCAGCGCCGACTACGGTCACGCTCCATCAGGTTCGCCAGGGAGGCTGGGGATGGCTCGGACAGGGACAGACACAAAGAATCTCGGCTGGAGGGCACTTGTCCTCCTCGGGGCGCTCGGCAACGCCGTCGGACTGATCGGCAAGGCGCCCTTCGTCACGTTGGCGGGGGCCGCACTCATGGGGATCGGTGTCATCGGTCTGCTGTTGTCACGTCGCAGGCAGCGGTCCTGAGTCGCGGGGCCGTGGTGGAACCGCAGAGTGCAGCGCGACGCCGAAGGAGGACCCCCTCATGACCGTGCGACCGCCGGACGACACCTCGCTCACCGGTCTTCCGGAGGACGTGGACGCGCCCGAGGTCCGCGTCGGACCGGATACCGCGGCCGTCAGGGGCCCGCTGATCAAGAGCTCGCCCATCGTCGTCATCGGGGCGCTGCGCCTGGCCCTCATGATGGCCCAGGGCCGCGGCACCTCGGAGGGATCGGGCGTCCGCGGGCTGGCGGTCGGGCTCCTCGCGGTGGCCTTTCCGTACCTCTGGATCGGCCTGCTGTGCCTGCTGCGATGGGCCAACGCCGGCATCCTCCTGGACAACGGATTCCTGACCGTGCGGAACCGGTGGAACCGCACCGTCCTCCACGCCCCCGTGTCGTCACTGACCGGGGTGCACCAAGTGGAGGTGCCGATCGCCGGTCAGTACGTCATGCGGATCGTCGTCACGGGGACGACCGGCCGACCCCTCGTGATCGATCCCAGGGTCTGGGACGCGCACGCGCTCACGGAGCTGTGGCGGCAGGTGCCTGTTCCCGTGCGGAACAGGGGTTTCCTGGACTGGCCGGCGTTGAAGAAGCTCTTTCCCGGAGTCCGCAGGCCGTGGCACTACGTCCACTTCCGCCTGTTCACCGCGCTCGCCACGATCGCGTGCGTCGCCTACATCGCCCTGATCGTGAACCTGCCCTTCCTGCTGTGAGCGGACCGGACTCAGGACCAGCCCATCGCACCGTCGCGGTCGGCGAAGCACCCCGAGCCGGCGCCGGGTCCCTCGGTCGCGAGGAACCAACCGCGGGGAACGCGGCCTTCGCGAAGCTGTGGGCGACCGGCACGGTGGCCGCGCACCGCGAGGACCGCGAGACGGTCGAGCATCCTGCGGTCGGACCGGTGGAGATGGACTGCGACATCCTGACCGACGGCGACTCCGAACTCAAGACCGTGATCCTGACCACGGTGCCCGGCAGCGCGGACGAGGAGAGGCTGCGGCTCGCCCTGGCCGCGCACAGGGACGGCGGCGCTTCCGCGCCTGCCTTCTGACGTCACGTCCGGTCGACCCGCCGCACCGTGCGAAGTGCGTGGATGTTGACAGGTAGCCGTGCGGCGGGCGGGTACCCGAGGCCGCATGGGATCTCTGGGTTCACCCGTGCTGCTGTTGCTGTTCCTCGCGAGTGCCGCCGTGATCTGGTACTCGGGGATCAAGCTGTCCGACGCCACCGATGTGCTCTCCGAACGGCTGCACCTCGGCAGTGCCCTGGGCGGGCTGATCCTGCTGGCCATCGCCACGAACCTGCCGGAGATCGCCATCACCGCGACGGCGGCCATGGGCGGGCAGTTGGAGGTCGCGGTCGGCAACATCCTCGGCGGCATCGCCGTGCAGACGGTGGTGCTGGCGGTGCTGGACGCCGTCGGGGCCGGGCCGCGGGCGCCGTTGACGCGTATGGCCGCCAGTCTCGTACTGGTCCTGGAGGGCGTCCTCGTCATCGTCGTGCTGGCCGTGGTCGTGATGGGCACCCAGCTGTCCGGGGACCTGTCGTTCGCCCGCGTCACGCCCGCGCCGCCGGCCGTCGCCGCGCTGTGGGTGATCGGCCTGGTGCTGCTGGACCGGGCCGGCAAGGGGCTGCCGTGGCGCGAGGGCGGGGACGCCCCCGGCGCGCAGCCGGAGCCGCGCGGGCACTCCAAGGGCAAGAAGGAGAAGGCCGCGACGGACCAAGGGGTCAGCACCCTGCGCGCGTCCCTGCTGTTCACCGCCGCCGCCGCGGCGACGCTGGTCGCCGGGGTGGTCATCGAGCGCAGCGGTGAGACGTTCTTCGCCCGCCAGGGTCTGAGCGGCATCCTGTTCGGCGCAACGGTGCTCGCCGTGGCCACCTCACTGCCGGAGATCAGCACCGGGCTGACCTCCACGAAACTCGGCGACTACCAGCTCGCCATCAGCGACATCTTCGGCGGCAACGCCTTCCTGCCGGTGCTGTTCCTGCTCGCCGCCGTCGTCTCCGGCAAGCCGGTGCTGCCCGCCGCGCACGACACCGACGTCTACCTGACCGCCCTCGGGATCGTCCTGACCGCCGTCTACGTCGCCGGCCTGATCTTCCGGCCGCACCGCCAGTACCTGCGGATGGGCGTCGACAGCGTCGCCGTCGTGGTCCTGTACGCGCTCGGCATCGCGGGCCTGGCCACCATCGGCGGCTGAGCCGCCCGGCCGCCCGGCCGCCCGCGCGGCCGAAGAGGGCTTTTCGACGGGCGTGATCAGGGAACCCGGTCGCCCGTGCACAAAACCCGTGCACAACCCCCGTGCACCGATCCCGAACGCGATCCCGAACGGATCCCGTACGAATGAGGAGGCCGACGTGAGTCACGAGCGGGACGCCCAGCAGGACCCGACCACGCAGCACCCCCGGCCCGACTTCCCCTCGCAGGACCAGCCGCATCCGGGCTGGACCGGCCCGATGGACCCGCCGCCCGACCACGGCGAGGACTCCTACCGCGGTACCGGGCGCCTGGAGGGCCGCAAGACGGTCGTCACCGGCGGGGACTCCGGCATCGGGCGGGCCGTCGCCCTGGCCTACGCGCGTGAGGGCGCCGACGTGCTGTTCACCCACCTGGAGGAGGAGACGGACGATGCGCGGGAGACGTGCCGGCTGGTGGAGGACGCGGGCCGCAAGGCGGTCGCCGTCTCGTGCGACATCCGCGAGGAGGACAACTGTCAGGGGCTGGTCGAGCGCGCGGTCGCGGAGTTCGGCCGTATCGACGTCCTGGTGAACAACGCCGCCTACCAGATGTCGCAGCCGGACGGCATCGAGGCCATCACGACCGAGCAGTTCGACCGGGTGATGCGGACGAACCTCTACGGGATGTTCTGGCTGACCAAGTTCGCCCTGCCGCACATCCCCGAGGGCGGCAGCGTCATCAACTCGGCTTCGGTGCAGGCGTACAAGCCGAGTCCGCATCTGCTGGACTACGCGATGACCAAGGGCGCGATCGTCACCTTCACCCAGGGCCTGGCCCAGATGGTCGCGGAGCGCGGCATCCGCGTCAACGCGGTCGCGCCCGGCCCGGTGTGGACGCCGCTGATCCCGGCGACGATGCCGGACACCGCGGAGTTCGGCAAGCAGAGCCCGCTGGGCCGTCCGGCACAGCCGGCCGAACTGGCCCCGCCGTACGTGTACCTCGCCTCCCAGGACGCGAGCTTCGTCACCGCGGAGATCCTCAACGCCACCGGCGGCACACCCCTGCCGTAGGTCCCGGCCCGGTCACCCCACCCCACCACCCCCAGCTCAACCCCGGAGGCTCACGTGAGCATGCACACCCTGGCCCTGCAGCCGCCGGCGGGCGTCGTCCCTCCCTGGGCCGCCGTCGCCGTCCTCGTACTGGTCATGACCGGGGTGCTGGTGGCGCGCACCTACCGCAGGGGAGACCGCTACCGGAGATGAGGCCGGGCCCGGGGGCGGGCCGGTGACCGACGTGCCCGGCCCGCCGGCCGTCAGCGGGCCAGGGCGGAGGCGAGTTCCCTGGTGGCCTGGACGAGTTCGGTGTTCCGCTCGGTGAGCAGGCGCGCGATGACGCCGCTCTGATCGCGCACGGCGCGGCGGGCCGCCGACTCCCATTCGACGTAGTCGTTGTGGTGACGTCGCAGCTTGGGGTAGGCGGCGGCCGTGGTCTCCCACTGCCGCGCGTCCGCGATGTTCTTCAGCAGCCGCAGGATCCGCGCCCGGCAGGTGACCTGGGGGCGCTGGGCGAGGTCCCACAGGAAGGGGACGGTGACGGCGGTGGCCTGGCCGACGACGAAGCCGTACTGGCAGATGCGGTGGCGCAGTCTGTCCAGCGCGGTGTCGGCGGCGGCCGGGTCGCCGGAGGCGATGGCGGCGAGCAGGAACGGGATGGCCGCGGCGGACCCGGTGGCGTCCTCTATGTCGCTCCAGGGCACGCGTACCAGGTCCCCGAACACCGGTGCAGGTTCCGTCTGGGTCGGGACGCCTGTCATGGCTCTTCTCCGTGCCGTCGTCTCAGGGGCACGACCGGGTGGGCAGCATGGCCCAGACGGTCTTGCCGGCGGGGTCGCACCTGGTCCAGCCCCAGTGCTCGGACAGGGCCTCGACGATGTGCAGGCCGCGTCCGTGCTCTTGCAGCGGGCTGGTCAGGGGCCGGTACAGGGGCAGGCCGTCGCTCCGGTCGGTGACGGCGCACACCAGGTGTCGGGGGCGCAGGGTGAGCTTCAGCCGCGCCTCGAAGGCGGTCTCCCCGGCCTGGTCGCGCGGCCGGGCGTGCAGTACGGCGTTGCCGACGAGTTCGCCGACGACGACGAGCGCGTCGTCACGGCAGTGCTCCAGCTCCCAGGCGGCGAGGGTGCGGCCGGTGAAGTCCCGCGCCTCGGCGCAGTCGTGGCCGTCGCCGGTCAGCCGCAGGGCGGCGGTCAGCGGTGCGTCGCGCCGGGCAGCACCGGCCGACGGGGTCCGCTTCGCCGGACGGGCGGGCGGGACCTTCGCGCCAGGGCCTAACCAGGGTGCTGGGTGCACGGGCAGCGACACAGCGCCTCCCTGAGGTGACGTCAGGACAGAGCGTCGCGCACGGAGCTTGACGCCTTGGCTATTATCCACACCGTCAGCAACTTCGTGCAATTTCACGGGAAATTGCGCACGGTCGGGTGAAGGAGCCGCCACGCTGAGCCCGCTGCTTCAGAGCGGCCGGCGTGACGGAACACGTGGAGGAGACCGCAGTGGCATCAGTTCCGAACGGGGTGCGGGCGAGTTCGCTGGGCGTCGACTGGATCAAGAGCCGGCACAGCAACGCCGAGGGCAACTGCGTCGAGGTCGCCGCTCTCGCCGGGGGAGGCATCGCCGTGCGCAACTCCCGCGATCCGCACGGGCCCGCGCTGATCTACACGCCGGCCGAGGTGGCCGCCTTCCTGGCGGGCGCGAAGGAGGGCGAGTTCGACCACCTCCTGTGACCCGGAGAGACGACAGGCGGACAGCGGCACTCCGCTTCGGTCGGTGCATGCGTCAGCGGGTCCCGCAGTGCGATAATGCGTCCTGTCGCCGTCTGCCCACCGGGAGTCAGGATGTCCTCGGAGTCACCGCGTATCTCCCGCCTGGAAACGTATCTGAGCCGTACCGAACCCGCTCCGACCCTGCTGAAGATGCTGGTCGGGGTCCAGTTGGCGGGCCTCCGGGAGGACGCGGGCCTCGCCCAGGAGCAGGCCGCCCGGGCGGCGGGCTTCAGCGCGGCGAAGCTGTCCCGGATCGAGGCGGGCAAGGGCCGTCGGCCACCCACCGAGGCGGACGTCCGCGCGCTTCTGGAGTTGTACAAGACCGGGGAGCACGAGACCTCGGTGCTGCTGCAGTTGCTGCGGCGAGCCGGCGAGCCGGGATGGTGGCAGCGGTTCGACAAGCGGCTGATGCCGGAGTGGTTCGACCGGCTGGTCGGGCTTCAGGAGGCGGCCGACGCCATCCGTACCTTCGAGATCCAGTACGTGCCCGGCCTATTGCAGACCCCGGCCTACACGCGTGCCGTGGTGGAGCGCGGGCTGCCCGCGGCGACCGGCCGCGAGGTCGAGCGCCGTGTCGAACTTCGCATGCGACGGCGGGAGTTGCTGGAGCGGCCGGACGCGCCGCAACTGTGGGCGATCATCGACGAGTCGGTGCTGCTGCGGGTGCTGGGCAGCCGTGAGGTGATGCGCGAGCAGCTCGAGCACCTGATCAAGATGGCGCAACTGCCGCACGTGACCGTCCAGATCGTGCCGCTGGACGTCACGAACGCCTCCGCGCCGGCCATCCCCGTCACCTATCTGCGGTTCGGCGGCGCCGACCTGCCCGACGTCGTCTATCTCGAGCACATCAGGAGCGCCACGTTCCTGGAGGACCGCGACGAGACGGAGGAGTACCGGGTGGCCCTGGACCGGCTGGCCGACGAGGCCCTCAACCCCCGCGAGTCCCTGGCCCGCCTCCGCGACACCGCCGCCCAGCGGTACGCGGAGACGTGACCGGGAGACCCGGACCGACCGCTAGCGCAGGCGCCCCACTCCCCCGAACTCGATCCATTCCTGGGTGAGCTGACGGGGCGCCACCTCGTTGTCGGGGCGCCAGGTGGACACCTCCACGAGGCCCGGTTCGAGGATGTCCATGCCCTCGAACCACTCCGCGACGTCCTTCTCCTCGCGCACCCGCCCCCAGTTGCCCTGGGTGGCCTGGCCCATGAAGTCGGTGACGAACGCCCGCACTTCGGGGTCGTCGCTGACGAGCTGGCACATCACCAGGTGGCTGCCCGGCGCCAGCCGTTCGGTCACCCGCCGGATCACCGCGAGCGGGCCGTCGGTGTCGCTGTCCGGGATGCAGTGGAACACCGAGTTGAACAGCACCGCCACCGGCTGCGAGAAGTCGATCAGCCGCTGGGTGTCCGGGTGGGTCAATATGCTCTCGGTGTCGCGGAAGTCCGCCTGGATGACGGCGGTGCGCTCGTTCTGCTCCAGCAGGGCCCGGCCGTGCACCAGGACCATCGGGTCGATGTCGACGTACACCACGCGCGCGGACGGGTCGATCGCCTGGGCCACGTGGTGCACGTTGTTCTGCGTGGGCAGCCCGGATCCGTGGTCGAGGAACTGCCGCATGCCGTATTCCTCGGTCAGCGTCCTGACCACGCGCTGCAGGAAGCGCCGGTTGTTCAGCGCCAGCGCCCGCGTGCTGGGCACCACCTTGTCCAGTTCCTCGCAGGCGGCCCGGTCGGCGGCGTAGTTGTCCTTGCCGCCGAGGTAGTGGTCGTACATGCGCGCAGCCGTCGGCACCGTCGCATCGATCTTGGTGGACAGCTGCTGCTTCCCGGACTCCATCGTCTTCCCAACTCCCGTCGCGCACCCGGCGGCCTCGCCCTTGAGGCAGTCCATCCTAGGGACACCTCACCTTGTACGACCACCAGTTGACGGTACGTCAGGTGTTGCCGGTGTGCCGCCGACGGGCGAGGAGCGGTCCCGGCGGGCGGCAGCACCCACGGCCCCCCGCGCGGGGATCAGCCCTGCCGCAGTCCCGCGACGAGGAGTCCGACCAGTCGGCGCGCGTCATAGCGGGGGTCGCTCTCCGCGCCGATGCAGAGGTTGCCGACGCCACGCATGAGCGCGAAGGCGTCCATGCCGGGGCGGATCTCACCGGCGCCGGCCGCGGCGTCGAGCAGCTGGGCGCACACGGGTACGAGGCGGTCGAGGAAGTAGGCGTGCAGCGCCTCGAAGCCGGCGTCGTCGGACTGCAGTACGGCGGCGAGGCCGTGCTTGGTGACCAGGAACTCGACGAAGCGGTCGATCCACTCCCGCAGCGCGTCGTACGGGCTCGCGCAGCTCGCCAGCAGGGCGGGGCCGGCCTCGGCGCAGGCTTCGACCTGGTGCCGGTAGACGGCGATGATGAGGTCCGCCCGGGTCGGGAAGTGCCGGTAGATCGTGCCCAGTCCGACGCCGGCCTCGGCCGCGATGTCCCGCACCGGCGCCTCCACACCCGAGGCGACGAAGACCGCGGCGGCCGCGTCCAGCAGCGTCTCCTTGTTGCGCCGGGCGTCCGCCCGTCTGGACGGGGCCGCGCGCCCCGCACCCTCCTCGCCGTCGTTCACGGCGCACTCCTTCCGCAGCCGAGCCTCGCTGAGCAGCCGAGCGTCGCCAGGCAGCCGAGCCTTGCTAAACGGAACAACGTTCCGTATCTTCATTTCCGGAACGAGGTTCCGCTTTCTCATGATGCCAGAGCGGGCACCCCCGACCAAGCCATGCCCTCACCCACCCCCACACCGTTCCCGGAGGAACACAGCCATGCAGTACCGCACCCTGGGCCGTACCGGCGTCCAGGTCAGCTCGCTCGCGCTCGGCGCGATGAACTTCGGCAGGATCGGACGGACCACCCAGGACGAGGTCACCGCCCTCGTCGACACCGCCCTCGAGGCCGGGATCAACCTCATCGACACCGCCGACAAGTACGGCGACGGCGAATCGGAGGAGATGACCGGCAAGGCGATCGCCGGACGCCGCGACGACGTCGTACTGGCAACGAAGGCCGGACTGCCCATGGGCGACGGCCTCAACCGCCGGGGCGGTTCGCGCCGTTGGCTGGTCACCGCGGTGGAGGACAGCCTGCGCCGGCTCGGCGTCGACCACATCGACCTGTACCAGATCCACCGGTGGGACCCGAGCACCGGCGACGAGGAGACCCTGTCGGCGCTGACCGACCTGCAACGCGCGGGCAAGATCCGCTACTTCGGCTCCTCGACCTTCCCGGCCCACCGCATCGTGCAGGCCCAGTGGGCGGCCCGCGAGCACCGCCTGGGCCGGTACGTCACCGAACAGCCCAGCTACTCCGTCCTGCAGCGCGGGGCCGAGACCCATGTGCTGCCGGTGACCGAGGAGTACGGCCTCGGCGTCCTGGTGTGGAGCCCGCTGGCCTCCGGCTGGCTGTCGGGCGCGATCCGCGAGGGCCGGGAGATCACCACCAACCGCTCGACGTTCATGCCGCAGCGCTTCGACACCGCCCTCCCGGCCAACCGGGCCCGGCTCGACGCCGTCGAGCGGCTGGCCCGGATCGCCGACGAGGCCGGCCTGACCATGATCCAGCTCGCGCTCGGATTCGTGACCGCCCACCCGGCCGTGACCGGCGCGCTCATCGGCCCGCGCACGCAGGACCACCTGCGGGCACAGCTCGCCGCCGCCGACACCGTGCTGTCCGCCGACGTCCTCGACGCGATCGACGCCGTCGTCGCCCCCGGCGTCGACCTCGCCCCGCACGAGAAGAACGACACCCCGCCCTCCCTGCTCGACCCGGCACTGCGCCGACGCTGACCGCCCCGTCACCCTGCCCGGCCGGCCGGCCGTTCCTACACTGACCGCAGGCCCGGGCAGGGGACCCGGGCGGGGAACCAACGGGTGAGGAGGTGCCGCGGGTGACATCGACGCCACAGAAACGGCCCGCGGGGCTCTTCGTCGGCCTGTGCACCCTGGACGTCATCCAGCTCGTCGACCGTCCGCCCGGTCGCGACGAGAAGGTGACCGCGCGTGAGCAGGTCGTGGCGGCGGGAGGCCCGGCGGCGAACGCCGCGGCCGTCTTCAGTCACCTGGGCGGTACGGCCGCGCTGGTCACCGCGATCGGCCGGCATCCCCTGGGGGTGGCCGCCGCGGCGGACCTCGCCCGGCTGGGTGTGCACGTGACGGACCTGGCGGCCGGCTCGCCCGAACCACCGGCCGTGTCCTCGATCGTGGTGACCGCCTCCACCGGGGAGCGCTCCGTCGCCTCGACCAACGCGGCGCGGCACCGGCTGCTCCCGCCCGACGACCTCGACGAGCTGGTGGCCGGCTGCGACATCGTCGAGTCCGACGGCCACCATCCGCTGCTGGCCCTGGCGGCCGCCCGCGCCGCACGTGCCGCCGGCCGCCCCGTCCTCTACGACGGCGGCAGCTGGAAGGACGGCACCGAACGACTGCTGCCCCTGACCGACGTCGCCGTCTGCTCGGCCGACTTCCACCCGCCCGGCACGGGCTCGCCCGCGCAGGTACTGGAGTTCCTGCGGGCCCACGGCGTCACCTGGTCGGCGGTCAGCCGCGGCGGCCGGTCCATCGTGTGGGCGGGGCCCGAGGGAGGCGGCACCGTGGACGTGCCCGCCGTCCGCGTGGCGGACACGCTCGGCGCGGGGGACGTGCTGCACGGAGCCCTCGCCCACCACCTCGCCGCCCACGGTCCCCTGACGACGCGGGCCTTCGTCACGGCGCTGCGCGAGGCGGCCGCGGTCGCCTCGCAGGCGTGCGCGACGTTCGGCACCCGCGCCTGGATGCTCGGGCGGTGACCGGGAACCCGTCGAGGCGCGCTCGCCGGTGACCGCCGTCGAGGTGGTCCGCGGACGTGCCCGACCCCGCCCCCGAGGAGACCGGCCCATGGCGAAGCACAAGGACAGCTTTTCGAAGAAGAACTCCGAGAATTCCAGGAACGACCCCGAGAAGGGCTCGGAGAAGCGACCTGAGAGGGAACCGCACAAGGGCGACAAGGTCGCCTGGCGCACTCACGGCACCGAGACCACCGGCACCGTCGAGAAGAAGATCACCGAGCGGACGGAGGCGGCCGGACGCACGGTGAACGCCTCCCCGGACGCCCCCCAGTACCAGGTCCGCAGCGACAAGTCCGGCCGGCCGGCGGTGCACAAGCCGTCCGCCCTGAAGCGGAAGAAGCAGGCGTAGGCGACGGCAGCGGGCCCGGGACGCGGTGGCGCCCCGGCCCTCCTGGAACGGAAACCGCCCCATGCAGACGTTTCTGCCCCACCCCGACTTCCGGCTCTCGGCGCTGGAACTGGACCGGCGCCGGCTGGGCAAACAGCGCGTCGAGGCGTTGCAGGTGCTGCGCGGCCTGACCGTCCCGGGGTACGGATGGCGCCACCACCCCGCCGTGCGCATGTGGACCGGGTACGAGGAGGCGCTCGTGCGCTACGGGCTGGAGGTCTGCCGGGTGTGGCGCGAACTGGGCCACCAGGACAGCTGCGCCGCCACCCTGGTGGCCGATTTCGCCGCCTTCCGCCCCGGTACTCCGCCGCGCGGCCAGGCGGAACTGGCGGCGGCCGGCGAGCTGCCGCCGTGGCTCGGTGACGAGGACTTCCACCTCAGCCACCGGTCCGCCCTCGTCCGCAAGGACCCGGACGTCTACGCCGCCAGGTTTCCCGGAGTGCCGGACGACCTGCCGTACGTCTGGCCGGACTCCGACCGGCGACGCGCGGACGGAGGCGTGGACGGAGGCGTGGACGGAGGCGTGGACGGAGGCGTGGACGGACCCGGCCGCTGAGCGGGTCCGTTCGCGGTCATGGGCGAGCTCAGGCGTCGTCGACCGTCGCCGTCACGGGCGTACCGGTCTCGACCGTGCGGCTGACCGTGCACAGCCGGTCGTGCGAGGTCCTGACCGCCCGGGGCAGGATCGCGCGGGCCCGGTCGGCGCCCGCGCCGTCCTCGAAGGCGACGGAGAAGGTGACCGTGAGGTCGGTCAGCCGGTTGCCCAGCTCGTCGTCGGTCTTGTGGCCGGTCACGGCGACGGAGAACCTGGTGGGCTCGGCGTGCCGGGTGGTGGCGACGTCGACGTCGACCGCCGTGCACCCGCCCAGCGCGGCGAGCAGCAGTTCTACCGGGGTGAACTCACCGGGCCCATCGGGACCGGTACCGGTGCCGAAGCTGATCGTGCCGCCGCGGGCGTTGGTGGCGGTGAAGCGGCCGGGGCCGGTTCGCTCGACGGTGACGGAGCGCAGACTGTCGTCGGTCATGACGGTGACCCTAACGCCGCGTGCCGACGAGCGGCGGCCCGGTGTCAGCGCCGGCGGCGCGGCACGGACCACGCGCTGCCGATGCCCGCCAGGTGCAGGGCCAGCGCGGTGAGGCCGAGCAGCATCACGTTGGTCGAGGTGAAGGTGTCGTTGGTCGAGATGTCGGCCGCGTTGATGAGGAAGGCGATGAAGAACAGGACCGCGGAGAAGATCGCCAGCACGGGGAGCCGTCCCTTCGGATGGTCGAGTCCGTCACAGTGGGTGCGGTCCTGATGCCCCCGACTCGCCGCGGCACACGCCGCAACCGGAGACCGGTCCACGGCGGAATCACAGTCGGCGCCTGTCGGTACCTGTCGTCGGGTGCGGACGAGGAGGACTGAGGAGTCGTGGACGTACGGGCTGGGGACATGGTGGCGGTGGACATGGTGGCGGTGGAGAGGTGGAGGGTGCGTCCGGACGGCGGACGGCCGGAGGGGCGTGACTGCGCCCACCTGAGCGGGACCGCCGTCGGCGACGGGGTGCCGGAGCGCACACCGCGCTGCGCGCGGTGCGTGGCCCGCGGACGGACCTGGCTGCACCTCCGGATGTGCCTGACCTGCGGGTACGTGGGCTGCTGCGACAGTTCCGCCGGAGCCCATGCGACCGCCCACTACGAGGAGACCGGGCACCCGGTGGCGCGTTCCGCCGAGCCCGGCGAGGTGTGGGCCTGGTGCTACGCGGACGAGGTCTATCTGGAGCCGGCGCCGGGGATCCGTCCGGAGCCGGCGCCCGGCGGCCGGAACGACGCGTGCTGAACAGGCCGTATGCCGGGCGATGCCGGGTATACGTACGCGCGCCGGCCGCGGACCGCTTCCGCGGCCGGCCCCGGTGCGCATGACGGAGGGAGCACGGGAGATGACCTTGCGATCGGTGGAGACGCCGGGCACCCCGTCGCCGGAGACGGAGTCGCCCGCCTCGGCCGCGACGACGACGGCCGCGACCGCCGCGACCGCCGCGACCGCCGCGACCGCCGCGACCGCTGCGACCGCCGGGACGACGGCGCCCGCGACCGCCGCGCCGGCTGACGCGAGCGACGGCACGACGGACCGCGCACGGGTCCGCAAGCAGCGGCTGCGAAGACGGCTCGAACGCCTCATCGGCATCGCCGCGACGGAGGGCAACGACCTCGCGCCGCTGCGCAACGGGGACGCCATCTTCCCCGCCATGCTGGAGGCGATCCGCTCGGCGCGGCACACGATCGACATGATGACCTTCGTCTACTGGCGCGGCGAGATCGCCCACGAGTTCGCGGACGCGCTCGCCGAACGCGCCCGGGCCGGGCTGCGCGTGCGCCTCCTCCTCGACGGGTTCGGCGCCCAGAAGATCGAGCAGGATCTCCTCGACGCCATGGACGCCGCGGGCGTGCAGGTCGCGTGGTTCCGCAAGCCGGTGCGGCTGTCCCCGCTGAAGCAGAACCACCGCTGTCATCGCAAGGCCCTCGTCGTCGACGAGACCACCGCCTTCACCGGAGGGGTCGGCATCGCCGAGGAGTGGTGCGGCGACGCGCGTCACCCCGGAGAGTGGCGGGACACCCACGTCCGGGTGCGAGGCCCGGCCGTCGACGGCATAGCCGCCGCCTTCGCGCAGAACTGGGCCGAGTGCCATGACACGCTCCACGACGAACGCGACCGCTTCATCGAGCACGAGCAGGTGGGCGGCGCGACCGTCCAGGTGGTGCGGGGCTCGGCCAGTTTCGGCTGGCAGGACATGCAGACGCTGATCCGGGTGGTGCTGGCGTCCGTGGAGGAGCGCTTCCGGCTGTCCACCGCCTACTTCGCCCCCGACGACTACTTCGTCGGCCTCCTCGCGGACACCGCCCGGCGCGGGGTGCGGGTGGAGATCCTGCTGCCCGGCCCGCACACCGACCAACGGGCCTGCCGGCTGGCCGGACAGCACCACTACGAGACGCTGCTGGCGGCGGGCGTCGAGATCCGCGAGTACCAGCCGACCATGCTGCACACGAAGATCATGACGGTCGACGGCGTCGCCTCGCTGATCGGATCCACCAACTTCAACCGGCGTTCGCTGGAGCACGACGAGGAGGTCATGCTCGCGGTCCTGGACGAGGAGTTCACCGCGGCCCTGGACCGCGACTTCGACGTGGACCGCGACCGGAGCGCCCCGGTCGACCTCGCCCGGTGGCGGCGCCGGTCCCTCCTCCAGCGCGCCCGGGAGACCGCCGTCACGCCGATCAGACGGTTCCTGTAGACCGGCGTGCCCGGCGGCCCCGACACCACTCGATAGGGTGTCGTTAAAGAATCACCCAAGAAACACCCAAGTCGAAGGAGGGGGCAGCCGTGGGCTCCGCGCGCATGAGCAGTACGCCGTTGCCGGGCATCGGGGTCCGTTACGACCTGACCACGCGGGAGCGGCAGCGCCTGTCCGTGGTCGCGCACCGGGACGGGGCACGGACCCTGAGCGCGTACCGCGAGGACGATCCCGACGCCTGCGCGCTGTCCGTGCGGCTGGCGGCCGGGGAGGCGGAGGCGCTGGTCGGCGCGCTGATGCCCGCACACCACAGGGCGGGGCTGCTGTCGACGACCGAGCTGGGGCTGGTGGCGGAGCGGATAGAACTGGCCGCCACCTCGCACTGGAACGGGCGGCTGCTCGGCGACACCCGCATGCGGACGCAGACCGGGGTGTCGATCGTGGCCGTGCTGCGCCTGGCCGAGGCGATCCCCTCACCGGGACCGGACTTCCGGCTGGCCGGCGGCGACACCCTCATCGTCATCGGCACCCGTGAGGGCGTGGAGGCTGCCGCCGCGATCCTCGGTCGGGAGTGATCCGGCATGCACTCCTCCGCCGTCTTCCTCATCGAATTCGGGGCGATCATCCTCGCCCTGGGGCTGCTGGGCCGGTTCGCCGGGCGTTTCCGGTTCTCCCCCATCCCGCTGTACCTGCTCGCCGGGCTCGCCTTCGGGCAGGGCGGACTGCTGCCGCTGGACACCAGCGGGGAGTTCGTGGCGATCGGCGCCGAGATCGGCGTGATCCTGCTGCTGCTCATGCTGGGCCTGGAGTACACCGCCAGTGACCTGGTGTCCAACCTCAAGACGCAGTACCCGGCGGGGCTGGTCGACGCCGCGCTGAACGCCGTGCCCGGCGCCGTGGCGGCGCTGCTGCTGGGCTGGGGGCCGGTGGCCGCGGTGGTGCTGGCCGGGGTGACATGGGTGTCCTCGTCCGGGTGATCGCCAAGGTGCTCGGCGATCTCGGGCGGCTGGGCAACCGGGAGACCCCGGTGATCCTCAGCATCCTGGTGCTGGAGGACCTCTCGATGGCCGTGTACCTGCCGATCATCACCGCGCTGCTGGCCGGGGCGGGGCTGGCGTCCGGCAGTGTCACGCTGGCCGTCGCCCTCGGCGCCGCCGGGCTGGTGCTGGTGGCGGCGGTGCGGTTCGGCCGGCACATCTCGCGCTTCGTCTCCAGCGACGATCCCGAGAAGCTGCTGCTGGTGGTGCTGGGGCTGACCCTGGTGATCGCCGGGCTGGCGCAGGAACTGCAGGTCTCGGCCGCCGTGGGCGCCTTCCTGGTGGGTATCGCGCTGTCCGGCGAGGTCGCCGAGGGCGCGCACAATCTGCTGGCCCCGCTGCGGGACTTGTTCGCCGCCGTGTTCTTCGTCTTCTTCGGCCTGCACACGGACCCGTCCAGCATTCCGCCGGTGCTGCTGCCCGCGCTCGCGCTGGCCGTCGTCACCGCGCTGACGAAGATCGCCACCGGCTATCTGGCCGCGAAGCGGGCCGGCGTCTCGGCCAGGGGACGCTGGCGGGCGGGCGGCGCCCTCGTCGCGCGCGGCGAGTTCTCCATCGTCATCGCCGGCCTGGCCGTCACCGCCGGGGTCGAGCCCTCCCTGGGCCCGCTCGCCACGGCCTACGTGCTCATCCTGGTCGTCGTGGGCCCGCTCACCGCCCGCTGGACCGAGCCCGTGGCGCTCCGCCTGACCTCCCGCCTGAGCAGCCCCGCCCCGGCGGCCGAACCCCGGCCCGCGACCGTCCCCGCGCTCGCGGAACCGAACGAGAAGGACTAACCGCGGCGGCCCAGTTCCAGCACGCCCAGCGCGAACTCCTGGTGCGGTGGGGCCGCGCTCGCGAGGAGGACGAAGCGGGCGTCCGGTGCCTCGGTCAGGGCGTCGCCGAGGTAGTGCTCCTCCTCGAACCGCTCGGTGACCAGGTCCATGGGGCCGCCGAAGCCGAGCAGGAGCAGCGCGAGCAGGCGCCGGCGCGGCGACACGATCTCGGAGAGCGGTGGTACGTCGTCGGCCGGCGACACGTCGTCCTCCAGCGTCTCGAGCACGTCCTCCACGGGCTCGCCGATGGCCGCCACGAGGTCGTCGGCCAGCAGGTCCAAGGCGTCGTAGAGGGAGGAGGCGGCGCCGCGGGCCGCGAACTTCCCGGCGCCCAGCGAGTGGAGGTGCGAGACGTCCAGTTCCAGGCCCTCGCCGTAGGCCACCGCGAGATAGCGTCCGCCGCACCACTCCGGTCTGCGCCGGTCGCCGTCCGCCTCCGCGAGGCAGCGCAGCACTTCGTCCACGTCCATGCCGCGCAGTCTGCCAGCCCGGCGCGGCGGCGGGAGCCACCGTGGACGATCACGCAGCGGCGTTGCCGCCGACTCGGGGACCGAAGGCAACGCCGCTGGGGGTGCCGGGTCTTCGCCATTACTGCCCCGGCGTCCAGGCGTCTGCCCGGGCACCGCGCCGCCATGCTCGGCCGAACGGACGAAACACCGGCCGCGGCGGGACCAGCGCCACGGCGGGATCAGCGCCGGGTGCGGTCGAGACCGCGCCGGGATCAGGGGCGCGGCCGCTTTCGGCGCGCCGGTGATGGAGCCGATGGCCGCGGGGACCTCGGCGCCGCCCCGTGATCGCCCGCCCGACGCGGTTCAGACGGCCAGTGGGCGGCCGGCCGCGCCGTGGGCCTTGTCGCGCAGGGGGATCCGTACCGTGACCCGCTTGCCCACCGGCTCCCGTGTGACCTGGTAGGACTCCACCAGGGCCAGCACGATCTCCAGGCCGTGCCGGCCGAGCCGCTCCGGGTCCGGGGCCTGCGGCGCCGGCAGCCGCTGGTCGGAGTCCCAGACCGCGATCTCGACCGTGTCGCCGACGATCCGCAGGTCCATCAGCACGGGGCCGGGCGCGTACTTGCGGGCGTTGGTGACCAGCTCGCTCACCACCAGCTGGGTCACGTCCACCGCGTGCCCGGCCACCGGCACCCCGTGCCGGGAGCGCGCTCTGCCGAGGAACGCGGCCGCCACGCGGCGGGCCTCGGCGATGGAACCGTCGTCCCCGTCGAAACCCGCCATCGCCTGGATCCGCTCAGCACCCTGAGCGGTGTCGTCCTCGTCGGGGGACGTCGACTCCATACAGCTCGCCTTCACCACGCTCACGCCGTGACTTCTACCCCCGCTCGCGCAAGCATGCAGTCCCGACCCGATCGGCTCACGGATCGAGACGTATCTCACCCGTGCGGGGGCGCTCAGCCGTGGCTGCGGGGCAGCCGTACCACCTGGACGAAGAAGTCGTCGATCTGGCGGACCGCCGCGATGAACTGGTCGAGGTCGACCGGCTTGGTGACGTAGGCGTTGGCGTGCAGTTTGTAGCTGCGCAGGATGTCCTCCTCCGCGGCGGAGGTGGTGAGCACCACCACGGGGATGTGGGACAGGTCCGGGTCGGACTTGATGTTCTCCAGCACCTGCCGGCCGTCGTACTTGGGCAGGTTCAGGTCCAGGAGGATGAGGTCCGGTGTCGGCGCGTTCGCGTGCTCGCCGCGCCGGTAGAGGAAGTCGAGCGCCTCCTCGCCGTCGCGGACCACGTGCAGCGTGTTGCCGATCTTGTTGTCCTCGAACGCCTCACGTGTCATCAACTCGTCGCCGGGGTCGTCCTCGACCAGGAGGACGTCGATCGGGGTGGCGCCGGGCTCGGTCATGTCAGGGCCTTTTCGTCGGTGTCGTGAGGCACATCGGCGGCCTCGGCGGTGAGCGGCAGGGTGAAGCGGAAGCGGGTGCCGCCGGTGTGGTCGGGGTCGATCCATATCCGGCCGCCGTGGTACTCGACGATCTTCTTGCACAGGGCGAGTCCTATGCCGGTGCCCCCGTAGGTGTCCCGGCTGTGCAGCCGCTGGAAGATCACGAAGACCTTCTCGGCGAACTCCTGCGGGACGCCGATGCCGTTGTCGGTGACGCTCAGCAGCCAGCTGCCGTGGTTCTCGGTGCTCTCCTCGCAGGTGACGCGGATGTCCGGGGTGCGGTCGGGGTGGCGGAACTTGACGGCGTTGCCGATCAGGTTCTGCCACAGCATGGCCAGCAGCATCGGGTCGCCGACCACCCGGGGGAGCTTCTCCGGGCGTTCGACGCGCGCCTGCGCCTCGGTGACGGCGGTGTCCAGGTTGGCGAGCGCCTTGTCCAGCGCCTGGTCGAGCTCGACGGGCAGGTGGGCGTCGTTGACCCGGCCGACCCGGGAGAAGGTGAGCAGGTCGTTGATGAGCACCTGCATGCGTTTGGCGCCGTCGACGGCGAAGGCGATGTACTGCAGGCCGCGCTCGTCGAGCTGGTCGCCGTACCGCTTCTCCAGCAGCTGGCAGAAGGAGGCCACCTTGCGCAGCGGCTCCTGCAGGTCGTGCGAGGCGACGTAGGCGAACTGCTCCAGCTCCGCGTTGGAACGGCGCAGCTCCACGGCCTGGACGTCGAGGTCGGCGGCCTGCCGGGTGAGGAGGTCCCGCTGGGCGCGCGAGGCGTCGAGCTCGGCGACGATCTGCTGCCGCATGTCCTCCACGGCCTCGGCGACGGCGGTGACGTCCTTCGGCCCCCCGCCCGTGATGACGTGGCCGAACTCGCCGCGCGCGACCCGGCGGGAGGAGTCCCGCAGCGCCGCCAGCGGGCGGGCCACCAGCAGCCGGATCAGCACCGTCAGGGCCGCGCCGGTGAGCAGGAACAGGACCACCAGCGCGGTGAGGACCGCCGCGCGGACAGTCCGCTGGTGCGCCAGCCGTTCCTTCTCGTCGTGCACGGCCCGGGTCAGGTCGCCGGTCTGCGCCGCCCACTGGGCGCGCACCTTGTCGAAGGCCTTCCGGCCCCGCTCGGCGGTCGCCTTGTCGATCGTCCCCGGCTGTCCTTCGGTGACATCGGCGATCAGCGGCTCGGCGTAGGTGCGGCGCCAGGTTTCCGCGTTCCGCTCCACCTGCCGCAGGTCCTTCAGGAGGGCGGGCCGGTCACCGACGAGCGCCCGGAGACGGGCGGCCGAGCGGGCCTCGTCCCGCTTGCCCTGGAAGTACGGTTCGAGGAACTGCCGGTCGGCGGCGATGGCGTAGCCGCGCACGCCGGTCTCCTGGTCCACCAGGGCCGCCTGCAGCCGGTACGCCTCGGTCTGGGCCGGCAGGACACGGCCGGTCAGCCGGTCGGTGATGTCCGCGGTCTGCCCGAGCAGCCGTGCGCCGATGACGGTGCCGACCACCACCAGCACCATCATCAGGGCCACGACCAGCTGGAACCAGCCCAGCACCGTCAGCCGGGGACCGCTCGGCGACCCGCTCGTCCCGTCACTCACACGCAACCCCGTCACTCACACGCAACTCCGACCCGTTCGTCCGGTTCGTTCGTCCGGCTCGTTCAGTTCCAGCTCAGATGCAGGACGGCGACGTCGTCGTCGAGACCGCCCTGTTGTTCGGCCAGCTCCTCCGCTCGCTGGATCAGCCCGTCGACGAAGGCCTCCGGCGCCAGCCCGGCCGTCTCCCGGGCCAGCCGCAGCAGCCCCTGCTCGCCGAGGCGCTCCGGTCCGCGGCCGACGTGGCCCTCGAACAGGCCGTCGGTAAACAGGACCACCGCCGCCGCGGGCGGCACGTGGAGCTGCTCGACCGGCCAGCGGGCCCGGCCGGGCACCACGCCGAGCGCCGGCCCGGCCGGCACCTCCACCCACTCCACGCGCGCGTCCGGCGTGCGCAGCAGCATTCCCGGGTGCCCGGCGCGGATGATGCGGGCCCGGCGTTCGCCCGGCGCCGCGGTCAGGGTGGCCAGCGTGGCGAACACCTCGGTGCGGGCCCGCTCGGCGACGAGGATCTCCTCGAGCCGGGCGACCTGCTCGGCGCCCGTGACACCGCTGAGCACCAGGGTGCGCCACGCGATGCGCAGGGCCACGCCCAGGGCGGCCTCGTCCGGTCCGTGTCCGGACACGTCGCCGATCAGCGCGTGCACGGTGCCTTCCGTGCTCTGCACTATGTCGAAGAAGTCGCCGCCCAGCAGGGCCTGGGAACGGCCGGGGCGGTAGCGCGCCACGACCTCGACGCCGTCGCCGCGCAGCAGCGGACGCGGCAGCAGACCGCGTTCCAGGCGGGCGTTCTCCCGGGCCTGGAGCTGGCTCGCGCGCAGGGCCACGGCCGCCCGTTCGGCCTGCTTGCGCTGGATGGCGTAGCGCACGGCCCGGCCGAACAGGTCCGGCTCGACCCGCCCCTTGACCAGGTAGTCCTGGGCGCCGGCCGCCACCGCGGCCAGGCCCGTCTCCTCCTCGGCCAGCCCGGTGAGGACCACCACGGCCACCTGGTCGGCCTGCGTCCGGATCTGCGAGACCGCCTCCAGTCCCCGGGCGTCGGGGAGGTTGAGGTCCAGCAGCACGCAGTCCGGCTTCTCCCGCAGCAGGGCGTCGCGGGCGTCGGTCATCGAACGGACCCACCGCAGCCGTATCCGCAGGGCGCTGTCGGCGACCAGTTCCTCCACCAGCAGGGCGTCGCCGGGGTCGTCCTCGACCAGCAGCACGGTCGGCTCGCGCCACTGCCACGGCACGCCGACGTCGACGCGGACGGGAGAGGCCGACCCGGCAGCCCTCGGCTGCGACGTCACCATTGTCCTGCCTTCCCCGCCTCACGTCCGCCCCGACTGTTGTCGTCCGACAACAGCGGCGAGCATACCCGCGTCCCGATCTCCGTGCCGCACGGTCCGGGCACGTCCGCACCTCCCGGCCTGTGCTTCCGCTCCCCGTGACTCCGCGTGCCCCCGCCCCCCTCCCCGGCCGCTCCCGGTACGGCGGGGCGCCGAACGCGGCGGCCCCGGAGGCGGCCGGAGGGGGGAACATACCGAACCCGGGCGGAGGCCGGGGCACGGCCGAGCCCCGCCGGGTGCGTCGGCTCCCGGCGGGGCGCGGAAAGGCACGGGGACGGGGTCCGCGGCAGGCGGCCGGGGCCCGGTGGACCGGATGCTCACCCGGTGGTGAGCAGTCCCTCGCGCAGACGGGTCAGCAGGCGGCTGAGCAGGCGGGAGACGTGCATCTGCGACACGCCCAGACGCTCACCGATCTCCGCCTGGGTGCGCTCCTCCACGAAGCGCATGTGGATGATCAGCCGGTCGCGTTCGTCGAGCTGGGAGATCAGGGGCGCCAGGGCGTGGAAGTCCTCGACGAGCTCCAGTGCGGCGTCCTCGCAGCCGATGAAGTCCGCCAGGACGCTCTCGCCGTCCTCGCTGGTGGAGATGGCGGCGTCCAGGGAGGAGGAGTTGTAGCCGTTGGAGGCCAGGCGGGCCTCGATGACCTCCTCCTCGGTCAGGGACATCAGCTGGGCGAGTTCGGCGACCGTCGGCGTGCGGCCGAGCCGGCTGCTCAGTTCCTCCGTCGCCTGCGCCAGCTGCACCCGGGCCTCCTGCAGCCGGCGCGGCACGTGCACGGCCCAGGAGGTGTCGCGGAAGAACCGCTTGATCTCACCGACGATGTAGGGGATGGAGAAGGAGGTGAACTCCACCTCGCGGGAGACCTCGAACCGGTCGATGGCCTTGATCAGCCCGATGACACCGACCTGCACGATGTCCTCCATCTCCTCCGGCCCGCGGCTGCGGAACCGTGCGGCGGCGTAGCGCACCAGGGAGATGTTCATCTCGATCAGGGTGTTGCGCGCGTACTGGTACTCCTCGGTGCCCTCCTCCAGCACCGCGAGCCGCGCCAGGAAGTGGCGGGTCAGCTCGCGGGCGTCCTTGGGAGCGATCCGGGAGGGGTCGGCGACCTCCGACAGTTGCCCCGCACCGGCTTCGGTCGTCAACGCCGCCGTCATGTTGGTTCCCTCTCCCTCGGTCTCGAACGGCCGGTCGGCCGCCCGGGCTGGCAGGTACCCCCGAATTCCCATTTCATCCTCCCCTTTCGTCAGTGTGTTCGTCCGTGTGCCGGGCGGGCGCCGCCGGCGGCCCGGCCCGCCAGGCCCCTGAACAGGCGGCTGCGGCCGTGGCCGGGCACGGTCCACAGCGGGTGTCCGCGCACGCCCCAGGACCGCAGGAGGGCGTTGGCGGCCAGGAATCCGGTGGTGGCGGCCCGCTCCATCAGCGCCACCGGCAGGTCGGTGCGCACCAGGTCGCCGGCGAGCACCAGACCGGGCTGCGGGGTGTGCACACCGGGCCGGTCGTCGTGGCCGCCGACCGGGAACAGGGGGCAGTCCCGGCGCCACTCGTGCCGTTCGTCGAGGATCCGGGCCTCCCTCGTCTCCGGGAAGACGCGGCCGAGCTGCTCGATCAGCCGCTTGGTCTCCATCTCGCGGTCGGCGTCCTCGGGCAGCGCGTATCCGTGCAGTTCGACCACGGACCCGCCGGTGCGCCCGGCCCAGCGGGCGGCCTGCGACTCCCAGCGTTCGAGGACGCTGACGTTGTCCAGGGAGCCGTAGCCGGCGGTGCCCAGGAAGCCGGGCCGGTCCCGGGCGACGGGGCGGTCCAGCCAGAGGCGGGAGACCAGGAAGGGCGGGGCGGTGCGCAGCCGGGCGACGCGTTCGCGCCAGGCGGCGTCGCCCAGCCCCGGGGAGCGGCCCACCAGGGAGCGCAGTCCGGGGGTGTCCAGGGCCAGTACGACGCTGTCGTGCCGGGTCTCCGCGCCGCCCGCGGTGACCGTGAAGGCCCCGTCCGCGCCCGGGGACACGTGCTCGACCGCCGTGGAGGTGCGCAGGGTGACGCCGTGCCGCCGCAGGTGGCCGCCGAGCGGGTCCCACAGGGCCGCCGGGAACGGGTCGCGGGGCACGTCGAACAGCAGTCCCTCCGCCGAGCCGAGGAAGTAGATGTGGAACATCAGGACCATCTCGGCGGCCGACAGGTGCCGGGGGTCGGCGAAGAAGCTGCGGGAGAAGACCTCGAACGCCAGGTGGCGCGCCGCACGCGGGAAGCCCAGCGCCTCAAGGAAGTCGTGGGCGCTGACGCCGTCGAGCCGGTCGTAGACGTCGGGCACACGGACGTCGAGGAGCCCGAGCGCGGTGGCCGGCTTCATCCGTACGAGGTCACGCGCGCGGAAGGAGGGGCTGAGCGCGACGAAGCCGAGCGCGCTCAACGGCGGGGTGCGCGGAACCCTGCGGAAGCTGTCGTGCAGTCCGTTCGCGTGGAGCAGCGGGTAGTCGGGCAGGCCGGTGAGGCGTTCCAGGCCGGGGTCGGTGCGGCGCAGCAGGGCGCGCAGGTTGTAGTACTGGCGGAAGAAGGCGTGGAAGCCCCGGCTCATGGTCGCGGCCGAGCCGTCGTGGAGGTCCACCTGCCAGCCGCCCACCCGGCCGCCCAGGTAGGACTCGCGCTCGTACAGGGTGACGTCCGCGCCGCGTTCGGCGAGGGCGGTCGCGGCGGCGAGGCCGGCGATGCCGGCGCCGACGACGGCGGTGCTGCGGGGCGTCCCGGTCACCCGGGGCGCTCCGGGCGGCGCGGGCAGGTGGACGGCGCGGCGGTCCCGGCCGGGACGGGCGGCGGGCACGGCTTCGCTGGTCATCGCGGTCCTCCGGCGGTGGAGCGGGCACGGCGGCCGACGACGGTGTGGGTGATGCCGGTCTGCCAGCCGGGCAGCGGCAGGACCCGCACCCCGTCGAACCCGGCGGCGTGGACCCGGCCCGCGAACCGGTCGGCGGTGTCGAAGCCGACGACGCTGCGCCACAGGTGGCGGTACAGGTCGCCGTCGCCGAGCGCGGTGGCGACGGGCAGCACCAGCCCCCGGCACACGGCGGTCCACACCGCGCGGTGGGCGGGGCGGCCGCTGAGCGTGTACTCGTGCACGGCGAGCCGGCCGTGCGGGGCGAGCAGGCCGTGGGCGGCGGCCAGTACGGCGTCGGGGTCCGTCACGTTGCGGAAGAGGTAGCCGGCGAACACCGCGTCGAAGGGCCCTTCGACCCCCGCCTCGGCGAGGTTCTCCACCGGGGAGCACACGAAGCGGACGCCCTTCGGCCAGGGCTTGGCCATCGCGCGGCGCAGCATGCCGGCGGAGGCGTCGACGGCCGTGATCTCGGCGTCGGGCAGCGCGGCGCACAGGGCGGCGGTGGACGCGCCGGTGCCGCAGCCGAGGTCGAGCACGCGCAGTCCGGTGCCGGGAGCCGGCAGTCCCAGCCGGCGTGCCGAGCGGCGCAGGTGGGCGTGGTAGCCGGGGTTGGCGGCGACCAGTGTGTCGTAGCCGGGTGCCGCGCGGTCGAACGCGGCGGCCAGGTCCGCGTCGTGCAGCAAGGTCATGCCGTCTCCTGGTGCGGGTCGTCGGGGGTGGGGCGTGCGGCGGGCGGGGCGGGGCGCACGCCGGTCAGGGGGCGGGGCGGGTGGCACGCCGGTGAGGGCGCGGGACGGGGGCGGGGCGGGTGGCACGCCGGTGAGGGCGCGGGACGGGGGCGGGGCGGGTGGCACGCCGATGGGGGCGCGGGACGGGGGCGGGGGCGCACGCCGGTCAGGGGCCGGGGAAGGGGCGGCGGGGCAGCCGGGGGACCTCGGCGGCGGCGCGGAGCATGGGCAGGACGGGGGTGCGCAGGCCGATGCCGAGTTCCTCGTGCAGGCGGGTGCCGCCGTCCAGGAAGCGCAGCAGCCGGGCCATGGGCACCCGGGAGAACAGGCGGGAGAAGAAGGCCGCGCCGTCCACCAGGCCGCTGTTCAGGGCGTGCAGCAGGACGGCGTCCATGGCGCGGGAGCGCGCCGAGTGGGGCTGCGGCGGCACCGGACGGCGCCCCTGGAGCAGGGCGGCCGCGACGGCGGCGGTCTGCCGTTGCACGCCGGCGAAGGTGTAGCCGGTCGACGGCCGGGTCGCTCCCCCGGCCGCGCCGATGCGGAAGACCGACGGCGCCGTCTGCCGGGGGAAGGGAGCGTCGGTCATCGGGATGACGCCGGTCTCGGTGCCGACCACCTCGAAGTCGTCGAGGCCGAGCACGGTGCCGGTGTAGTGGCGCAGCGCCGCCTCGTAGGCGTCGGCGGACAGCACCGCCGGGGAGAACTCGGTGTACTCCACGAGGGCCTGCCCGGAGCCGGTGGGCAGGACGTAACCGAAGGACAGGCCCTTGGCGGGCTGGGCCGTGCGAAAGTCCATGAGCTCCACGCAGGACGGGTCGAACGCGGGGCGGCCGGTCCGCACGAACCAGCCGTGGAAGTGCTGCAGCAGCGTGGTCCGGGCGGCGGGCAGGCTGCCCGGCGGGCGGGAGTCGAACGCCCAGCGGGCCCGCACGGACAGGTCCCGGCCGTCGGCCGTCCGGGCGTGCACGCGGGCGCCGTCGGGGACGCCCTCGACGCTCTCGACCGTCGCCTGGAGCCGCTGCACCCGTCCACTCTGTGCGAGGTCGTGGTCGACCAGGCACTCGAAGTCGTCCGAGCGGAGCATCTTGTACGTCAGTGGGGCGATGTCGTCCTCGACGGTCCCTCCGGTGGGCCGGTGGACGCGCAGGCGCCGCCAGGAGGCGGTGACGGCGGCGTCGTAGCGGCCGGGGCCCGCTTCCCAGAAGCACCAGGTGCGCCGCGGCGGGCGCAGCGGGCCGGGCGGGGCGTCCACCAGGACGGCGGACAGCCGGCGGGCGCCGGGCGCGGGGCAGGACAGGCGGTGCGCCAGGGACAGCCCGGCGGCTCCCGCTCCGATGATGGCGACGTCCGCCTCGAGCACGTCCCGCTCTCCTCCCGCACCGGTCCCGCCTGTCCGGATCATTCCCGCCGGGGTACCCGTTCGGATGCGGTACGTCACCTGCGCGGTCGCGTCCCGCGTGAGCCTACCGAGCCGAATCGGCTCCGGCGCGGTGCGCGCATCGTTCGTGCACTGGTGTCACGCCGCGTACTCGTCCGCGTCGTCGGCGAGACGGCTGGCGAGGCGGTGCAGTCCGCGGCGGGCGTGGCTCTTGACGGTGCCCAGGGGCCATCCGGTGAGTTCGGCGATCTGGGTCTGGGTCAGGTCGTCGTAGAAGGCTAGGTTGAGCACGCGCCGCTGCGGTGCGGGCAGCCGCTCCAGTTCCCGGGCGAGCACGACCCGGTCGAGCGCCGCCTCCGGCCGGGCCCTCTGGTCGGGGACCGTCAGCAGCAGCGTGGCGCCCGCCGCCGCGACGAGTTCGGTCCGCCGGGTACGGGCCGACAGCGCGTCGGCGATCTTCCGGCGGGCGATGCCGACCAGCCAGGCCGGCAGGGTCCCGCGCCCCGGGACGAACCCGGCCCGGCCCCGCCACGCCGCGAGGAACACCAACTGGGTGACGTCCTCCGCCTCCCTCGCGTCACCCAGCGAGCGCTTGGCGAGGGTGTACACCAGCGGGCCCCAGCGGCGGTGGACGACCTCGAGACACGCCTCGTCCCCGGCGAGGAAACCGTCGACGAGTGTGGTCTCGTCGAGGTCCGCGCGGGTTTGCTGTGCGGTCGTCATGGCTACTCCTCTGCTGAGCCTGATCACCACTGAGAGCGACTACGACCACTCCACCGTGCAGATTCGATGCACCCTTGTACAACTCGCATCGTCTTTGCATCGAAAATTCGGCAGCAGCCGGCGCGCGAGCCGTCATCCGGCAGTGATCGCCGCATCCGTCGCCCCGGCCCGCGCGGAAGCGATGACGACGATGACGACGACGGCAGCTCTGATCGCGAGGATCTCGATGAGGGGAACCGGCATGAGCCCCACCGCGGCGAAGGATCACCGTGCGGACCGACGTCCGCCGGACCGCCCCCGCGCCGACCGGCCGCACGGCGCCCCGGCCGCCGCCCACCCGGCGGGCACGGACGACCCGTGCGCCGCGGACGCGGAGGCGGCCGGCGTCCACGGCCGGCGCGCCGCGGACGCCGGCACGACCGGGGCGGACGACCCGTGCGCCGTGGAGGCCGGGGCCCGTCCGCACGCCGCGGACGCCGATGTGACCGGCGCGGACGACCCGCGTGCCGTGGACGCCGACGTGACCGGGGCGGTGCGCGGGGTCCTGGCCGGTCTGCTCGCCGAGCGGGTGGCCGCGGCCGAGGCGGTCGACCCGCTGTTCGCACGGGACCTGGCCGCGCGGGTCGCGCGGTTCACGCAGGACGGCGGCAAGTTCACCCGTTCCCGCCTCGTGTGGTGGGCGCAGCGCGCCTGCGCCGGCAGCGCGCCCCCGGCGCCGCACGCCGCCCTGCGGATCGGGGCCGCCCTGGAACTCATCCAGACCTGCGCCCTGATCCACGACGACGTGATGGACGCCGCGCCGCTGCGCCGCGGCCGTCCCGCGCTGCACGCCGACGTCGCCGCCCAGTACGCCGGCGCCGCCGGAACGGGCAGCGCCCGGCTCGGCCGGGCCGCCGCCATCCTGGCCGGTGACCTGGCCCTGGCCTGGGCGGACGACGTGGTCGCGGACACCGAGCTGCCGCCGGACACCGCCCACCGGGTGCGGGAGCTGTGGAGCACCATGCGGATGGAGATGGTCGCGGGGCAGTACCTCGACGTCCACGGGGAGGCCACCTCGGCGCGGTCCCTCGCGCGGGCGATCCGCGCCGCCTGCCTCAAGAGCGCGCTGTACTCCGTGGAGCGTCCGCTGGCGCTGGGCGCCGCGCTGGCCGGCGCGGACCCGCTCACCACCCGGGCGCTGTGCTCGGCCGGCCGCTGCGTCGGCCTCGCCTTCCAGCTGCGCGACGACCTGCTCGACGTCTTCGGCGATCCCGAGCGCACCGGCAAACCGGCCGGGGGCGACCTGCGCACCGGCAAGCCGACCTACCTCGCCGCCGTCGCCCGGGCGCGGGCCGAGGCGGCGGGCGACCGGCGCGCCCTGACCGTGCTGCGGGACACGCTCGGCCGAGCCGACGCGTCCGACGCCGAACTGGACGCCGTACGGGAAGTGTTCACGGCCACCGGGGCACGGCGCACGGTGGAGGGCAAGATCGGGCGGCTGGTCGCGCAGGGGCTGCGCCACCTGGACGCGGCCCCGCTCGAACCGCACGCCGGGCAACGGCTGACCGGGTTGCTGCGCTCCGCCGCCGCGCCGCCACCGACGGGCGCCGCTGACTCCGGGGACGCCGGACACGCCGCGGACGCCGGGCACGCCGGAAACGCCGCGGACGCCGGGGACGCCGCGGTCCCCGTCTCCCTGCTGCTGACCGCCGCGGACGAGGGGGCGCGCCGATGACCCGCACCGTTCCCGGGCGCACCGACCACGTGGTGGTCGTCGGCGCCGGTCTGTCCGGGCTGGCGGCCGCCCTGCACCTGCTCGGCGCCGGACGCCGGGTCACCCTGGTCGAGCGCGACGAGTCGCCCGGCGGACGTGCCGGGCGCCTGGTGCGGGGTGGCTTCCACATCGACACCGGGCCCACCGTGCTGACAATGCCCGACCTCGCCGACGAGGCGTTCGCCGCCGTCGGCGACAGCCTGCACGACCGCGTCGAACTCCTGCCGCTGCACCCGGCCTACCGGGCGCGCTTCGCCGACGGCAGCACCCTGGACGTGCACACCGGCGCGGAGGCGATGGAGGCGGAGGTGGAACGCTTCGCCGGAGCGCGCGAGGCGGCGGGCTACCGCAAGCTGCGCACCTGGCTGGAGAAGCTCTACCGGGCGCAGCTGCGCCGCTTCATCGACGTCAACTTCGACTCCCCGCTGCAACTGCTCAGCCCGGACCTCGCCCGGCTGGCCGCGCTCGGCGGGTTCGGCCGGCTGGACGCACGCATCGGCCGTTTCGTGCGCGACGAGCGGCTGCGGCGGGTCTTCTCCTTCCAGTCCCTGTACGCGGGCGTGTCACCGGCCCGCGCCCTGGCCGCCTACGCCGTGATCGCCTACATGGACACCGTGGCCGGCGTGTACTTCCCGCGCGGCGGCATGCACGCCCTCCCCCGGGCCATGGCGGACGCCGCCGCCGACGCGGGGGCGGAGCTGCGCTTCGGGGAGGCGGTCACCCGGCTGGAGCGTTCCGGGGACCGTGTCACGGCCGTCGTCACCGAGCGGGACCGGATCCCCTGTGACGCGGTGGTCCTCACGCCCGACCTGCCCGTCGCCTACCGCCTGCTCGGCCACACCCCGAAGCGCCCGGTGCCGCTGCGGTTCTCCCCGTCCTGCGTGATCCTGCACGCCGGGACGGACCGCACCTGGCCCTGGCTGGCCCACCACACCATCTCCTTCGGCGCGGCCTGGCGGCAGACGTTCACCGAACTCACCGAGACCGGCCGTCTGATGAGCGACCCGTCCCTGCTCATCACGCGCCCCACCGCCACCGACCCCGGCCTCGCGCCGCCCGGGCGGCACCTGCACTACATCCTGGCCCCCGCCCCCAACACCGCCCTCGGGCCCAGCGCGGCGGACTGGGGCGACCTGGCCCCGGGCTACCGCAACAGCCTGCTCACCGAGCTGCAGCGGCGCGGCCTCGACGGCATCGCCTCCGCCGTCGAGGAACAGTGCCTGGTCACACCGGCCGACTGGCAGGCGCAGGGGCACGCCGCCGGCTCCCCCTTCTCCGCCGCCCACACCTTCGCGCAGACCGGCCCGTTCCGGCCGCGCAACCTGGTGCGCGGCACGGCCAACGCGGTCCTCGCCGGCTGCGGCACCACCCCCGGCGTCGGCGTGCCGACCGTGCTGCTGTCGGGGAAGCTGGCGGCAGCGCGGATCACGGGCGGCGGCCGCTCACCGGGCGGCGGCGCGCGACCGCGGCCCGTCGTGCGGAAGGCCCGGGAAGGGAGGCCGTCGTGACCGACCGCGAACTCGACGCAGCCGGCATCGCCGATCCCGCGCTGCGGCAGGCGTACGCGCACTGTCGGCGGCTCAACGCCCGGCACGGCAAGACGTACTTCCTCGCCACCCGTCTGCTGCCCGTGGAGCGCAGGCCCGCGGTGCACGCCCTGTACGGCTTCGCCCGCTGGGCCGACGACATCGTCGACGCCCTCGACACCGTCGGCCCGGCGGCCTCCGCGGACGAGCGCTCGGCGCGGCTGGCCCGGCTGCAGGACGAGCTGGAGACGGGCCTGCGCGCCGGGGACAGCGAGGAGCCCGTGGTGCGCGCCCTGGCCGACACCGCCGACCGGTACGCCATCGACCACCGGCACTTCGCCGACTTCATGACCGCGATGCGCGCCGATCTGGACGTCACCGGTTACGCCACCTACCGGGACCTGCGCGGCTACACGTACGGCTCGGCGGAGGTGATCGGTCTGCAGATGCTGCCGGTGCTCGGCACGGTCGTCCCGCGCGAGGAGGCGGCGCCGCACGCGGCGGCGCTGGGCGTGGCGTTCCAGCTGACGAACTTCCTGCGGGACGTCGGCGAGGACCTCGACCGCGGCCGCGTCTACCTGCCCGCCGACCTGCTGGCGGCCCACGGCGTGGACCGCCGGCTGCTGCGCTGGAGCCGTGACACCGGACGCCCCGACCGCCGGATCACCGCCGCGCTGCGGGAGTTCGAGCGGCTGACGCGCGAGGTCTACCGGGAGGCGGCGCCCGGACTGGCCATGCTCGAACCGGTCTCCCGCCCGTGCATCCGCACCGCGTTCGTGCTGTACGGCGGGATCCTGGACGCGGTCGCCGCGGACGGCTACCGCTCGGTGCAGCGCCGGGCCGTGGTCCCACGGCGGCGCCGGGCCGTGGTGGCCGCCGACGGTCTGGCCCGGGTGATCGCGGCCAGGCTGCGCGCCCGCCGGGCCGGGAACCGGTCGGCCGCCGAGTCCGCCGCGCCGGCCGGTCCGGCCGGTACCGCCAGTACGGCACCCGGGGCCGCGTCCGGGACGACGCCCGGTTCCACGTCCGGGACGACGCCCGGTTCCACGTCCGGGACGACGCCCGGTTCCACGTCCGGGACGACGCCGGGGGCCGCGTCCGAATCGATTCCGGAAAGGGTCGCCTGATGCCCCGCCGACCGCAGGACCGTCGCCGTTATCCCCTGTCGCTCCGCCGGCACCCGGTGCGCTGGGAACAGCAGCGGCCGACCTGGCGCCAGGCGCGCCCCGCGGTGATCGCCGAGGCGCTGAAGCGGGCCCAGGCGCGCCCCTCCGGCAACTGGTTCGTGCTGGGCGCGGCGCGTGACGTGCGCGGCGACCGGCCCCTGTCCGGCACGGTGGCCGGGCAGGAGGTCGTGGTGTGGCGCACCGCCGACGGGCGGCTGGCGGCGGGGCCGGGCGTCTGCCCGCACCTGGGCGCGCCGCTCGCGGACAGCCCGGTGCGCTGCGGGACGCTCGTGTGCCACTGGCACGGACTGGCCCTGGACGGGGCGCCGTTCGCCGGGTGGGAGCCGCTGCCCGTGCACGACGACGGGGTCCTCGTCTGGGTGCGCCTGGACGCGGTGGGCGGCGAGGCGCCGCTGGACGCCCCCGTCGTCCCGCCCCGCCCCGAGCCGGCCCGCGCCCTCGCGGCCGTCTACACCGGGGTGGGCGTGTGCGAGCCCGAGGACGTCGTCGCCAACCGGCTCGACCCGTGGCACGGGGCCTGGTTCCACCCGTACTCCTTCGTCGACCTGACGGTCGTCTCCACGCCGGACGGGGACGGCGCGGACGGGGGCGGGGCGGACGCCGACGACGGCTTCACCGTGGACGTCTCCTTCAAGGTCGCGGGACGGCTCGTGGTGCCGGTGCGGGCGGTCTTCACCACGCCCGGACCGCGCACGGTCGTCATGCGCATCACCGAGGGCGAGGGGCGGGGCTCGGTCGTCGAGACGCACGCCACCCCGCTGGGTCCGGACGAGCGGGGCCGACCCCGCACCGCCGTCGTCGAGGCAGTGGTCGCCTCCTCCGAGCGGCCCGGATTCGCCGTGGCCCGCAGGATGGCCCCGGTGCTGCGCCGGTTCATGGAGGCGACGGCCGGACGGCTGTGGCGCGACGACCTGGCCTACGCGGAACGCCGCTGGCAGCTGCGCTCCACCGGGCGGTTCCCGGGCTGACCCGGGCTGACCCGGGCGGGGACGCCGTCCGGTGCGGGGCCCCGCGTGGGCCCCGCGCCCCGGCGTGCCGCTCGGGCCCGGACCTGCTGCACTCGGTCCATGGGCCCTGACCGGACCGGCGCCCCGCCGGAGACCTCGCCGCGCCGCCCCGAACTGGTCACCTTCGGGCACGGCACCGCGGACCGTGTGTCGCTCACGGAGCTGCTCCGGGGCGCCGGCGTCACCGCCGTCGTCGACGTCCGTACCGCGCCCGGCAGCCGCCGCCACCCGGACATGGCACGACAGCGGCTGGAGCGGTGGCTGCCCGGGGCGGGCATCGCATACCGCTGGGAGCCGCGCCTGGGCGGCTTCCGCAGACCGCCGCCGGACTCGCCCGACACCGTCTGGCGCAACGTCTCCTTCCGGGGCTACGCCGCGCACACCCGCAGCCCGGAGTTCGTCGCCGCCATGGACGACCTGCTGCGGCAGGCAGGCGAGGAACGCACCGCGGTGATGTGCGGCGAGACGGTGTGGTGGCGGTGCCACCGGCGCCTGATCTCCGACTTCGCCGTCCTGGCCCGCAGCGCGCCCGTCCACCACCTCATGCACGACGGACGCCTCACGCCCCACCAGCCGACCCCGGGCGCCCGCCTGCGCCCCGACGGCCTCCTCGTGTACGACGAGGAGCCCACCGCCCCTCCCCCGCGCTGACGACCACCACCGGTCCCGCCAAGCTGAGGGCCGCCACCGGTCCGCGGACGCGGGCGCGGTGGCCGACTCCGCCGACACGGCCCCGGCCGCGGTCCGGCATCGTGACTGCCGTCGGCGGCTCCGCACGTGGCTGCCGCGGACGGCCTGCCGCCGCGATCGCCGCCCTGACTGCCACCGGCGGTTTCGCCCTCGTGGCCCCAGCCACCGCTCCCGCCGACCTGGCCGCCGTCGGCGGTCTGCCGCGTGATCGCCACCACCGGTATCGGCGCCACGGCTCCCACCGCCGTAGACGCCGCAGGCAGTTCCGCCCACCCGGCTCCCCCACCGCTTCCGCCGACGCGGCTCCCGCCATCACCTCCGTCGGCGCCGGTGTGCCGGTGATGCGGGCCATGGCCGGGCGTTGCATCCGTCGGGGCTGCCGGTGCCGAAGCAGGAGGTGCCATGACCGGTGGCGTGACCGCCGGTCGCGTTACGTGAGCGGAGGCGCCTGTGATCGACGTCGGGGTCTGTCACCCGGGCGGGACGCCGTGGACGTGAGCGAGCAGGACGTCGACGCCTTTCCCGCGGCCGGTGTGACCACGGGCTTCCTCGCCCGGCGCCTGGGTGTGTCGCCCACCACCCTGCGGTCCTGGGACCGCCGCTACGGCCTCGGCCCGGCGGCCCGCGCCGACGGACGCCACCGGCGGTGGTCGCCCGACGACATCGCCATGGTCTTCGAGATGTGCCGGCTCACGGCCGCGGGCATCCCCCCGGCCGAGGCGGCACGGGCCGCGAAGGAGCGCGCCGGCACAGGCGCCGCCGGGGCAGGCACCGCCGGGGCGGCCGGCGTCGGGGCAAGCACCGCCGGGACGGCCGGCGTCGGCCGGGCGCCGGTGCCGTTCTCCGGGCTCGTCCGCGGCGCCGTACCCGTGCCGCTGGACGGCAGCCCCGCGGCGCCCGCCTCGCGCTCCCCCAGCGGCCTGCCCCTGGGGGACGTGCGGCAGGAGTGCAGGGGCCTGGCGCGGGCGGCCGTACGGCTGGACGCGACCGGCGTGCAGGAGCAGCTCACGTCGGCGGTGCGGACCTACGGGCTGGTCGTGGCGTGGGAGGAGATCCTCGCGCCGGTGCTGCGGGCCGTGGGCCGCAAGTGGCAGTCCGCCGGAGACCGCTACCTGGAGGTCGAGCACCTGCTGTCCTGGCACGTCTCCGCCACGCTCCGGCACGCCTACGTGCACGCCGCGGCGGCCCCGCGCAGGCCCGGGGTCCCTCCGGTGCTGCTGGCCTGTCTGCCCGACGAGCAGCACACCCTGCCGCTGGAGGCGCTGGGCGCGACGCTGGCGGAGCGGGGCGTGCCCACGCTGATGCTCGGCGGCGCCGTGCCCGCCGGCGCGCTCACCGACGCGATGCGGCGGGTCGGTCCCGGCGCCGCGGTGCTCTGGTCGCAGTCCCGCTCCACGGCGGACCTGCCGCTGGCGCGCCGGCTCGCCGTCACCCGCTGGGGTGTGCGGGGCGCCCGGACGCACAGCGCGGTGCTGCTCAGCGGTCCCGGCTGGGGCCGCGCCCAGGGGCCTGGCCTGCTCCGTCCACGGGGCCTGCACGAGGCCCTGCGGATGCTCGAGACACGGGACTCCTGAAAGGCTCCCCGAGCACCGCCCCGAGCACCGCCCAGGCACCGGAAAACAGGTCCGAGTACCCATGTATTCGCTGGTCATTCCACCGAGTTCGAAGGTTTTTCGGGCGGGCTGAAGTGCCCCCATCAAGCTTTGGTTGTCGCACGACAACTGGGTTAACCTTCACCGGATTTTCTCATCCGGCCGATCCACGGACTGCGGAAATGCGGACGGTGAGCGGGCCAGAAAAGGACCCGACACGGTTCCGAGCTCTCGGGGTGAGGGCTCTTGGGGAAGCGGAACGAGGGCGCGCATGACCAGCAAGACGATCGAGGCCGTGGACCGGGCCCCGGGCGAGCAGGAGCTGCGGCAGCTTCTGGCCGGACTGACCGCGGTACGTGACGGTGACTTCGGCACCCGGCTGCCGTCCGACGGCGAGGGCCTGCTCGGCGACATCGCCACCGTGTTCAACGGCATGGTGGACCAGTTGTCGGTGTTCACCTCGGAGGTGACGCGCGTCGCGCGCGAGGTGGGCACCGAGGGCACGCTGGGCGGCCAGGCGGAGGTGCCGGGCGTCTCCGGCACCTGGGCCGACCTGACCGACTCGGTCAACGCCATGGCGGGCAACCTGACCACCCAGGTCCGCGACATCGCCCAGGTGGCGACCGCGGTCGCCAAGGGGGACCTGTCGCAGAAGATCGACGTCCCCGCGCGCGGCGAGATCCTTCAGCTGAAGGAGACCGTCAACACGATGGTCGACCAGCTGTCGTCGTTCGCCGCCGAGGTCACCCGCGTCGCCCGCGAGGTCGGCAGCGAGGGCCGGCTCGGCGGACAGGCGCAGGTGCCCGGCGTCGGCGGCGTGTGGCGCGACCTGACCGACTCGGTCAACTTCATGGCCGGCAACCTCACCTCCCAGGTCCGCAACGTCGCCCAGGTGACCACCGCGGTGGCGCAGGGCGACCTCTCGCAGAAGATCACCGTGGACGCCCGCGGCGAGATCCTGGAACTCAAGAACACCATCAACACGATGGTCGACCAGCTCTCCGCCTTCGCCGACGAGGTCACCCGCGTCGCCCGCGAGGTCGGCACCGAGGGACGCCTGGGCGGGCAGGCGGACGTCAAGGGCGTCAAGGGCACCTGGCGGGACCTCACGGATTCCGTGAACTTCATGGCGGGCAACCTCACCGCGCAGGTCCGCAACGTCGCCCAGGTCGCCACGGCGGTGGCGCAGGGCGACCTTTCGCAGAAGATCACCGTCGACGCCCGCGGCGAGATCCTGGAACTCAAGAACACCATCAACACGATGGTCGACCAGCTCTCCGCCTTCGCCGACGAGGTCACCCGCGTCGCCCGCGAGGTCGGCACCGAGGGCAACCTCGGCGGACAGGCCATCGTGCGGGGCGTGTCGGGCACCTGGAAGGACCTGACCGACAACGTCAACGTGATGGCGTCGAACCTGACCGGTCAGGTCCGCTCCATCGCGCAGGTCGCCACGGCCGTCGCGCGCGGCGACCTGTCGCAGAAGATCACGGTCGAGGCCAAGGGCGAGGTCGCGGCGCTGGCCGACGTCATCAACACGATGGTCGACACGCTGTCCGCGTTCGCCGACGAGGTCACCCGCGTCGCCCGCGAGGTCGGCACCGAAGGACGCCTGGGCGGCCAGGCGAACGTGCCGAACGTGGCGGGCACCTGGAAGGACCTGACCGACAACGTCAACTCCATGGCCAACAACCTCACCGGCCAGGTGCGCAACATCGCGCTGGTGACGACCGCGGTGGCCAACGGCGACCTGTCGAAGAAGATCGACGTCGACGCCCGCGGCGAGATCCTGGAGCTGAAGACCACCATCAACACGATGGTCGACCAGTTGTCGTCGTTCGCCGCCGAGGTCACCCGCGTCGCCCGCGAGGTCGGCAGCGAGGGCCGGCTCGGCGGGCAGGCCGAGGTGGAGGGCGTCGAGGGCACCTGGAAGCGGCTTACGGAGAACGTCAACGAGCTCGCCGGGAACCTCACCCGGCAGGTCCGCGCCATCGCCGAGGTCGCCAGCGCCGTCGCCGAGGGCGACCTGACCCGCTCGATCACCGTGGAGGCGTCCGGCGAGGTCGCCGAGCTGAAGGACAACATCAACTCCATGGTGGAGTCCCTGCGCGAGACCACCCGGGCCAACCAGCAGCAGGACTGGCTCAAGACCAACCTCGCCCGCATCTCCAGCCTGATGCAGGGCCACCGCGACCTGCCCGTCGTCGCCGAGCTGATCATGGACGAGCTGACGCCGCTGGTGTCGGCGCAGTACGGCGCGTTCTACCTGGCGGAGGACACCGCGCGCGGTCCCGAGCTGCGGCTGGTGGGCTCCTACGGCCGGCCCGACGACGCCGACCGGCCCGAGCGCATCCCGGTCGGCCGTTCACTGGTCGGGCAGGCCGCCCGCAACCGGCGCCCGATCAGCGTGGAGGAGCTGCCGGCGGGCTACGTGACCATCTCCTCCGGGCTCGGGCAGGCCCTGCCCAGCGCCCTGGTCGTGCTGCCCATCGTGGTCGAGGAGCAGGTCCTCGGGGTCATCGAGCTGGCCTCCGTCGGCCGGTTCACGCGGATCCACCAGGACTTCCTGGCGCAGCTGATGCCGACCATCGGGGTCAACCTCAACACCATCGTGGCCAACGCGCGTACCGACGAGCTGCTGGACGAGTCGCAGCGGCTGACCGCCGAACTCCAGGCGCGGTCGGAGGAGTTGCAGGTGCAGCAGGACGAACTGCAGCGCTCGAACGCGGAACTGGAGGAGAAGGCGTCCCTGCTGGCCTCGCAGAACCGCGACATCGAGGCGAAGAACCTGGAGATCGAGCAGGCCCGGCAGGAGCTGGAGACCCGGGCCCAGGAACTGGCGCTGGCCTCGAAGTACAAGTCGGAGTTCCTGGCGAACATGAGCCACGAACTGCGCACCCCGCTCAACAGCCTGCTGATCCTGGCCCAGTTGCTGGCGCAGAACCCGTCGCGCAACCTGACCCCGAAGCAGGTCGAGTACGCGGGCATCATCCACTCGGCGGGCTCGGACCTGCTGCAGCTGATCAACGACATCCTCGACCTGTCGAAGGTCGAGGCGGGCAAGATGGACGTCGCCCCCGAGCGCGTACCGCTGCGCAAGCTGCTGGAGTACGTCGAGGCGACGTTCCGGCCGATGACGACGCAGAAGAGCCTGGAGTTCACGGTGGCCACCGCGCCGGGCACGCCCGTCGACCTGCTCACCGACGACTCCCGGCTGCGGCAGATCCTGCGCAACCTGCTGTCGAACGCGGTGAAGTTCACCGAGCAGGGCGGCGTGGAGCTGCGCATCGAGCCCGCCGCCGACCGGGAGGTCCCGCGGGGTGTCCACCGCGGTGGTCCCGTCGTGGCCTTCCGGGTCAAGGACACCGGCATCGGCATCCCCCAGCAGCACCTGGAGACGATCTTCGGGGCGTTCCAGCAGGCGGACGGCACCACCAGCCGCAAGTACGGCGGCACCGGCCTCGGCCTGTCCATCACCCGGGAGATCGCCCACCTGCTCGGCGGCGCGGTCACGGTCGACAGCGCGCCCGGCCGGGGCTCCACGTTCACGCTCTATCTGCCGGTCGCGCGCGCCGACTTCGAGGACCTCCTCGACGGCGGCGGCCGGCCCGCGGAGATCGCGCACGCCTCGGCCTCCGCAGACGCGCTGCCGGAGGCCCCGGCGCAGGCCGCCGGGCACGGCGGGGCGCAGGAACAGCGCAGGCGCCGGCTGCTGGTCGTGGAGGAGCGCCCGCGCGGACTGCTCACCCTCGTCGCCGAGCGCGCGGTCGCCGACATCGCGCCGGACCCCGACGACCCGCTGGGCGCGATCGACATCATCACCGCCGTCGGGGCCCAGGAAGCGGCGGCGACGCTGGCCGCCGAACCGTGCCACTGCGTGGTCCTGGAGCTGGGCATGCCCGACGACGAGGGGGCCCGGCTGCTGGAGGCCATGCGGGGCGACTCGGCGCTGTCCAGCGTGCCGGTGCTGGTGCACACCGGTCACCGGGTGGACCTGGCGCACGAGCAGAAGCTGCGCTCCCGCGCCGACGGCCGCCCGCTGGACTTCCTCTCCAGCCTGGACGAGCTGCGTGAACGCGTCACGCTGCACCTGTCCGCCGAGGAGCCGGGCGACGTGCTGTCGCTGGTGCGCGCCGAGGAGCCGCAGCGCCCGGCCGCGCAGGTGGTGGACGACGCCTTCCTCGGCCGTACGGTGCTCGTGGTCGACGACGACGCGCGCAACCTGTTCGCGCTCAGCGGGGTGCTGGAGCTGCACGGTTTCCAGGTCCTGCACGCCGACAACGGCCGCAAGGGCATCGAGATGCTGCTCGCCCATCCGGACGTGTCGCTGGTCCTGATGGACGTGATGATGCCGGAGATGGACGGCTACGCCGCGACCGCGGAGATCCGCGCGATGCCGCAGTACGCCGAGCTGCCGATCATCGCCGTCACCGCCAAGGCCATGCCGGGGGACCAGGAGAAGAGCCTGGCGTCGGGCGCGAACGACTATGTCACCAAGCCCGTCGACACCGACGACCTCATCGGCCGCGTGCGACGCTGGCTGTCGGCGTGAGGGGGCGTCACGCCGCCGTGCGCACCAGCCGATCACGTGGCGTCCCTGGACGTCGGAGCCGAGGAACAGGTCAACCGTGAGCGATCTCCAGCAGCCGTCCGAGCCGGAGGGTACCGGCGTTCCCCTGGGTGGAGCGTCCGGTGACGACGTGGCGGGCCCCGGCCTGCTCGCCGCGGTGCCCGCCGCCCGCGGCGGCCATGCCGGTGCCGCCGTCCTCGGCGCCGGTGCCGGCATCGGCGAGAAGGCGGACGCGGACGCGGACGGCCGGGCCACGCCGGTGGGCCGGCTCGCGGCGACCGTGCAGCGGCTGCGCCGCGAGGTGCGGGAGGCGCAGGCGGAGGCGGAGGGGCGTGCCCTGATCGAACTGGCCAAGGGCATCCTCGTCGAGCGGCTGGGGTGCGGGCCGGCGCAGGCGGCGCGGCAACTGGCCGAGCTGACCGAGCAGGCGGGCGTCACGCCGCTGGAGTTCGCGGTGGAGGTCATCAACCAGGCCTCGCGGGACCGGCTGTCCGAGGTGACGACCGCGTTCCTCGCGGCCACGTCGGACCGTACCGGGGACGACGCGCGGGACGGTGAGTCCTCCGCCGTGCGGCTGCGGGCCGCCGAGAGCGGTGCGCTGGCCGCCGACGACGCCCAGGCGGTGGCCGACTCGCTGCTTGAGCACGCCCTGACACCGCTCGGCGCGGTGGCGGTGGCGATCTGGGCGCTGGGCGCCGACGGCTCGCTCACCCTGGCGGGCAGCGCCGGGTTCTCCGTCGCGGAGGCGGGACGCTGGCGGTACGTGCCGCCGGGCGTGGCGACGGTGGCCCGGCGCGGGCTGGGCGAGCGGTCGGGCCGGTGGATCGGCTGCCTGTCGGAGACCGGCCTGCCCTCCATCGGCCAGCACCATCACCCCGACGGCGGCCGGGTCGCCGTACCGGCGAGCAACGGCGGCCGGATCCACGGCGTGCTGGAGATCGTCTGGCCCGCGCCGCTGGAGCCGCAGCCGCCGCAGATCGTCCGGCAGGTCGAGGCGCTGGCCGAGCTGTGCGCGCACACCCTGGAGAACCACGCCCTGCCCCAGCCGGACGACGATCCGACGCCGCGCCTGCTGCCCGACGTCGCCGAGCTGACGGCGCTGGCCGACGGGCTGCACGACCCGGCCCTGGTGCTGGTGCCGCACCTGGACCCGGCCGGGGAGCTGGTCGACTTCCGCATCCACCACGTCAACAGCCGCTTCCTCGACCCGGCCGGCCGGCCGCGCGGTGTGGTCAACGGCGCCCTGTTGCTGGAGGCGTACCCGATGGCCGCCGGCGACAGCGAGCTGTTCGAGCAGGTCGAGCGGGTCTACGCCACGGGCGAGCCGTTCCGTGCCCACCGCATGCGGCTCACCGCCCTGGTGGACGACGTCCCGCTGGCGGCGGTCGCCGACATCAACATCAGCCGCCACGGCGGCAGCGTGCTGCTGATCTGGCGCATAGAGGACGAGACGGCGCGCCTGGCAAGCCTGCTCCAGCACGCCCAGCGCCTCGGCCGTATCGGCGGCTTCGAGGAGAACCTGCTCACCGGTGAGATCACCTGGAACGGGCAGCTGTACAGCCTCTACGGCAGGCCCGTCACCCTCGGCCCGGTACCGCTGGAGGACCTGCCCGCCCACGCCCACCCGGACGACGCCGTGGCCATCGGCAGGTTCCTGCGCACCCTGGTGAACGGTCGCCGGCCGGCGTCCACGGCGTTCCGGCTGCAGCGGCCCGACGGGGTGACCCGGCACATCCGGGTGGTGGCCGAGCCGGTCCTGGACTCCGACGGCCGGCTGTTCGTCGTACGGGGCGCCTACCAGGACATCTCCGCCCACCACTGGACGGAGGTCGCGCTGGCCGCCACCCGCGACCAGCTCGCGCACACCGAGCAGCAGGCGAGCGAACGCAACCGGCTCGCCCTGCAGCTGCAGCACGCCATCATGCCGCCCGCGCAGGCCCCGCTGGAGGCTCCCGGCCTGCGCGTGGCCGTGCGCTACCGGCCCGCCGAGACGCAGCAACTGGTCGGCGGCGACTGGTACGACGCGGTGGTGCTGCCGTCCGGGCTGGTGCTGCTGTGCGTGGGGGACGTCGCCGGGCACGGCATCGAGGCGGCCACCAGCATGGTCGTCCTGCGTAACGCGCTGCGCGGGCTGGCCGTGACGGGCGCCGGGCCGGGCCAGCTGCTGTCCTGGCTCAACATGGTGGCCCACCACCTGACCGGCGCCGTCACGGCGACGGCGGTCTGCGGCCTGTACGACCCCGAGCGGCGCACCCTGCGCTGGGCCAGGGCGGGTCACCTGCCGCCCGTCCTGGTGCGCGGCTCCGACGCGGCGGCGCTGCCCCTGCTCAAGGGCCTGCTGCTCGGCGCGCTGCCGGAGGCGACGTACGAGGAGCACGAGATCCAGCTGGCCGTCGACGACACGCTGCTGATGTACACGGACGGCCTGATCGAACGCCGTGACCGGTCCGTGGAGGAGTCGCTGGCCCAGCTCCTGACGGCCGCGCGTACGGTGCCGCCCACGCTGGACCAGCAACTGGACCGGCTGCTGACCTACAGCAGGTCCGACACCGACGACGACACCTGCATCGTGGGGGTGCGGGTGGCGTAGGCGGCGCCGGCTCGGCGTGCGGGCGGGCGGCGGGCGGCGGGCGGCGGGCGTCACCTGACCGGGCTCGGCGGTGCTGGTCCGATCAGTGCACGAGCGCCATGTCACAGGTCTGCCTCCGCGGCGGCGGGGCACCAGAACTCCTGTCTCACCCCACGGAGAAGGAGATGTGAACATGGCGAAGGACCTCACCCCCAAGTACACGGTGCCGGGCATCGAGCGCGAGGCGGCCGGTCGGCTCATCGACGTCCTCCGCCTGCGGCTGCACGCCCTGAACGACCTCCACCTCACCCTGAAGCACGTCCACTGGAACGTGGTGGGGCCGCACTTCATCGCCGTGCACCAGATGATCGACCCGCAGGTCGACCGGGTGCGCGACATGGCCGACGACGTCGCCGAGCGCATCGCCGCCCTCGGCGGGGTCGCGCAGGGCACGCCCGGGGCGCTGGTCAAGGAGCGCGCCTGGGACGACTACTCCATCGGCCGCGAGGAGGCCATCGCGCACCTCGGCGCGCTGGACGTCGTGTACACCGGCCTGATCGAGGACGTGCGTTCCGCGATCAAGGTCGTCGGGGAGATCGACCCGGCGACGGAGGACCTGCTCATCGAGCAGCTGCGGGACCTGGAGCAGTTCCAGTGGTTCGTCCGGGCGCACCTGGAGAACGCCGGCGGCTCGCTGACGACGGCTCGCGCCGACACCGAGCAGGACGCCGCCAGGGCCGCCAAGTCCTGACCGTCGCTCTGACCGTCGCCCTGCCCGTCGCCCGGGAATGCGCGGCATCCTCGAATTCCCGGCCGTAACCGAAACAAACAGCCGGAATTCGAGGCGTGAACCGGATTTCCCCGGGCACCAGAAGTCTCGGAGGTTGATAATCATGGTTCCCCTGCTTCTCGTTCTTCTGCTGGCCCTGATTCTTTTCGGCGCGGGATTCGCGCTCAAGGCCCTGTGGTGGATCGCCGTCGTGGTGCTCGTGGTGTGGCTGCTGGGCTTCGTGCTGCGGAGCGCGGAGACAGGCGGCCGACGGAGCCGCTGGTACCGCTGGTAGAACAGAGCGCGACACATGAGCGGGTCCCGTGGGCACAATGCCGACGGGACCCGCTCACTATTTCCGGAAAGGCCGCGCACCGGCCGTACTATGGCCGTGCGCCGGCCGCCACGCTCGGCCGTGCTCTTTCGCCGGGGAATTCACCATGATCCTTGCCGATCCGGCCCCGGCGGTGCCCGGGCACCGCGGAACAATGGAGTCCGGCGGCCGGTCCGGCGCCACGCCGCCGTCGGCGTCGGCGTCGCGGACATCACCGTGGCCGTCGTCGAGCAGTCAGGAGGGCCCGGCCTTGAGGAAACGCATCGGATCCGGCGCGGCAGGTCTGCGGGAGCACCTGGGCAACGGCCTGTTCGCCCGTGTGGCCGGCCCGGACGGCCCCCGCAACCGCGACCGTATCCACCGCACTCCCGGCCCGCGCTGGTTCGGGCCGGAGCGTCCCGTCCGCCGGGTGCACGGCGACGCCTCGATGTTCATCGGCGGGCTGTCCGCGCTGCTGCTGCAGTCCCTGCACCCGCTCGCCATGGCGGCCGTGGCCGCCCACTCGGGCTACCGCGGGGACCCCTGGGGCCGGCTGCAGCGGACGAGCACCTTCCTGGCGGTGACCACCTACGGGACCGCGGCACACGCGCAGGAGGCCTGCGAGCAGGTCAGGGCGGTGCACGAGCGGGTGCGCGGCGTGACCCCGGAGGGCGAGGCGTACCACGCCGCCGATCCCCGTCTGCTGGGCTGGGTGCACGCCGCCGAGGTCGACAGCTTCCTGCGCGCGCACCAGCGCTACGGCGCGCGGCCGCTGTCCGCGTCCGGCTGTGACGCCTACGTCGCCGACACCGCACGGGTCGCGGCCGCGCTGGGGGTGACCGGCCCGCCGACGACCCGGGCGGAACTCGCGCGGGTGCTCGACGGCTACCGTCCGGAGCTGCGGGCCTCCGAGCAGGCCCGTCAGGCCGCCCGTTTCCTGCTCCTGAACCCGCCGGTGCCGCTCGCCGCGCGGCTGCCGTACGGCGTCCTGGCGGCCAACGCCGTGTCGCTGCTGCCGTCCTGGGCCGCCCGGGAGCTGCGCCTGCCCAGGCTGCCGGTGGTCGACGAGTGGTGCGTGCGGCCGCTCGGCACCGCCGTCACCTCGGCGGTGCGGTGGGCGATGGCGCCCTCGCGGCCCGCGTCCGCCCCGGCCACCGGCTGACCGGCGGCTGACCGACGGCGGGGCGCGGCGGGCGTCGCGGGGCGCCCGGCCGGTCGGGCGGCCCGTCGGTCGGACGGACGGGCGGACGGGCGGGCGGACGGGGGAAGTGATTCGTCCGTCCCGCCCGGGGCACTCGGCCGCGACGACACGCCGGGCGAGTGACCAGGGAGGCACCTGTGGCGGTGCGGCATCGACTGATCAAGGAGAGTCCGGCCACGGTGTGGTCCGTCCTCGCCGATCCCGAGCGGTACGCCGAATGGGTGGTGGGCACGAGCGCGTCCCGCCCGCTGCGGGGAGACTGGCCCGAGGTGGGCTCGGCGCTCGGCTACGAGGTGAACCTGGGTCCGGTGGTTCTGCGGAACGAGACCGTCGTCCGCGGCTGCCAGGAGGGGGCCGCCGTCGAACTGGAGGCCCACGCGGGGTTCCTCGGCACCGCGCGGATCGCCATCGAGCTGCGGCCGTGGGGCGACGAATGCCTCGTCTTCGTGGACGAGCACCCGCTGCGGGGCGCCGGCGGCGTCCTGCACAACTGGGCCGTCGAGGCGTTCATCCAGGTGCGCCATCGCGCCATGCTGGCCCGCCTCGCCAAGGTGTGCGAGGCGGAGCGCACCGTCGTACCCGGCCGGCCCGGCCCGGCGGTGACCGGAGCCCTGCGGACGGCCGGGAGGGCGGAGGGTCATGCCTGACGCCGTCGTCATCGGGGCCGGCCCCAACGGGCTGGTGGCGGCGAACCTGCTGGCGGACGCCGGCTGGAGCGTCGAGGTGCTGGAGGAGCAGCCGGAGCCCGGCGGTGCGGTGCGGCACGACACGGGCGTCGACCCCGACTTCGTCAACGACCTCTTCAGCTCCTTCTATCCGCTGGCCGCCGCCTCTCCGATCCTGGCCGGGCTGCGGCTGCAGGACCACGGCCTGCGCTGGACGCACGCGCCCAGCGTGCTGGCCCACCCCTTCGACGACGGCAGCTGTGCCGTCCTGGAGCGCCGGGTGGACGCCACGGCGGCCTCGCTGGAGGCGTTCGCGCCCGGGGACGGCGACGCCTGGCGCGGTCTGCACGAAACATGGGAGCGGGTGCGTCCGGATCTGCTGGACGCCCTGTTCACGCCGTTCCCGCCGGTGCGGGCGGCGGTCCGGCTGGCGCTGCGGTTGCGCGCCGCGGGCGGGCTGCGGATGGCGCGCACCCTGGCGCTGCCGGTACGGCGGATGGGCGAGGAGGAGTTCCGCGGCGAAGGGGGCCGGCTGCTGCTGGCCGGCAACGCGCTGCACGCCGACCTGGCGCCGGAGTCCACCGGCAGCGGAGGGTTCGGCTGGCTGATGTCGATGCTGGGCCAGACGTACGGCTTCCCGGTGCCGGTCGGCGGCTCCGGGGCGCTGACCGGGGCGCTGGTGCGACGGCTGGCGGCGCGCGGCGGGAGCGTGCGGTGCGGGCAGCGCGTGCAGAGCGTCGTGGTGCGCGGCGGGCGGGCCGTCGGCGTGCGCACGGCCGGCGGGGACACCGTCGCCGCCGGCCGTGCCGTCCTCGCCGACGTGCCGGCGCCCGCCCTGTACGGCGGGCTGGTCGACGCCGAGCACCTGCCCGCCCAGCTCCTGGACGACCTGCGGCGCTTCCAGTGGGACTTCTCGACGTTCAAGGTGGACTGGGCGCTCGACGGCCCTGTGCCCTGGCAGGCGGAGCGGGCCCGGCGGGCCGGCACCGTCCACCTGGCGGGCGGGATCGACGAGCTGACCCGGTTCGCCGCCCAGATCGCCCGGCACCGGGTGCCGGACCGCCCCTTCCTGCTGTTCGGCCAGATGACCACCGCGGACGCCGCACGCTCGCCCCGGGGCACGGAGTCGGCCTGGGCCTACACCCACGTCCCACGCGACATCCGGGCCGACGCCGGGCAGGAGGGGATCACGGGCTCCTGGGACGCCCGCGAGCAGGAGGTCATGGCCGACCGCGTCGAACGCCAGGTGGAGCGGTTCGCCCCGGGCTTCCGCGGCCTGGTCCGAGCCCGGCGCGTCCTGGCGCCCACGACCCTGCAGTCCCTGGACGCCAACCTGGACGGCGGCGCCATCAACGGCGGCACCACCGCCGTCCACCAGCAGCTCGTCTTCCGTCCGGTGCCCGGCAGCGGCCGTCCCGAGACCCCGGTGAAGGGTCTGTACCTGGCCTCCGCCGGCGCCCACCCGGGCGGTGGCGTGCACGGAGCCTGCGGCGCCAACGCCGCGCGCGTCGCGCTGCGCGCCTCCGGCCGGCTCGGCCTGGCCACGGCGCAGCGCCTGCTCACCCACCGCGACCGGACCGGCCGCAAGCATCCGGCCCCGCGCTGACGCCGGCCGGGACGCCGCACAGCGCTCCGACACACGCCGACACACCCAGCTATACGCAGACAGACCCACACGGACGCGAGAGAACGGAACGAACCATGCACATCCCCCAGGACGGACCCGACGCGGCGCACCGGCGTCCCGCGAACGTCGACGACGCGACGGTGGAAGCGCTCGGAGCCCTGTCGAAGGCGCTGGAGACCACGGAACGGGCCAGAGGCCGCCTGTACGACTTCCACCAGCTGACCGGCACCGCGGACCTGGAGCTGGACCGCGCGGTCGCCCTGCTGCGCGAGGCCGGTCACCCGGAATGGGCGGAGAAGGTCCGCACCGAGGTCATCGGGCGCAACGTCATCCCCGGCCACTGGTCCTTCCAGATCGTCGAGGCGTACGACAGGACCTACTACGAGGCGTTCCGCGACCTCAGCCGCGCCGTCGTCGAGGACCTCGCCGCGGGCCGCGACCACCTGTACGAGGCGGAGATGAAGGAGGCCCGCCGCACCGTCGGCGACCCGAACCACACCGCCCGGCCCGGCGTCACGCCCGGGACGTGACCGCACGGAGAGGTCCTGAGCCATGCACGACAGCCCGCTGAGGGACCGCACCGTCGTGGTGACGGGAGCCGCACGGGGCCTGGGGACGGCCCTGGCCGGGGAACTGGCCCGCCGGGGCGCCCGCCTGGCCCTGCTCGGTCACGAGGGAGCGCGCCTGGAGGCGCTGGCCGCGTCCCTGCCGACGCCGGCCATGGCGCTGGAGGTCGACGTGACGGACGCGGCGGCCCTCCGCGAGGCGGCCGCGCGGGTCCGCGCCGGGCTCGGCCGCCCGTCGGTCGTGGTGGCCAACGCGGGGATCGCCGAGGGCGGCCCCTTCGCCACGGCCGACCTCGCCCGGTGGCGGCGCGTGATCGACGTCAACCTGACGGGCAGCGCGTTCACCGCGCACGTCTTCCTGCCCGACCTGACCCACACTCGCGGCTACTACCTGCAGATCGCCTCGCTGGCCTCGATCGGCGCGGCCCCGCGGATGAGCGCCTACTGCGCCTCCAAGGCGGGCGTCGAGGCCTTCGCCCACGCGCTGCGCGCCGAGACCGCCCCCGACGGGACGGCCGTGGGCACGGCCTACCTCAACTGGATCGACACGGACATGATCCGCGACGCGAAGCGGTATCCGGTGCTGCGCGAACTGCGCGCCCAGATGCCGCCGCCGGCCCGCCGCGTCAGCCCGGCCCCGGCCGCCGCCGCCCGGCTGGTCCGGGCGGTCGAACGCCGCAGCACCGCCGTCTACTTCCCCGCCTGGCTGCGCCTCGCGCAGGGCGCGCGCACCGCCCTGCCGCCGCTCGTCCTGCGCCGGTCGCGCCTCGCGTCGCGGCGCCACGCCCGGGACGCCTTCCCCGCGACCGGCCTGCTCGGCGCCGGAGGCGCGGCCGACCGCGCGGCCGACCGCTCGGCGGGCACCGGCTGACGGCTCGTCCGCCCCGTTCCGGCCGGGGCGATGCCGCCTGTCCCTCCCCGCTCCATCGACCTCTCCGCCGCGCCGCTGCTCACCGCCTGTCCGCCGAAGTCGCGTCGCACGGCGGCCAGTAGAGTGAGCGGTCCATGCCATACGAGGCCGACCGGACCCGCCCGGGCCTGTGGAGGAGATGCGGTGACCCTGCGTGAGAACGATCCGCGGTCCGTCGGCGGCTACCGGATCGAGGCGCGGATCGGGACCGGCGGCATGGGCGTCGTCTACCTGGGCCGGTCGGTGTCGGGGCGGGCCGTGGCCGTCAAGGTCGTCCACGCCAGGTACGCGGACAACGCCGAGTTCCGAGCCAGGTTCCGGCAGGAGATCGCGGCGGCGCGCCGGGTCAGCGGCGCGTTCACCGCGCCCGTCGTCGACGCCGACGCGGACGCGGAACGGCCGTGGATGGCGACGGCGTTCGTCCCCGGCCGCACGCTCGCCGAGCGCGTCACCGACTCCGGCCCCCTGGACTGGCCGTCGCTGCGCCGCCTGGGCACCGAACTCGCCGAGGCGCTGCGGGAGATCCACCGCGCGGAGGTCGTGCACCGGGACCTCAAGCCGGGCAACGTGCTGCTGCTGGAGGGCGGCAGCGACGACGGGGCGGTGCGGGTCATCGACTTCGGCATCTCGCGTGCCGCCAGCAGCGACGTGCGCACCCAGACCGGGATCGTGATGGGCTCGCCGCCGTTCATGGCGCCGGAGCAGTTCAGCCGCCCGCGCGAGGTCGGCCCGGCCGTGGACGTCTTCGCGCTGGGCGCGGTGCTGGTGTACGCGGCCACCGGGCGCAGCCCGTTCGAGGCGGAGAACGCCTATCTCGCCGCGTACAACACGGTGCACAGCGAGCCCCGGCTGGACGGACTGCCCCAGCCGTTGCGGCCGTTGGTGGCCGCCTGCCTGGCGAAGGAACCGGAGCGGCGGCCCACGTCGGGCGAGGCCCTCAGGATGCTGACCGGCCTGCCGGCGCGGCCGCCGGACCAGGAAGGCGGCGTCGAAGGGCCCGAGCCGGTCCAGGACCCCGCCCACGAACGCGGTGAACGGCCCTCCCCAGGACCGGTGACCACGCCGACGGTGTCGCTGGTGCCACCGGCGTCCCCGGCGCCGCCCTCCCCCGCGTCCGGGCAGCCGGGACGGCGACGGCGCCGCGGGAAGCTGTGGGCCGCGCTCGCGGCGGCGACCGTCCTGGCGGTGACCGGCACGGTCGTGGCCGGGACGGTCGTGGTCCGCAGCGACCACGCACCCACGAGCGCGGCCGGGACGAGTGGCAGCACAACCGAAGTGCGGGCGGCGTCCGGTGACGTTCCGTCCGGCTGGAAGCCGTGGCGGTACGACCCGCAGGCCGACGCCGACAAGAACTTCGGCATCGGCCCCGTGTGCACACCCGACGCGCTCGGTGTCTTCTGCTCCTCCCCGCGGATCGCGCTGATGCGCCTCGACCCCGCCACGGGCCGGGTGGACTGGACGAAACCCATGGCCGGCGCCCAGCCCCACTCCTTCTCGCTGAACCGCCCCGTCGTCCACGGCGGCGTGGCCTACACGGCCTCCGCCGACCGCTCCGAGGGCATCGACGCCTTCGACGCCAGGACCGGCAAGCGGCGGTGGCATCTGGACGGCCCGGTCGGCTCGTACACGTACCTCAGCGGGGTCCTGCTGGTGCGCCTGGACCAGATCGGGGCCTCCGACACCGCGCGCTACGCCGCCTACGAGCCGCGCACCGGTGAGGAGTTGTGGCGGCTGAAGCTGAAGTCGAGCTCGGCGAAACCGTTCTACGCGGGGTCGCGCGGGACCCTCTACGCCGACCGGCGCGGCGGCTCCGGCGGGATCGTCCGTCTCGACGCGCGCACCGGCCGGACGCTGCGCACGCTGAAGGCCCCGCAGGCCGACCTGTGGCTCGCCACGGTCCACGACGACACGGCGTACTACGCCCGTTGGGAGGGCGACACCGGAGTGTCCGCGACCTTGTACGCGCAGGACCTCGGCGACGGCACCACCCGCCGGATCGAGTTCCCGTGGAGCGTGGAGCCGGAGAACCCGCCGCTGGTGCACGACGGCGTCATGTACGTCTTCGACTACGCCAACGAGACGCTGCTCGCCCTCGACCTGAAGCGCGGCAAGCCCCTGTGGACCAGTTCGCGCAGCCTGCGGGTGTTCAGCGCACCGGCCATCCACGGCGGCCGGCTGTACGTCCTGCTGCCGGACACCAGCGTGCTCGCCCTCGATCCGCGCACCGGCAAGGAGATCGGACGCACCGCTCCCGCCTTCGACACCGAGGGCCGTTCGTTCGAGGAGCTGTCGCCGAGCGAGGTGCCGCCGCTGAGGGCGGGCGGGGTGCTGTACGCGGTCACCGAGCCGGGCGTGTTCTCGGTCGCCGACGTCCGCTGAACCAACGGCCGCGCCCGCCTTCCTCAGTCCCGGCGCGCGTCGACGTCCCCGTTGACCGTGGTCAGCGTCATGGTGCGGGCGCGGCCCGCGCCGTGCGTGGGGACGGCCACGGTGGCGCGCCCGTTGCCGGTGTCCGCGGTCACCCGGTACGCGGGCGCGTCGTGCTCCACGGTGACGTCGACGGAGCCGTTGGTGGTCGTCCCGGTGACGTGGGACGGCGCGGCGGCGCAGGCCAGGACCACATCGCCGTTGACGGTCCCGGCGTGCAGCCGGCCCGCCTCCAGGGCCGTCGCGCGCACCGAGCCGTTGCGGGTGGCCAGCCGTACGGCGGCGTCGGCGCGTCCGGAACGGGTCACTGTCACATCGCCGTTGACGGTCGTCAGGTCCAGGGCGGAGGCGACGCCGGAGACGTCGATGCCGGCGTTGCGGGCGGTGACCGTGACGCTCACCCCGCCGGGGACGTCCACCTCGGGCATGCGGGGGCACGGCGCGCCGTCCCGCGTCCGCTCGCCGCACGACAGGTCGAGCGTCCAGGTGTTGTCGTGGTGGGTCCAGTGCCGGCGGACGCGGTCGTCGACGATGACTCGCCGGCCGTCGGTGGCGCGCAGCCGCAGCCCGTCGCCGGTGGTGATCACCAGCCGCTCCCCCGACGCCGCGAGGGCCGGAATTCCGCCGCTGCCGGGCGCACCGGCTCCCGCACCGCCGGTTCCCGCACCCCCGGGTCCCCCGTGGTCGCAGCCGCCGCACGCCGCGGCGAGGCACAGCACGACCGGCACAACGCTCATGCGCGGCAGGCGCGTTGTAGGACGCCTTGTGGGTTTCGCCTTCATGCACCATCGGGTGCCCCGGCCCGGCGGGGTCATGAGTGGCCGACTCGTTGCCGCACGCCTCTGGCCCGCGGCCGCTACCCGCCGGTATACAAAGCCACCGGTACACAAAGCCAGTTGACCAGGCGACAGCCGTGCGAGCCGCGGCCTGCCCGCCGGCTCTCATCAGGAGGCCCTTCGTGAAGCGTGACACGCACCGAGCCGCACCGGCGTCAGGCCGCCGCCGTACCAAGGCCGCCGCGGCGGCGGCGAGCGGCTGCGCCCTGGTCCTGGTGCTCACCGCACCGGCGGCTGCGCACGGCGGCGGAGCGGGCCGCGGCACGCACTACGTGTCCCTCGGCGACTCCTACACCTCCGGGCCGCTCATACCCCGGCAGGTGGACGCCAATTGCGCCCGCTCCGACCACAACTACCCCTCGCTCGTGGCGGAGCGGCGGCCCGGGGCCGTCCTCGAGGACGTGAGCTGTGCGGGGGCGACCACCGAGGAGATGTGGAAACCGCAGGGCACCAACGGGCCCCAGCTGGACGCCGTGCGGCGGGACACCGACCTGGTGACGGTGCAGATCGGCGGCAACGACGTCGGGTTCGGCTCCATCATCGCCACCTGCGCCGGGCTGAGCACCACCGACCTCACGGGCAACCCGTGCGAGCGCCACTACACCTCCTCCGGCACCGACGAGCTGGCGCTGGCCGTGCTGGAGACGGCGCCGAAGGTGGCCCGGGTGCTCAGGGCCGTGCACGAGCGGGCCCCGCACGCGCGCGTGCTCGTCGTCGGGTATCCCGACCTGCTGCCCGACGACGGCAGCGGCTGCTTCCCCACCGTGCCGTTCGCGGCGAAGGACTTCCCCTACCTGAAGAACACCGAGAAGCGGCTCAACCTGATGCTGCGCCTGGTGGCGAAGCTCAACCACGCCGGCTACGTCGACACGTACGGGCCCACGGTCGGCCACGACATGTGCAAGGCCCCCGCTGACCGCTGGATCGAGCCGCTGCAGCCCACCTCACCGGCGGCCCCGGCCCACCCCAACGCCAAGGGCGAGGAGGCCATGGCGCAGGCGGTGCTGCAACGGCTGGGCAAGAGGCACGGGCACTGAGGCACGCGCACTGAGGGACGGGCACTGAGGCACCGGCGCAGGCCGACGGGCGGGGGCCAGGAGGCGGCCGGGAGGCGGCCGGGAGGCGGCCCGGGTCACCGGCCGGCGGTGAGTCGCCCGTGCACCTCGTGGCGGGCGGCGGCCAGGACCACGGCCGCCGCCCCGGTGCCCAGGACCGCGCCGGCGATGACGTCACCCGGATAGTGGACGCCGGTGTGGACGCGGGAGTAGCCCACCGCGCAGGCCAGCAGGCCGAACGGCACGGAGACGACCGGGAAGGCCGGTCCCACGGCCGCCGCGAACGCGACGGCCGAGGCGGTGTGGCCCGACGGGAAGGACGCGGACGCCGGCATCGGCACGTGCCGCCCCGGGAACGGCGAGTCCTCGGCGCGGTGCGGGCGGCGCCTGCGCACGAGCCGTTTGCCGAGCAGGTTGGCCGTCGCCGAGGCGACGCCGACGGCCGCGAGACCGAGCGCGGCGGCGCGGCGCGGCCGGCCGGGGAACAGCGCCATCGTCGCGGCGACCACGAACGAGATCTTGGAGTGGTCCGCCGCCGCGGACAGACGCCGCAGGGCGGAGTCGAGGGTGGGTGTCTCGGTGACCGTCACGGCCTCGTAGAGCGCCTGGTCCAGGGCGCCGAGGTCGCGCAGCAGGCGGTGCCCTGCCCGGTGGACCTGCGGGCGGCTGTCAGTCATCGGTCTGTTCCTGGTTCTTCCGGAGGGGCAGGGGGGTTCGGCCGAGCGCGAGACGGACGACACGGCGCCAGTCCACCGACGGTGCGACGTAGGGCGCGCCGGGGCGGTGCCGGGGCACCCGCATCCGCAGCACGCCGGGCCGGATCGTGCACACCACGGGCGGGGGCAGGGTGAGCGCTTCGCCGTCGACGGCCACCGGTATCAGCTCGGCCTCGGCCTCCACGACCACGCGGCGCGCCGTCAGCGAGGTCACGCTGCTGGCCCGCTCACCGCGCAGGGCCAGTTCGGCGGCCTGCGCCGCGCTCTCGACGCAGACCGCGATCACACCGAGCCGGCCCCCGTCCAGCCGCGGCCTGCGTCCGCCGCCCAGCGGGTCGGCCCGCGCGTAGGGGTTGTTGCTGACCAGCAGCGTCTGCGGCACCTTCAGCCGCTCCTCGTCCGCCCGCACGTGCAGCACCGTACCGGCCTCACCGCCGAGCAGGTCGGGCAGCTGGCCGAGCGCGGTCGCCGCCTTGGCCTCGCGGTACTCGGGGCTCTGCACGATCTCCGCGTACGTCCCGAACGACACCGTGTTGACGAACGGCCGTCCGGCCACGTCGCCCAGGTCCACCAGCAGCTCCACCCCGTCCCTGAGGGCGTCCAGGCACCGGGCCGGGTTCTCCCGGTCCAGGCCCAGGTCCATGGCGAAGTGGTTGCGGGTCCCGGCGGACACGACGAGGAACGGCAGACCGTGCTCGGCGGCCACCGCCGCCACCAGGGCCTGCGTGCCGTCGCCGCCGGCCACGCCGAGCAGGTCGGCGCCCTCGGCCACCGCCTGCCGCGCCAGTGCCACCGGGTCCGGGTCGTCGTCGAGGTCGAGCAGGATCACCCGGGCGCCCAGTGCCTCCGCCCGCTCCACCAGCCGGAACCGGCCGACCTTGCCGTCACCCGACCTGGGGTTCATGATGAGCACCGGTCTGCGGGGCGGGCGGACCGAGCGGGAGTGCATCCCGTGCGGTGTGCGCAGCCGGCGCAGCGCGCCGCGGGCGCAGGCCAGCGCCGCCACCCAGGCCAGAACCGCGCTGAAGGCGACGACCCACAGTCCGGACACCGCGTACAGCACCAGCACGCCCACCGGTGAGGCCAGTGCCAGCAACGCGCCGAGCAGGCGCACCGGCCCGCGGTGTGCCAGCGCCCACCACAGGCCCGCACCGGCCAGCGCCAGTCCGGCCAGGCCGAGCAGGAGGATCAGCCACTGTCCCGCCCCGGCCACCACGGCCGCGACGGCACCGGCCAGGCACAGCAGGGCGAGCCGGGCCAGCGCGCGCGCCGATGCCGTGTGCGTGCCGGAGCCGTCCGGCTCCATCTGACTCGAAGTCCGGGTCGCGTTCATGATGCGTCGGACGGTGCCCCGCGCGTCCGTCGTGCCGCGTGCGCGGCGCCGCCGGTCTGCCCGCGTGGACCGGGATCCGCCCTGCACCTCCCCATGGTCGTCGCCGAGCACCACGATCTCACGCGGCCCGGAGCGCCGGAACCACGACCCCGCGCCACGGTCCCCGGCGCGCTCGCACCGCCGAACGCGCGGATTCCCGGTACCGCCCGGGCCAAACGGCCGGGAGCACCGGGAATCCAGGGGCCGCGGCCGGCCGGTGTGGCGTCGCCGGCCGCGGGGGCGCCGGGCGGGTGCCGGCGGGTCCGTCAGCGGGCGGAGAGGAGCTCCAGGGTGTCGATGACGCGGTTGGAGAAGCCCCACTCGTTGTCGTACCAGGCGACCACCTTCACGTGGCGGCCGTCGACGCGGGTGAGGGCCGAGTCGAAGATCGACGAGGCCGGGTTGCCGGTGATGTCGGACGACACCAGCGGGTCGTCGGAGTACTCGAGGACGCCGGCGAGCGGCCCCTCGGCGGCGGCGCGGTACGCGGCGAGCACCTCGTCGCGCGTGACGTCGCGGGCGACGGTCGTGTTGAGTTCGACGATCGAGCCGACCGGCACCGGCACGCGGATCGAGTCGCCGGACAGCTTGCCGTCGAGGCCGGGCAGCACCAGGCCGATCGCCTTGGCGGCGCCGGTCGTGGTCGGCACGATGTTGACGCCGGCGGCGCGGGCGCGGCGGGGGTCGCGGTGCGGGCCGTCCTGCAGGTTCTGCTCCTGCGTGTAGGCGTGCACCGTGGTCATGAAGCCGTGCTCGATGCCGGCGAGCCGGTCGAGCACCGAGGCCAGGGGCGCCAGCGCGTTGGTCGTGCAGGAGGCGTTGGAGACGATGGTGTGCAGCTCGGGGTCGTAGGCGTCGGTGTTGACGCCGAACGCGAGGGTGACGTCGGCGCCGTCGGACGGGGCGCCGACCAGCACCTTCTTCGCGCCCGCGTCGATGTGGGCGCGGGCGGCCTTGGCCGACGTGAAGCGGCCGGTCGCCTCCAGGACGATGTCGACGCCGAGTTCCGCCCACGGCAGCTGGGCCGGCTCGCGTTCGGCGAGCACCTTGATGCGCCGGCCGTCGACCACCAGGACGTCCCCGTCGACGCTCACCGGGCGGCCGAGGCGGCCGGACGTGGTGTCGAACGCGAGCAGGCGCGCGAGGGCGGCGGGCTCCGTGAGGTCGTTGACCGCGACGACCTCGAGGGCGCTGTCGCGCTCGAGCAGGGCGCGCAGCACGTTGCGTCCGATGCGGCCGAATCCGTTGATGGCGATGCGAGTCATGAATGGTGTCCCTTCGTTTCGCCACCAGGCTCGCGCGCGGCGCCCGCGCGGGACAGCGGCGTGATCGCCATGGTTCGCAAGGATCTCGCCACCCGGCTGCGCGGGGCGCCGGAGGGCGCGGGCCACCCCGGCGGCGCGGGGCGGGCCGCCGGGCTACTCGCCCTGGGTGAAGGTGCGCCGGTACTCGCTGGGGGTGGTGCCGAGGATGCGCTGGAAGTGCAGTCGCAGGTTGGCGCCGGTACCGAGACCGACGTCGGCGGCGATCTGCTCCACGCTCCGCTCCGAGCGCTCCAGCAGCTCGCGTGCCAGGTCGATGCGGGCGCGCATGACCCACTGCATCGGCGTGTACCCGGTGTCCTCGGCGAACCGCCGGGAGAACGTGCGTGGCGACACCGCCGCGTGCCGGGCCAGCGACTCCAGGGTGAGGGGCTCGCCGAGCCGGTGCAGCGCCCACTCGCGGGTGGCGGCGAACCGCTCGCCCAGCGGCTCGGGCACGCTGCGCGGCACGTACTGCGCCTGGCCGCCGCTGCGGTAGGGGGCGGCGACCAGGCGTCTGGCGGCATGGTTGGAGGCGGCCACGCCCAGGTCGCGGCGCAGGATGTGCAGGCACAGGTCGATGCCCGAGGCGGCGCCGGCGGACGTGAGGACGCTGCCCTCGTCGACGAACAGCACGTTCTCGTCGACCTTGACCAGGGGGTGGCGCGCCGCCAGTGCCCGCGCGTAGTGCCAGTGCGTCGTGGCGCGCCGGCCGTCGAGCAGGCCGGTGGCGGCGAGCGCGAAGGCGCCGGTCGAGATGGCGGCGAGCCGTGCCCCGCGCCCGTGTGCGGCGATCAGCGCGTCGACGACGTCCCGCGGCGGGTCGTCGCGGTCGGGGAACCGGTAGCCGGGGACGAAGACGATGTCGGCCCACTCCAGCGCGTCGAGACCGTCGGCGACGTAGTACGACAGCCCGTCCCCTCCGGTCACCGGGCCGGGCGCCGCGCCGCACACCTTCACCTCGTACGGCATGCTCCTGCGCGTCGTGAACACCTGCGCGGGGATGCCGACGTCGAGCGGTTTCGCCCCTTCGAGGACGAGGACGGCGACACGGTGGAGACGGCTGGCTGACACGCCGACCAGGGTACGAGGACCCGGCGGCCCGCCCTGTCGCCGCCGGGAACGGCGGTTCGGACGGGCCTGCCGGGATACCCGTGGTCATGCACACACATTGTCACCCTTCAGAGGTGAGCATCATGGCAACATCTCCCAGGTCATCGATGGAGACGCATCCCGACATCGTCGACATGCGGCTCCGTCACGAGATGGCCGAGCGCACCACCAGCACGCCCCGGGGGCAGGCCGTCGAGTCGCTGGCACTTCTCACCGGCCTGTACCTCGCAGCGTCTCCCTGGATCGTCGGCTTCAACGGCATCACGACGCTGGCCGTCACCAACCTTCTGGTCGGCATCGGCTACGCGCTGACGATGAGCGGGTTCGGCCGTGCCTACGAACGCACCCACAGCATGGCCTGGGCGGCCTGCGCCCTGGGTGTGTGGACCATCGTGGCGCCCTGGGTGGTGGCCGGCAACGCCAGCACCACCAAGACGATCATGAGCAACGTCATCACGGGTGCGGTGGCCCTGCTGCTGGCGCTGGCCGCCAGCGCGGCGGTCCGGGCCGCGGAGTCGAGCGGGACACGGCGGAGCAGGTCGAGGCCCTACGCCTCGGACAACGACTGATCGGCTGATCGGCTGATCGCCCCGCCGGACCGTTCGCGCCCGGCCGCCGGACCGCGGCGGCCGGGCGCACCCGTGCACGGACATGCCATGAGCCCGGTCACGGGCGCCGGGCGGGCTGTCGTGCGCGGGGACGCGGGAGCGGGTGAGGGCCGCGGACCTCCGTGGCCGGGCACACGGGTGCCGGCCACGGAGGCGGAGGTGTCCGGCCGTACTACGGCGCGGAGGGCAGCCCTCGCGGGCGCCGCGTCAGGAGGAGCGGCGCGCGCGGCGGGACATGAAGAGCGCGCCGGCTCCGAGGGCGACCACCACGGCCGCGCCCCCGGCGATCGGGCCGACGGGCGCGCTGGAGCCCGTCTCGGCCAGCGGCGGCCCGCTGTCGCTGGGCGACGGCTTCGGCGTGGCGGGCGGGTTCGACTCCATCGGCGGCACGTCGGAGTCGGTGGGCGGAGTGGTGGACGGCGCGGGGGTGGCCGGCGTGGTCGTCTCGGCGGGGGGCGTGCTGTCCGCGGGGGTGGTGGGCGTCGCGGGCGTGCTCGGCGCCGTCTCGGACGGGGTGGGCGAGTCGGGCGTTACCGGGGTTTCGGGGGTTTCCGGGGTGCACGCCTTCTCGCCGCCGTTCCAGGCCGCGATGAGGTGGTACGGCGTGACGACGTTGCCGGGCTGGTAGGGGGCCGGGCCGTGGCCCTCGCCCGTCTTGCCGTCGTAGCTGACGTCGTCGCCGTACAGGTCTATCTGGCCGTAGCAGGTGGGCGACTTGACGGTCAGCTTCTGCCAGGTGCGCTTGGCGTCGCCGCTCGCGACGTCCGCGGCGCCGAGGTAGACGGTGGCCTTGTCGACCAGGGTCTGGTGGCCGGAGGTGAACCAGTCGGGACCCTCGGTGGTGTATTCGGCGAGGGACACGGGGTACTTGCAGTCCTCGGCCACGTTCTGGCCCGGGGCCAGGCGGACCTCGACGGTCCCGGGCACGGTGTCCCAGGCGTGGAATCCGCCCTGCGAGGTCCAGTCCGCTCCGACGACGTTCCCGTCGGCGCCGACGATCCGGTACTGGACCGTGGCGGACTGGCACTCCGCGCCCGTGGTGGCGCTCGCCGTGCCCGCTCCGGCGATGGGCACGACGGCGGCGGCGAAGGCGGTCGCCACGACGGCGGCAGCGGTCCTTGATTGTTGCGTACGCGACAAAGTATGCCTCTGAAGAAATGGGGGTGTGGGAGGTGGCATGCGTGGTGGCGGGCGCGGGCCGACCATGGCGGGGCAGCGCGACCGAATCACTCACGTCGCTTCGCTCAGTGGAGTCACGGCGAAGCGAGCTGAATTCTTGTCACCTTTCACAACTCCCGTCAATCCTGCACCAGTCCAGCACTTGCGGAAGCTGTTCCACCACGGGCCGGACGGGTGGCAAGATCACCTCCATGAGCGACGACCGGCACAGGGACGACTGGCGCAGGGACCGGATCGGCAGCGCGCTCCGCGGCACGAATCCGACGGTGCTGCGGAGGCTGGACGCCGGGTTCGCGGTGATCGGGGACGTCCAGTTCCTGCCGGGCTACTCGGTGCTCCTGGTGGACGATCCGGCGGTACAGCGGCTCTCGGACCTCCCCCGGCCCAGGCGGTCGGCCTTCCTCTCCGACATGGACCGGCTCGGCGAGGCGGTCGAACGCGTCTGCGCCCGCCTGGACCCCGCCTTCCGCCGCGTCAACCTGGAGATCCTGGGGAACACCGATCCGTTCCTGCACGCCCACGTGTGGCCGCGCTTCGCCTGGGAGCCGGCCGAGCTGGCGGGCAGGCCCGTATGGCTGTACCCGCCGGAGCGGTGGCGAGAGGCCCGCTACGCGCTCGGCCCCCGGCACGACGCCCTGCGGGGCGCCATCCGCGAGGAGCTGGACCGGCTCACGGCCGTCTGAGGAGAACGTCCGAGGCCCCAAAGGAATGGTGGCCCCATGGCTGAGGACGGAAGGTCCCTACTGCGGGGTGCGAGGTGGGCGGGAGAGTGGAGGCCGGGCGTGTCCCACACCGTACGGAGTCCTCGATGAGCAAGCAGGCCCAGTCACCGCCGCCCGGCGACCGGCCGACGCCGACCGCGCCGCCGCCTCCGCCTGCCTGGCGGCACTGGCTGTGGCCGCTCGCGATCATCCTCGTCATCGGGATGTGGGTGGCGCTGCCGCAGCTCGGCTCGATCCGGTCGGAGAAGACGAACCTGACCTACACGCAGTTCGTCGGCGACGTCGACCACGGCAAGGTCAAGTCCGTCACGATCGACAGCGACGGCAAGGCCAGCGGCACCCTCACCGACGGCGACAGCTTCACCACCGTCGTCCCGGTGCAGCTCGCCGGTGACCAGCTGCTGAACCGGCTGGAGAAGAAGAAGGTCGAGGTCACCGCGTCCCAGCCGTCCTCCTCGCCGTCGTTCGGCTCCCAGCTGCTGTCCTGGATCCTGCTGCTGGGCCCGTTCCTGCTGATCATCTGGTTCTGGCGCCGCCTGTCGAAGGGCGGGGCCGCGCAGATGACCGGGGCGCTCGGCGGGGTCGGCAAGTCCAAGGCGAAGGTGTTCGACGCGGAGCGGCCCAGCACCACGTTCGCGGACGTCGCGGGCTACGAGGGCGCCAAGGCCGAGATCGCCGAGGTCGTCGACTTCCTGCGGCGGCCCGAGCGCTACCGCCGCGCCGGGGCCATGGCACCGCGCGGTGTGCTGATGGTCGGCCCGCCCGGCACCGGCAAGACACTCCTGGCGCGCGCGGTCGCGGGCGAGGCGGACGTGCCGTTCCTGTCGGTGGCCGGATCGAGCTTCGTCGAGATGTACGTTGGTGTCGGCGCCGCCCGTGTGCGGGACCTGTTCGCCGAGGCCCGCAAGCGCGCCCCCGCGATCGTCTTCGTCGACGAGATCGACGCGCTCGGCGGCCGGCGCGCCGCGGCCGGCTCGGTCGTCTCCAACGACGAGCGCGAGCAGACCCTCAACCAACTCCTGTCCGAGATGGACGGGTTCGAGGCGTCCGAGGGCATCGTCGTGCTGGCCGCCACCAACCGGCCGGAGATCCTCGACCCCGCGCTGCTGCGGCCCGGGCGCTTCGACCGCCAGACCGTGATCCCGCTGCCCACCCTGGCCGAGCGCGCCGCGATCCTCGCCGTCCACTGCGAGGACAAGCGGCTCGGGCCGGACACCGACCTGGAGGTGGTGGCGCGCGGCACGCCCGGCTTCTCCGGCGCCGACCTCGCGAACCTCGCCAACGAAGCCGCCATCTTCGCCGTGCGCGACGGCCGGGAGATCCTCTCCGCCCGGGACTTCGACGCGGCCCGGGACCGGATCCTGCTCGGCCGCCGCGAGGGCTCGAACGTCCTGCTGCCCGCGGAGAAGGAGGCCGTCGCCGTCCACGAGGCCGGGCACGCCCTGGTCGCCGCGCTGTCCCCGAGCGCGGACCCGGTCGCCAAGGTCACCATCCTGCCCGCCGGCCAGGCACTCGGCGTCACCGAGCAACTGCCGCTGGTGGAGCGCCACTTGTACGGCGAGGACTACCTCACGCAGACCCTCGCGGTACGGCTGGGCGGACGCGCCGCCGAGCTGGTCGTGCTCGGCCAGGGATCCACCGGGGCCGCCAACGACCTCGCGGGAGCCACCGAGCTGGCCACCAAGATGGTGCGCGAGTTCGGGCTGTCGCCCGAGGTCGGCCCCGTGGGGTACCCGCAGGGCGGCTCGGTCTTCCTCGGCGGCTCGGGCACGCCCATGAGCAGCCGCCCCTTCGCGGAGGCCACCCAGGCCGCCATCGACGGCGAGGTGGCCCGGCTGCTGCGCGAGGCCGAACGGCGGGCCGTCGAGCTGCTGACGGAACACCGCGCGCAGCTGAGGCAGTTGGCGGACGTGCTGCTGGTCGAGGAGACCGTCGACGGCTCAGCCGTCTACCGGCTGCTGGGCACCGAGGCCCCGAGTGCGCGTCCCGCGGGCGAGACCATCGCGCCCCGCCGCGTGTCCGTGACCAAGGAGGCGGCCGCGCATCGGAGCGGCCGCCCGCCGGCCGAGCCCACGCCCACGCCGGGCGCGAGCCGGCCCGGCCGTCCGGCCGACACGGCGGCGCCCGCGCCGCCCGCCCGGGGGCGGGCGGCGCACGCCGAACCCACCCCCGGCCCGGCCCGGGACCACCCCGGCCCCCCGCCGAAGGCCGCGCCATGACCCGCCCCGGCCTCCCCGGCCCCGGCGGTGGCGGGATGCGCCCGGGGGCCGTACGGCGCCGACGGCCGACGGAGGTCGTGGGCGCAGCCCGGCACGAGGCGCCGCCACCGCATGTACCGGCCGCCGGGAGCCGGCCGCTGCGTCCACCGCCTGTTCGCTGCGCACCACAGGGACGATGAAGGTGCCGGGCGACGAGACGGGACGGTGTCCGGAGCCGCCGGACACCCCTGGCCCGGCGTCGGCCCGACCACCCGGGGCCGTGCCGTCGGCCGGGCGGCCGCGGTGGCAGGTGTGGGCCTGGTGGGGCGGGCTGGCCGCGTTCGTCGCCCTCGCCGCGGTGGCGGCCGCCTCGCACCGCCACGAACTGACCGGCGCCTCCGAACTCCTGACCCACGTCAGCCCCGTGAAGCTGACGGTGGCCGCGGCGCTGGAGGCGGCGTCGTTCCTCGCGCTCGCGTCCCTGCAGAGGTGGCTGCTGCGCCGGGCCGTGGTGCGGCCCGGCCTGGGCACCATGACGGCCTTCGTGCTCGCGGCCAACGCGATGGCCGGTGTCATCCCGGCCGGCTCCGCCCTGTCCGTGGCGTGGGCGATCCGCCAGCTGCGCCGTCGGCAGATCGGCCTGGCGCTCGGCGTCGCCATGCTGGCCGTGTCCGGCGCCCTGTCCGCGCTGACCCTCGCGTTGCTGCTGGCCGTGGGCGCGCTGGTGGCGGACCCCGCCGGTCCGGCCCCGGGACTGCGCTCCGTCATCCTCGTGTCGGCGGCGGTGCTGGCCACCGTGACCGTGGCGGCCGTCGTGCTCACCCGCTCGTCCGCCACGCGCAGCGTGCTGCGGCACGCCGGGAACCGCGTCGCCGGGAACCGGCCGGCCTGGCGTCGGCTCGGGAAACTGCTGTCCGAGGTCCTGCACCAGGCCGAGAGCATCCAGCCCGGCCTGCGGCACTGGGCCCGCCCGTTCGCCCTGGCGTCGCTGAACTGGGTGTGCGACGCCGCCGCCCTCACCGCCTGCCTGTGGGCCCTGGACATCGACGTACCGTGGCGGGGCATCCTCGTCGCCTACGGACTGACCCAGATCTCCATCAGTCTGCGCCTGACTCCGGGCAGCGTCGGCATCGCCGAGGCCAGCCTCGGCACGCTGCTCGTCGTCCAGGGACTGCGCGCCGACCAGGCGATCGCGGCGGCGCTGCTGTACCGCATCGTCAGCTTCTGGATGCCGCAGCCGATCGGCTGGGCGAGCTGGCTCCGCCTGACCCTGCAGAACCCGCACGGTCCGGCGGGCGGCGGGGTCAGCGCGGTCCGAAGCGCATCTCCCGGGGGCTCACCCCGAAGCGCCGGCGGAACGCCGTGCTGAGCGCGCTGGCGGAGGAGAAGCCCGTGGCGTAGGCCAGTTCCGTGATCGTCATGTGGGCGCAGCTGCCGCACTGAAGACGATCGCGGACCAGCCGCAGGCGCTCCTCGCGTATCAGGTCACGCGGAGTGGTGCCCGCCCGCTGCAGGGCCAGCTGAATCTGGCGCAGTGACCAGCCGAGCGCGTGGGCCATGGAGGTACCGGTGAGCCCGGGCTCGGCGGCGTGGGCGCGGACGTAGCGGCGCACCATCGCCTCCACCTCGGCCAGATGCCCCGGCGCCTCGGGGCGCTCGTCGCCCACCACGAGCATGCACAGCAGGTCGACGACGCGGTCGGCCACGGCGTCGAACTCCGGGTCGGTGAGCGAGTACCGCTCCTCGTACATGTCGTTCAGCACGGAATTCACCACCCGGCCCAGACCCTTGGTCAGGTCGACACCGGCGGCCGTCGGCGACGTCCGGCTGAGCCGTCCGTCGATCTCGCGTGCGGGGATGGTGAAGATGAACGCCCGGACGGAGGCGTCCTGCAGGCACTGGAAGGGCGTCTGGAAGTTGAGCAGCGTGCCGGCGCCCGGCCCGACGACCGCCTGCTCGCCGTCGTAGCGCATCACGATCCGCCCGCTGAGCGGAATGAGGAAGCGGTAGTCCTCGTCGGGGTCCTGCCGTATCTGCTGGAGGGTGCGGTGGTACTCGATCTGGTCCGAGCGGTACCTGACCAGCTGGTAGTTGTTGCTGCGCTGGCGGACCGTCTCCCCGTGGAAGTCGTCGAGCCGCGCGTACCGATAGCCCATCCGGGACTGGTACGACGCTATGTGCTCGCTCCAGAAGTCGGCCCTCTCCTGTGCACCCACGTCAACCGTGGTCTGCTCTTCCACGACGTAGCTTCCCGCGGGCAACGCACCCCTCCGTTGCGGCGTGTGGCGACGACACGCACAGGCAAAGCTCTGGCCCATGCGAATACCGAGAGTTACTTGGCGGCAGCCTAGTGCAACTACCCACCCGGAAAGCACCCCCGGAAGGACATTGGCATATGCCAAAGGGAAGTCGGGCGGGGGCAGTTGGGCGTGGGACCGATGCGTCCGATGCGTTCGGTGGGACCGGCGGGGCCGATGCGTCCGGTGCCAACTTCTGTGCGCGTACCGGCAAGTACGCCGCCCGGTGCGCCGCTAGCGTCATGCGACTGTCAACGCATGCATGTCAACCCATACCCATGCCCGCCACAGAGGACTCCATGACCGAACAGATAGCGGAGGCGGTGTCGTGGTGCCTGGGCCTGTGCCTGTGCGCCGTCACCGTGCTGCTGGTGCGGCAGCGCGGCATCACCGCGCTGCAGCGTCGACGGAACGCCGAACTGTCGGACGGCCTGCGGGCGCGCGACGAGGAACTGCGCCACCTGGTGACGGTCCGCCTGCCGGCCGTCGAGGACGTCTCCCCCGGGCCGGCCCCCGCGGCCGGCCCGCTGGACGCCCGTCTGGACGGCACGGACTTCGCGAAGTGCCTCGACGCCGTCCTGGACCGCTTCTCCCAGGCCGTCGAGCACGCCCGGTCCCGCGCCGACCAGTCGGCGAAGGCCGCCCTGAAGGCGTCCATGCGCTCCATCCAGGCCCTGGCCAACGAGCAGCAGGTGTCCATCTCCGAGATGCAGGACCGCCACGACCACCCCGACGTGCTGCGCGACCTGCTCGAGATCGACCACACCAACGCCCAGTTCGGCCGCCGCGCGCAGGCCATCGCCGTCCTCTGCGGCTCCTGGCCGGGCCGCCAGCGCGCCGCGTCCGCGCTCGTCGAGGTGGTCCGCGGCGCCACCTCGCGGATCCGCGACTACCGGCGCGTCCGCATCCACGGCGAGGTGGACATCGCCGTGGAGAGCCGCGCCGTCGAACCGGCCGTGCTCGCCATCGCCGAACTGCTCGACAACGCGGCACGCCACTCGCAGCCCAACACGAACGTCGAGGTCACCCTCCAGAGCGTGCACAACGGAGCCTGCGTGGTGATCGACGACGCGGGGGTGGGCATGGACGGCCGGGCCACCGAACTCGCCGCCGAACTGCTCTCCGGCGGACGGCCGGTGGACGTCACGCGGCTCGGCGACCCGCCGCGGTTCGGCTTCGCCGTGATCGGCGTGCTCGCCGAGCGCTACGGCTTCAGCGTCTCCGCCGACACCCTCTCCCCCTACGGCGGTGTCCGTGCCGTGGTGTTCCTGCCGTCCGCGCTGCTGACGCACCCGGACACCGTCCCGCGGCCCGCCGTGACCGCCGCCGCCCAGGCCACCCGCACCACCGGGCCCGGGACGGGGACGGGGACCGGGACCGCGGCCGCCCCAGGCCCGGCGCCCCGCCCCGAGCCCGCAGCGACGGCCGCATCGGCCGCGAGGACCCCGACGGCCGAGCCCGCCGCGACGGCCGCCCGGGAGGCGGTGCCCGGCGCCGCACCGGTCTCCGACATCGACCCCGCCCGGCCGACCACCTCCGGGGGCCTGCCCAAGCGCCGCCGCCGGTCCGTCCGCGCCGACGACGCCGGACGCCCGGCCGCGCCGGCCGCTCCGGCGGCGGAGGCCGGCGGCCGTTCCGCCGAGGAGCACGCCCGGCGCATGGGCGCCTTCGCCCGCGGCACCCGCTTCGGCCGGGACGCCCGGCACACCACCCAGGAAGACGAAGGGAACACCCACGAATGACCGGGCCCACCAACAACGAGTTGGGCTGGATGCTGGACGACGTGCTGAAGGTGCCGGAGGCGCTGCACGCGATCCTGCTCTCCGCCGACGGCATGCTCCGCGCCTGTTCCAAGGACATCGGCCGGGACGACGCCGAGCGGCTCGCCGCGGGCCTGTCCGGCGTGCAGTCCATATCCCGCAGCACCGCCGAGTTCACCGGCACCCCGCACACCCCGTGGCGGCAGACCCTCATCGAGTTCGGGCACGGCTACGTCTTCCTGGTCGCCGCCGGCGAGGGGGCCTACCTCGCGGTCTCCACCACCCAGGACGTGGACATGGAGGCCGTCACCTACCGCATGCACAAGCTGGTCGACCGGCTCGGCAAGGAGCTGACCAGCCCCGCGCGACAGGACGCCGGCAGTCCGGCATGACCCCGCGGCGACGCCCCGACAGGCTGGTGCGGTCGTACGTCGTCACGGACGGCCGCGCCCATCCCACCCGCAACACCCTGGACCTGGTCACCCTGCTGATCGCCGCCGACGATCTGCCGCTGGCCGGGCTGAACCCGGAGAAACGCCGGCTCATGGAGCTGTGCCGGCCGGGGGCGCTGTCCGTCGCCGAGGTGGCCGGCCACCTGGCGCTGCCGGTCAGCGTCACCAAGGTGCTGATCGCCGACCTCATGGACAGCGGCCACATCGTCACCCGCGCGCCGGTCCCGGCCGCCCGGCCGTCCGACCTCACCATCCTCCAGGAGGTGCTCGATGGGCTCCGCGCCCGCCTCTGAAGACCGCTATCTGCGGCCCGGTGTGCAGACCGCCGTCAAAGTGCTGATCGTGGGTCACTTCGCGGTCGGCAAGACCACCTGCGTCGGGGCGCTCTCCGAGATCCGTCCGCTGCGCACCGAGGAGGTCATGACCGAGGCGGGTGCCCTCGTCGACGACCTGGCCGGCCTGAACGACAAGACGACCACCACGGTCGCCCTGGACTTCGGCCGGCTCACCCTCAACGACCACCTGGTGCTCTACCTCTTCGGCACCCCCGGCCAGCAGCGGTTCACAGAACTGTGGCAGGACATGACGCGCGGCGCGCTGGGGGCCCTGGTGCTCGCCGACACCCGGCGGCTGAGCCAGTCCTTCGAGGTCATGGGCGTGCTGGAGGAACTCGGCCTCCCCTACGCCGTCGCCCTCAACGAGTTCGACGGCGCCCCCCGGCACGAACTGCACGAGGTCCGCGAGGCCCTCGACCTGCTGCCCGAGACGCCGCTCGTGCGCTGCGACGCCCGCGACCGGATCTCCTCCACCCGGGCGCTGATCTCCCTCGTCGAGTACCTGATGACCCTCCCCGCTTCCCGGCTCCGCCCGAGCGGGGCCCCCGACGGCCGACTGGAGCACGTGTGAGCCCCGAACCACCCCGGCCCGCCGGGCCCGCCGCCGGGCTGCCCCGCCCATGCGGCCCTGCACGGGCCCGAGTTCGCCGCCGACCCGGCCGCCGTCTACCGGCGGCTGCGCCGGTACGGTCCGATCGCCCCGGTCGAACTGGCGCCCGGCGTCGAGGCGTCGCTCGTCCTCGGCTACCAGGCCGCCCTGCACGTGCTGCGCAGCCCCGAGACCTTCTCCAAGGACCCCCGCCGCTGGCAGGACCTGGCCGACGGCACGGTCCCCGCCGACAGCCCGGTCGTGCCGATGATGATGTACCGGCCGAACGCGCTGTGGACCGACGGCGCGGAGCACCGCAGACTGCGCGGCGCGATCACGGACAGCCTGGCCCGCGTGGAGCCGAACACGCTGCGCGGATACGTCGAGACCAGCGCCGACACCCTCATCGACCGGTTCGCGCCCGCCGGCAAGGCCGATCTCCTCGGCGAGTACTCCCAGGTCCTGCCGCTGCTGGTGTTCAACCACCTGTTCGGCTGCCCGGCCGAGTACGGCGAGCGGCTCGTGCGGGGCATGTCCGGCATCTTCGACGGGGTCGACGCGGAGCAGGCGAACGAACTGCTCGTCACGACCCTGTTCGAACTGGTGACGCTGAAACGCCGGCAGCCCGGGCAGGACGTGACGTCCTGGCTGCTGGCGCACCCCGCCGGACTCACCGACGAGGAGATGGTGCACACCCTCGTCCTGCTCATGGGCGCGGGCACCGAGCCCCAGCAGAACCTGATCGCGAACAGCCTGCGGCTGCTGCTGTCCGACGACCGGTTCGCCGGCGACCTGTCGGGCGGCAGCCTGCCGGTGGAGGACGCCCTCGACGAGGTGCTGTGGCACGACCCGCCCATGGCCAACTACGGCGTGCACTACCCGGTGCACGACGTGGTGTTCGAGGGCGTGGCGCTGCGCCCGGGCCGGCCGATCGTGGTCTCGTTCGCCGCGGCGAACAACGACCCGTCCCTGGCCACCGACCGTCGTACGGGCAACCGCGCCCACCTGGCGTGGAGCGCGGGCCCGCACACGTGCCCGGCGCAGAGTCCCGCCCGGCTGATCGCGGCGGCGGCGGTGGAGAAGCTCCTGGACCGCCTTCCCGACCTCGAACTCGCGGTGCCCGCCGAGGATCTCCTCTGGCGGCCCGGCCCGTTCCACCGGGCGCTGGCCGCGTTGCCCGTGGCGTTCCCGCCGGCCCCCGTGACCGGGCCGGACGCGGGCGACGGGCCGCCGCCCGCACGGCGGACCCCCGTGGCGGCGGCACCGCCCGCGGGGCCGGCCACCGCCGCTCCGCCCCCCGCCGCTCCGCTCCCCGCCGTTCCGGCCGCCGCCGGGGCGCGGCGCGGCCTGGGGTCCCGGCTGCGGGGCTGGTGGCGCGGGGAGTGATCAGCGCAGGTGCACCGGGAGGGAGCGGTGACCGTTGGAGATGAAGGAATCCACCGGCTCCAGCTCCTCCCGGTCCACCGCGAGCCGCAGGTCCGGGAAGCGGTCGAAGAGCGCCGGCAGCGCGATCCGCGCCTCCAGCCGTCCCAGCGGAGCGCCCAGGCAGAAGTGCACGCCGTACCCGAAGGACAGGTGCTCCTTGTCGACGCGGGTGACGTCGAAGCGGTCCGCGTCGTCGCCGTACCTGCCCGGGTGGCGTCCGGCGGCGGCGTACGCGGCCAGGATCGCCTCGCCCTTGCCGATCACGGCACCGGCGGGGCCGCCGAACTCCTCCATCACCAGGTCCTCCACGGCGTACCGCAGCGGCAGGCTGGCGACCGGCGCCTCGACGCGCAGCGTCTCCTCGATCACGTCGTCCCAGGAGGCGCGGCCGTCGCGGACGAGGGCGAGCTGGCCGGGGTGGGTGAGCAGGGCGTGCACGGCGTTGTCGAGGAGGTTGACCGTGGTCTCGTGGCCCGCGCTGACCATCAGCACCAGGGTGTCGAGGAGTTCCTGCTCGCTGAGGCGGGTGCCGGCCTCGTCGTCGCGGGCCGCGATGAGGGCGGTGGTCAGGTCGTCGCCGGGCGACTCCCGCTTGAGCGCGACGAGTTTGGCGAGCGCGGCGTAGAACCGGGTGTAGATGTCGGTGACCTCCTCCGGGGTGGCGGAGGTGTGGAAGATGCCGTCCACGACGGCCCGCAGTTCCGCGCCCTGGTCCTCGGGCAGGCCGAACAGCTCGCTGATCACCTGGATCGGCAGCGGGTAGCAGAACTCCTCCCGCAGGTCGACGGCCCGCCCGTCCCGCCCGGCCCGCTCCACCCGGTCCAGCAGGTTCCGGGTGATCTCCTCGATCCGGGGCTGGAGCGCGGCGGTGCGGCGGGCGGTGAACGCCTTGGAGACCAGGGCGCGCAGGCGTTTGTGCTCACCGCCGTACGCGGTGAACATGTTCTGCACCGCCACCCAGGTGAACAGCGGCCACTCGGGGGCGATCTCGCCGTTGATCCAGCTGTTCCAGTGGCGCCGCGGGTCCTTGGAGACACGGGGGTCGGTGAGCAGGCGCCTGAGCAGGGCGGGGTCGCTGACGGCCCACGCCGCGACGCCGTCGGGGAGTTCGACCGGGGTCACCGGTCCGCGCTCGCGGATCCGGGCGGCCTCGCCGTGGATGTCCCGGCCCGTCGGGTCGATCACTAAGGGGTCGGGGTGACCCATCGCAGCCTCCTGGATGTTCCTGCGCCGATACGACCGGTAACGCTATGTCGCCGTCGCACGGCCGGACGAGATCCGGCCGTGCGTGCTGCGTACCGTCACAACTTCCGTGCGCGTGACCGCAAGTCGGCGGCACCGCGCCGGCCCTAGGGTCGGAACGTCGGACGGGAGGACCGGTGAGGGTGATGACAGGCAGCTGGGCTCCACGGTGGATGCCGCGGGACAGTCCCGAGGCGAAGCTGCTGGCCGCCGGCTACTGGTGGGACGCCGTCCGGGTACCGCTCGGCCTGGGCCTGCACGCGCTGCGACACCTGGGCGACGAGACGGGAGCCGTGATCACGGACGGCTACGGCCGCATCCTGTACTGGCTGATCCGGCCGGGCTCCGCAGCCGGCTGGAGCCTCGCCCCGGTGTCCGTCCTGACCTCGGGCTCGCACGTCGTCGTCCCGCCCCTGCATCGCACCACGGGCCCCGGCCCGCACTGGCACGTAGCGCCGTCCCGCGGCTGCGAATGGACCAGCGCGGCACGCCTGCACGCGGCCCTGAGCACCTGCCTGACCACCAGCACCTGCTGCCCGTCCTGACGCCTGACCCGCGCGGGCCCGCGGCTGCGTACACTGCGCCCGTGGACAAGGCGACAGAGCGCCTGGAAGCACCCGCCACGGATTCGGCTCCCGGCCTGCTCCTGCGACCGTGGCGTCCGGCCGACGCGGCCGCCCTGGTCGACGTCTTCCGCGACGACGCCCTGCGCCGCCGGCCGAGCGCCGCCGTGCGGGACGAAGCCGGCGCCGCACGGTGGGTGCGGGCCGTTCGAGTGGTGGATCGACGGGGCCGGCCGTAGCGTCGGGAGGACGGAGCGGCCTGCGTCACCGGGAGGGGTCATGCGTGTACGCGGACGGTGCATGGCGGTCGCGGTGTGCTGCGCGGCGTCGCTGGCGGCGGCCGGAGCGGGTCCCTCCGCCGCCGGGCCGGCCTCGGCGGGCGCGTCGGCCGGGCAGGCCGCGCGGCAGCGGCCGCGGCTTCCCGTGTTGGTCGACTGCCTCCGGCACCCCCGGGTACGTCCCGCCGGCTTCCTGCTCGCCTGCGGTGACGGCAACAGCCGCCTGACCGGGCTGCGCTGGTCCCGGTGGGGGGCGGGCTCGGCGACGGCCGAGGGCGTGAACGCGGTCAACGACTGCAAGCCCTACTGCGCGGCGGGCACCTTCCACTCCTATCGCGTCACCGTCCGGCTCAGCCGCCCGGAGCCCTGGGAGAAGCGTCCGCACGTCCGGCACTTCACCCGGCTGACCCTCGAGTACCACGGCGGCAGGCCGGACATCTACCGGCAGACGGTCACCCTGCCCCTGTGGGACTGACCGGCGGGCTCAGCCCTCCTCGGGCCGCCGGGCCTCCGGCGGCTCCCCCGCGGTGAGGTGCTCCAGCACCGTCACCAGTTCCCGGCAGGCCTGTTCCACCGACTTCCTGGTGTTGCGCTGCTCGGTGATCACGGCGGACAGGAGCAGGGCGGTCAGGGCCATGGAGCCGTTGAACAGCTGGAGCTTGATCAGGACCTCGACCCGGCTCAGATGCGCGAACGGGCCGTTTTGGTCCATCGCCGCGACGGTGGTCATGACGGAGGTGTAAAGGGCGCACAGCATGCTGCCCATGAGCTGGAACCGCAGGGCCGTCCAGATCAGCAGCGGGTAGACGAGGAACAGCACGCTGACGCGGTGGTAGCTGAACAGTGGCACGAAAACGCCGACCAGGATGGCCGTGCCGGCGGCCTCCCTCCACCGGGACATGTCCATGGGCCATCGCGTGTTGCGCAGCGCGAGGAGGACCGGGGTGACGATCAGGACGCCCATGGCGTCGCCCACCCACCATCCCAGCCACACGGTCCAGAAACCGCCCGCGGGGATCTTGTCCGTGAGCAGCAGGAGCACGGCGCCGCTGGTGGCGCTGATCGTCATCGCGGCGAACGCCCCCAGGAACACCAGTTCCAGGCCGTCCCGCAGGTGGGCGAGGTCGGTGTTGAAGCCGACGCCACGGAGCAGCAGGAAGGCGCAGACCGGCGCGGCGGTGCTGCCGAGCACCGTGCCGAGGATGCTGGGCTGCACGGAGGGGGCGACCGACGCGACGACGAGGAAGGCGCCGAGGGCGATGCCGAGCCAGCAGCGCAGGCCGAGCACCAGCAGGCAGGCCACCGCGATGCCGGTGGGGGGCCAGACGGGTGAGACGACCGCGTGCGCGGCGGCGAGGTGGCCCAGCAGCCCCAGCCGGCCGCCCAGGAAGTACGCGGCGGCCACGGCCAGCGTCTGGAGGACGAAGGCACCGGTCCGCCGCAGATCCTGGGTAGTCACCACAGTTGCCATCAGACACCGTCCTCGGCGCCGGGGCGAGGCGAGAGGCCCCGCACCGGGCCCTACAGCTGAATGCAGGGCCGGTCGTGGCCGACCACCAGGACGGCCGCGTCGTCCTCGTGGCCCACCCGCTCGGCCACCTTCAGCACGGCGTCGGCGAGCGCGCCCGCGTCCATCCCCGCGACCGCGGCGACGCCCGCGAGCCGCGCCACCCGGTCCAGGCCCTCGTCGAGGTTCAGGGTGGGCCCCTCGACCACTCCGTCGGTGAGCATGATGAAGACGCCGCCCGTGGTGAGCCGGTGCCGGGTCACCGGGTACCGCACCCCCGGCAGGACGCCGAGCGGGGGGCCGCCCCGGGTCTCGGCGACCCCGGACGTGCCGTCCGCCGTGGCCCAGATGTAGGGGATGTGGCCGGCCCGCGCGCTCTCCAGGACTCCCGTCGCCGGGTCGAGCCGCATGAAGGTGCAGGTGGCGAACAGGTCCGTGCCGAGGGACAGCAGCAGGTCGTTGGTGCAGGCCAGCAGTTCGCCCGGCTCGCCGGTGACGGAGGCGAGCGCCCGCAGGCCGACCCGGACCTGGCCCATGAAGGCGGTCGCCTCGATGTTGTGGCCCTGCACGTCGCCGATGGACAGCCCGATGCGGCCGTCGGGCATGGTGAAGGCGTCGTACCAGTCGCCGCCCACGTTGAGGCCGTGGCAGGCCGGCGCGTAGCGGACGGCCAGTCGGTAGCCGGGGACCTCGGGCAGGTCCCGGGGCAGCATGCCACGCTGCAGGGCGATGGCCAGCTCTACGCGGGAGCGCTGCTGCTGCGCGAGTTCGCGCGCCTGGGCAGTCAGCGAGGACAGCCTGGCCAGCAGTTCGTCCCCGTCGTCCGTCGGGCGCGTGCGGAACATGGATCACTCCGGTGAGGGCATCAGCCCCTTCAGGGTAAAACTCCCTCATATTAACCATTTCGGGCGACAGGGCGCGGGGGGGGGGGGGGGGGGGGGGGGGGGGGGGGGGGGGGGGGGGGGGGGGGGGGGGGGAGAGGGAGAAGGAAACGACAAACTGCGGCCTTTCCTACC
>NZ_JBVIIE010000031.1:0-76363 GCF_055569945.1 Streptomyces sp. NPDC031340
CGCTGACCCTCCCCCCCTCCCCCTTCCCCCCCCCCCAAACAACCGTGGGGCGGAACCCCGGGCGGGCCCCCCCCCCCCCCCCCCCCCCCCCGCGCCCCCCCCCCTCGCGCCCCCCCCCCCCCCCCCCCCCCCCACGGGGCGAACCCTCCGTACCCGGACGGGGGATGGGACGGGTACGGAGGGAGCGAGGGGGTTCAGGACGGGCGGACGGTACCCCGGGCGGGGACCGGCGCGGTGCGCTGCGCCGCCGCCCCGGGCGCGGTCCGGACCTCGGACGCGGCCTGGACGTCGAGTGCTGCCTGAACCTCGGACGCGGTCCGGACCGCGGCGCTGCGGGCCTCGGCGGCCCGGGCCTCGGCGACCCGGCCGGCGCGGGCCCGGTCGGCGCGGGACCTGCTCAGGTACCGCATCGCCGGGGTCTCCACGCAGGCGTACAGCAGCCAGCCGGCGAGCAGGGTGGCCGCGAACATGCCGATCATCACGAGGATCGCGACGGGGGTGCCGAACTGGCCGTTGCCGAGCAGCGCCTGACGGCCCCAGAAGAGGACCACACCCTGGCACAGGTAGAAGCCGAAGGACACGTTGCCGAGCCACACCAGGACCCGGCCGTCGAGGTGGGTCGGCACCCCGTGCACGTCGGCGCGGGCCACCGAGGCGATGGCGACACCGAAGGGCACGACAGTCACCGAGACGAAGTTGAACGGCGCCGGGACGTACATCGCGGCGGCGTAGCCGGCCACCAGCAGGGCCACCACCCAGCCGGCCGGGATGCGCGGCCAGCGGCCGGCCATCACCAGCCGGGCCAGCAGCATGCCGAGCACGAACTCGAACATCCGCATGGGCGGGAACGTGTAGTTGAACCAGTTCTGAGTGGGAGAGAGCGGGATCACCGGCAGTCGCGGGGTGTCGGGCAGGAGAAACACCGTCACCAGACCGACCCCGACCGTGGCCGCCGCCGTGCCGGCCGCCCACCACCAGAGGTTTTCCGTCTTTATGCGCCGCACCGCGAGGAGCAGGAGGGGGAACGACAGATAGAACAGCAATTCCGAGCACAGCGACCAGGACGGCGCGTTCACGCTCATCTGCACGGTGAATTCGTTGATCCATGAGTTCACCAGGAACAGATTCGGCAGCCAGGTGCTCACCGGCGTGTAAGCGGACGCGAAGAGCAGCATGGCCGCCGTCCACATCACCAGGTGGTTGGGGAAGATCTTGACGATCCGGCGCCGCCAGTACGCGGTGACCGGCTCCCCGGGCCGCACCGACCACGTGATGACGAACCCGCTCAGCAGGAAGAAGAAGGAGACGCCGAGGTAGCCGGCGGGCCCGAAGAACTTCAGCAGGCCCTGCGCGACGGACTTGTCCGCGAACGGGTTGACGGGACCCGTGGGGTCGACCGGCCCGATCGGCTGCAGCGAGTGGATGAAGAACACCAGGAGCGCGGCGAAGAACCGCATGCCCGTCAGGGACGGCAGGGCTTTCCGCCGTGGTCCGGGTGCGTCGGAATCCACCTCAGGAATGGTTGCGGTCACGTTGCTCTCCTGTTTCTCCCTCAGCGATGAACCGTTTGATGTCCGGGAATACCGGGAGCCTAGAAGAACAGCGCGGCACAGCGGCACCCGTATATTCCCCGGACGAATTGAGCGGCCGCATTCAGGGGGGTGTTAGGGGAATTCAGGACGGACGTCCGCGCCCTAGCGTTCTCGCGTATTCACGCCATACGGAGGAATCACGATGGACCGAAGGAACCTGCTCCGCGCCGGAGGCGCCCTCGCTCTTTCGGCGGCGGCCGGGGCCGCGGCCACCACGTCGGCGTCCGCCGCCATCCGCGCGGCCGGCTCGCCCGACTGGGAGGGCCTGCGCGCAGCCGTCGGCGGCGACGTCGTGCTGCCCGGCGACTCCGCCTACGACACCGCCAAGCAGCTTGCCATCGGCGAGTTCGACAGCCTCACCCCGCAGGCCGTCGTGTACGCCGAGAGCGCCCAGGACGTGCAGGCCGCGGTCCGTTTCGCGGCGGCCAACGGCATCCGACCGCGGGTGCGCAGCGGCGGTCACAACTTCCTCGGCTGGTCCTCCGGCGAGGGCATGATCCTCGACGTACGCCGCATCAACCATGTCAGCGGCGGCGGCTCCCCGACCGTGCACGTCGGCCCCGGCACCATCAGCATCGAGGCGCTGAAGGCGCTGAAGCCGTACAACCAGCAGATGGTCACGGGCACCTGCCACGACGTCGCCGTCGGCGGCTACGTCTCCGGCGGCGGCATCGGCTACCAGAGCCGCGGGTTCGGCGTCGGCTCCGACCGGCTGGTGTCCGCCAAGGTGGTGCTGGCCGACGGCCGCCTGGTGTGCGCGAGCGAGATCTCCAACCCCGACCTGTTCTGGGCGCTGCGCGGCAGCGGCGGCGGCAACTTCGGCGTCGTCGTCGACTTCGAGCTGCGGCCGATCTCCGCGCCGCGCATGGTGTTCTACGAGCAGACCTGGGACTGGGCGGACGCCGAACGGTTCCTCACCGCCTGGCAGGAGTGGTACGCCGGCACACCCCGCCGGTCCACCGGGCAGGTCATCGTCATCCAGCCGGACGCCGGTTCCGGGAACCCGCCGGTCATCCTCCAGCAGGGCGCTTACTACACCACCCCGGAGGACGCGGCCGCGGGTCTCGCCGAGCTCTCCTCGCTGGTCGGGTCGCAGCCCGCCACCAGCCGGGTGCTCGACCTGCCGTTCGACGAGGGCATGCAGTACGTGTACGGGCTCGCCGACGGCGGCACCCACCCGCGCACCGAGTGGCAGCGCATGCGCGCCCGCCTGCTCGACAAGCCGCTCGGGGCGGCCGGCACCGCGGCGGCGCTGGCCGCGTTCGAGGCCGACCCGCGCTCCGGGCAGACCCGGTACCTGAGCTTCATGGGCCTCGGCGGAGCCGTCGCCGACCAGGCGCCGGACGCCACCGCGTTCGTCCACCGCAACGCGCTGTTCCACGTCGGCTACGGCGTGGCCCTGGCCACCCCGGCCCCGAGCGCGGAGGAGGCCGGCGCCGCCGTGGCCTGGGCCACCAAGGGCTTCGGCGTGATCGACCCGCTGTCCGACGGACAGTCCTACATCAACTTCCCCGACCTGTACCTCAGCGGCTGGCAGGACGCCTACTACGGCTCCAACTACGCGCGTCTGCGGGCACTGAAGAAGGTCTACGACCCCAACCGCCTGTTCGACTTCCCCCGCGCCATCGGCAACTGACGACCACCACCCACCGCGCCAGAGAGAGGGCGACCTTCCGATGACGGTCACCGACCACGCCAGCCTCCAGCCCGGCGACGCCGCCGTGCCGCCGCCCGGCTGCCCCATGCACAAGGTGCTCGACTACCCGTTCGCCGAGCCCGTGGCCACCGATCTGCACCCGATGTACGCGCAGGTGCGCGAGGAGCAGGCGCTCACCCGGGTCAACATGCAGTACGGCGGCGAGGCCTGGCTCGCCACCCGGCACGCCGACATCAAGACGGTCCTGGCCGACCCGCGCTTCAGCCGGGCCGCCACGGTCGGCAAGGACGTGCCGCGCGTCCGCAAGGCGTACGAGGAACTGAACATCGTCTCCATGGACGACCCGGAGCACGGGCGGCTGCGCAAGCTGGTCGCCAAGGCGTTCACCGTGCGCCGGGTGGAGCAGATCCGCCCGCGCGCCCAGGAGATCGCCGACGAACTCCTCGACCGCATGCTCGCCTCCGAGGACAACACCGGTGACCTGGCCGCGCAGTACGCGTGGATGCTGCCGATCACCGTGATCTGCGAGATGCTCGCCGTGCCGCTGGAGGACCACTACAAGTTCCGCGGCTGGATCGACACCTGGCTGACCATCGGCAACGAGCACACGCTGGAGGAGATGAACGAGGCACGCTTCGAGAAGCTGCCGGAGTACATGTCCTCGCTGATCGCCGAGCGGCGCGCCAAGCCCGGCGACGACCTGCTGTCCGCTCTCGTCGCCGCCCGCGACGAGGAGGACCGGCTCAGCGAGGAGGAGCTGATCACCATGTCGATCGCGCTCCTCGCCACCGGCCACCACACCACCGCCAACCAGCTCGCCAACCACCTGTACATCCTGCTCAGCCGGCGCGAGGAGTGGGAACGGCTGGTCGCGCGGCCGGAGTTGCTGCCGACGGCTATCGAGGAGCTGCTGCGGGTGACCCCGCTCAGCCCCTACTCGGAGAACACCCGCATCGCCGTGGAGGACATCGAGCTCGGCGGGCAGACGGTCAGGGCCGGCGAGGCCGTCATGGTGTTCCCTGGGGTCGCCAACCGCGACCCGCGGGTCTTCGAGCGTCCCGAGGAGCTGGACCTGACCCGCGAGCACAACCCGCACATCGCCTTCGGTCACGGCATTCACCACTGCCTGGGCGCCCCGCTGGCCCGGCTGGAGCTCCAGGTCGCCCTCGGCACGCTGCTGCGCCGGCTGCCCTCCCTGGAACTGGCCGTGCCCGCCGCCGAGGTGCCGTGGAAGCGCGACCACGTGGTGCGCGGTGTCGCCGCGCTGCCCGTCCGGTGGTGACGGCCGTGACCTGGCAGATCGAGGTCGACCGCCGCAGCTGCATGGGCGCCGGGCTGTGCAACGGCACGCTCCCGCACCGCTTCCGGCTCGTCGACGGCAAGGCGCAGCCCGTCGAGGTCCGCATCGAGCCCGACGAGGACGTGCTCGACGCCGCGGACTACTGCCCGTACCGGGCCATCCACATCACCGACCAGGCAACCGGCGAAGCCCTGGTTGCCGTGGACTGACCCGGGTCCGCTGGGGACCCGGTGCGGACAGGAGAACGGCGTGACGATCACGACGACGGAGCCGGGGCGGTCCCCGGGCGGCGCGGCGGAAGCGCGCCGTGGAGCCGACGACGGTCCCGGGGCGCCGCCGCGCTGGTGGCGGCGGCCCTGGGTGGGCCCGCTCGCCCTGGTGGTGGCGGTGTTCCTGGTCATGGGCATCCCCCGCTATCTCACCTTCGACCCGGCGGAGTCCAAGATCCCGCCGAACCCGCAGTACCCCTGGCACTACCCGGTGCTGGTGGTGCACGTCCTGACCGGCACGGTCGCCATCGTGACCTGCTGCCTCCAGGTGTGGCCGGCCCTGCGGCAGCGTTGGCCCCAGGTGCACCGCTTCAGCGGCCGGCTGTACGTGGCGGCCGTCCTGCCGGGCGGCCTGGCGGGGCTGGCGGTGGCCTATGCGAGCCCTTCGGGGCTGTCGATGCAGCTCAGCACGATGATGACGTCGGTGCTGTGGATGGGCACGGCCGCGGCGGGCGTGCGCATGGCCCGGCAGGGCCGGGTCGACGAGCACCGGCGGTGGATGGTGCGCAGTTTCGCGCTCACCATGTCGATCGTGCTGAGCCGCGTCCTCGGGGTGGTCTACGACCACACCATCCTGCCGCCGCCCGTCACCACCAACGTGGCGGAACTGATCGCCTGGGGTCAGCAGCGGGCCGGTCTGGCGTCCTGGCCCGGCTGGATCCTGCCGCTGCTGTTCGCGGAGTGGTGGCTGATCGAGCGCGGCGCCGGAGCCCGCCACCGCGCCCGCCAGGCCCGCCGCAAGGCGGCGGCCCGGCAGGCAGCGGCGGCGGCGACAGCACCGCGTCCCTGAAACCCGCGAAGATCCGACACCCCGGCCCAAGCCGGGCCTTGGCCCGGGCCCGCGCCGGGCCGCAGCCCCGGGTCGCGTCGGGTGTCGCCAGGGGTCGTCTCCTGTGGGGAGGCGGCCCCTGGTGGTGTGTGCGGGGGGGGTGGGGTCAGGGGGCGAGGGTCTCGCGGGTGCCGTGGAGGGCCGCCGACTTGATGGCGTCGAGCAGCCGGTGGGTGCGCACCGCGGTGGTGAAGTCGGGCCCGAACTCGGCGCCGGTGCGGATGGCCCGCGCCAGGTCCGTGTACACCTGGGCGACATTGCTCACCGGCGACGGCGGCCCCGGCAGCAGCGGCCGGTAGGCGTCCGGCACCGGGACCTCCACCGCGGGTGAGCCGTTCGCCGTGGCGTGGGTGAGGGTGAACTGCGGGCCGACCAGGGAGTCGTCCGAGGAGACCAGCACCAGGCGCCCGCCGCGGCCGTGCACCTCGATGCGGAAGCCGTCACCGCGCGGGCCGCCGGTCATGAAGTGCGCCGACGCGGCCGCCCCCGAGCGGAGCAGGCCGCCGACCACGATCTGGTCCGGGGACGTGACCTCGATCCGCTCCCCCGTCTCCTCCATCGTCACCCGGTCGATCCGGGTGGTGAGCGTCGCGGACAGCTCGGCGAACTCCCCGACGGCGTACTGGAACATGTCCAGCGAGTGCCCGCCGACCACCGCCACGTGGTTGACGCCCTTGGTCCGGTCGAACAGGGCCGCGTACCGCGTGGACCACACCTCCGGCGTGCTCAGCGAGTACAGCAGCGACGCCGACAGCACCTCGCCGATCAGGCCCTGCCGCAGCAGGTCCCGCAGCAGGCGCACCGCCGGGTGGTGCCTGCTCTGCAGCCCCACCGCGTGCCGCACCCCGGCGGCCCGCGCCTTCCGCTCGAAGTGCTCGGCGGTCTCCGCGTCCAGGGCCAGCGGCCATTCGCTGTAGACGTGCCGGCCCGCGTCGATGGCCGCCTCCACCAGGCCGTCGCGCTGCGGCAGTTGTACGGCGATGGTGACCAGGTCGACGTCCGGGTCGGCCATGAGGGCGCGGGCGTCGTCGTACGCCCGGTCTGCGCCCCACACCGCGGCCGCCGCGCGCGCCGACTCGGGGCTCGTGCCGGCGACGGCGACGATCTCGAAGTCGTCCAGCGCGGACAGCGCCGGCAGGTGGATGCCACGGCCCCACCCCCGTTCGGCGTGTGCGCCGACGACTCCCACTCGGATCCTGTCCGCCACGGTGAAACCTCTTTCGCTTGCGTTGGAGTTGCGGGTTGCGGGTTACGGGTTACGGGTTACGGAGTGCGTGATCGTCGCAGCCGGCGTGGCCGCGGGGAACACGCGTCGGAGCGTGACCGGGTCCACCGGCCACGCTCCGACTGGTCGGGGTCGAGTCAGATGTGGGCGTTCACGGCCGGGGCGTCGGCCGTGGGCTGCGCCTCCGCGGAGGCCGCCTCCTTGCTGTCCTTGAGCACCAGGAAGGTCACGCACCAGGCCAGGAACACGAAGCCGGCGGCGAACACGAAGGCCAGGCTGTAGCCGTCGCGCAGCGCCTGCAGCTGCGGCCGGCCCTGGTCGAGCAGGGTGTTGCTGTGCGAGGTGGCGAGCGTCGCCAGGACCGCCAGACCCACCGCCGCGCCCGCCTGCTGCGCCGTGTTGTTCAGCCCGGAGGCCAGGCCCGCGTCCTCGGGGGCCGCGCCCGACATGGCCCGCATGATGACCGACGGCACGGCCAGGCCCATGCCGAAGCCCTGGATGACGAGGGTGGGGGCCACGTCCACCCAGTAGTCGCCGTCGACGGGCGCCCGGCTGAGCAGCAGCAGCCCGCCGCCGAGGAACAGCAGACCGGTCAGCAGCACCCGCCGGGTGCCGAAGCGCCCGGTGAGCTTCGCCGTGAAGAACAGCGACATGGTGCCGATCACCAGCGGCGCCGGCAGGAACGCCAGACCGGTCTGCATCGAGTCGAAGCCCAGCACCCGCTGCAGGTAGAGCGCGTTGAGGAACTGGAAGCCGAAACCGGCCGCGAACACCAGGACCACGGCGAGGTTGGCGCCCACGATCTCCCGGCTGCGGAAGATGCGCAGCGCCAGCAGCGGCCGCCGGGCCGTGGCCTGCCGCCACACGAAGCCGCCGAGGAGCAGGACCGCGACCGCGCCGTAGAGCGCCAGCTCACCGGTGCTGAAGCGGTTCTCGGAGATCTGCGAGATGGTGAAGACGCCCAGCGACAGGCCGACGGTGACCAGGACCGCGCCGATCGCGTCGGCGCCCGCGCTCAGGCCGATCCCCGGCTGGGCGGCCAGCTGGCGCAGGCCGAGGACCAGGGCGACCACACCGATGGGCAGGTTGATCAGGAACACCCAGTGCCAGCCGAGGGCGTCGGTGATGACGCCGCCCGCGATCAGCCCGACCGAGGCGCCGCCCGCCGAGACGAAGCTGTAGATGCCCATGGCCTTGGCCTGCTCGCCCGGCTCCGGGTACAGGCCGACGATCATGCCGAGCACCACCGCGGAGGCCAGCGCGGCGCCCACGCCCTGCAGGAAGCGGCCCGCGATGAGCAGCTCGGAGGTGTTGGCGATGCCGCACAGGAGGGAGGCGACGGTGAACGTCGTCAGGCCGCTGAGGAAGACCTTCTTCGGGCCGATCAAGTCGCCGAGCCGGCCGGACAGCAACAGCAGTCCGGCGAAGGCGATGAGGTAGGAGTTCACCACCCAGGACAGGCCGCTCTGGGAGAAGCCGAGCCCGCTCTGGATGGTCGGAAGGGCGACCGTGACGATCGTCCCGTCAAGGATGATCATGAGTTGCATCGCGCAGAGGATGCTGAGCGCGAGGCCGCGCGAGCGGCCCGCTGCTGTCGGGGGGGTCATCACTCACTTCTTTCGTCGTCACATCGTGGTCGTGGCTCGGAGTCCAGGGCTCACCGCCGACGCGTTCGCTCGCGCCCGCGCGTGGATCAAGTACGCCACGCGCACGGCCACCTTCCGGCAACCGTGCGGTAATCGCGCAGGTCACAGTGGGTGTGCGGGTGCCTCATACGGGCGCCGGCACGAGGTGCAGGGCATCCCGCAGAGCGTCGACGAGGGCACCGGCCGCCTCGGCTCCGTCGGCCGTCCCGAAGGCGTAGGTGTCGGGTCGTACGAGCACACAGCGGGCCCCGGTGCCGGTGAGGTACGCACCGAAGCCGCCCTCGACGTCCACCACGCTGCCCGCCGGCACCCCGGCCGGATCGGTGCCGGCGGGCAGCAGCCGCACCAGGTAGGCGCCGAGCGACTCCAGGAACGCGGTCCGCTCGGCGCCGAGCAGCTCGCGCGGGTCGTCGAGGGAGGCGAAGACGAAGCCCCGGCCCGCCACCTCGTCGAACAGCCCGTGCGCCGTCCCGGCGGCGACGCGCGGCTGGGGCACCTGGTCGCCCGCGCCGCGCCGCCTGCGGCCCGCGCCGTCCCGCCACACCAGCCCCCGGGTCAGCGGCTGGAACGGGGACTGCTGCGGACGCGCCATGCGCCGCTCGCGTGCCGCGATCATCACCGCGTCCCGGTCGGCGGCGGCCTTGGGGTCGGTCTGGCAGATGACCTTGCCGAGGTTCACCGACATCCCGATGGCGTGCTGCACGTGGGCCCGCCGCTCCTCGGCGTAGGTGTCAAGGAGTGCCTCGCCGGCCCGCCCGTCCAGCACCAGGTCCAGCTTCCAGGCGAGGTTGGTGACGTCGCGGAAGCCCGAGCTCATGCCCTGGCCGGCGAACGGCGGCATCAGGTGGGCCGCGTCACCGGCGATCAGCAGCCGTCCGAGGCGCCACCGGCGGGCGGTCGCGGCCTGGAAGGTGTAGACCGCGTGCCGCTCCATGACCCCGTCGTCCGGGGTGATGCCGCACTGGGCGAGCAGCCGCCAGGCGACCCGCGGATCGTCCATGTCCTCCTTCCGCTCGCCGGGCAGCAGCATGAACTCCCAGCGCCGGTGCCCGGGGCCCGCCGAGACCTGGGTACGCGGCCGGGCCGGATCGCAGATCTGCAGGTTGTTGGGCACGAACGTGCGGTCGTCGTGCAGCGCCAGGTCGCAGATCAGCCACTCGTGGTGGAATCCGAGGTCCTCGAAGTCCGTGCCGATGGTGCGGCGGACGAAGCTGTTCGCGCCGTCGCAGCCGACCACCCAGCGGCCGCGCAGCAGCCGCCGTACGCCGTCGCCGTCGACGACCCGCAGTGTGGCGCCGTCCTCGTGCTGCGAGAGTTCCACGGCCTCGTAGCCGCGCAGCACGGTCAGGTTGGGCAGCCGCTTGCCGTACGCGATCAGCGCGTCCTCCAGGCCGGGCTGGTACATGGAGGTCGACTCGGGCCAGCCGTTGCGCCCCTTGACCTCGGCCGCGTCGATGTAGAGCAGGTCGCGGCCCTCGCCGTTGCGCCACAGGTAGTCGCCGGAGGGTTCGCCGACCGCCGTGAGGTGGTCCGCGACCCCGGCCGCGGCCAGGATCCGGGCGGCCTCGCCGTCGAAGGCGACCGCGCGCGGCATCGGGTACGGGCGCGGGTGCCGTTCGACGACGATCACCCGCCGTCCGCGCCGCGCCATCAGGTTGGCCAGCACCTGGCCCACCGGCCCGTACCCGACGACGAGCAGGTCCGCCACCTCGTCGGGCCACCAGCGGGGGTCGGCAGCCGTTGCGGTCATACGCGTCTCCCCCCTTCAGGCCGCCGCGGACCGGGTCCGCAGCAGGATGTCGTCGAGCACGGCCTCGTAGTCGGCCGGCTTCACCAGGACCCGCACCCGCTCCCGGCCGTCCTCGACGATCAGCAGGCGGCGGCCGGTCAGCGTCATCTGCCCGTTCTCCAGGGCCCGTCCGCGGATGTACGTCACATGGGCGGCGAGCATCCGGGCGTACGCGTCGAGTTCCGGATTGTCCGCGTCGAGCCACTCGGAGAACGCGCGCGGCCGCAGCCGGAACCGGTGGATGACGCCCCACTCGCCGTCCCGCGGCCGGCGCTCCAGGTAGTGGAAGCCGTCGTCCTCCTGCCGGACGCGGAAGCCGGTCCCGTACTGCTCCTGCGGTTCGGCGGACACGCGCACCGGCTCGATCAGCGACGGGCCGGAGTAGCCGACGTCCGCCAGGTACCACTCGCCGTCGATGCGCACGCCGTTGAACAGGTGCTCCATGTCCGGTCCGTAGGAGCCGTCCGGGCCGCGCACCCCGGCCGACAGCACCACGACCTCGAAGCCGAGGCGGGTGAGGAGGGCGCGGAAGAGGCCGTTGAGTTCGTAGCAGACTCCGCCGCGGCCGCCGACGATCACCTCCTGGTAGACGGCGTCGACGTCGATGTCCACGCCGTCCCAGATGGCCGTGCCGCGGGCCTCGTTGAGGAAGTTGTCGAACGGGACGGTCATCAGGTGGCGTTTGTGCAGCAGTCGCAGCGTCTCGAGCGTGGGCGCCGGCGCGGGCCCGGTGTGGCCCAGCCTGGCCAGGTAGTGGTCGAGGTCGAACATCGTGTGGTCCGTTCCCTTCGGGGCGTGGCGGTGGTGGTGGTCGTCGCGGCTCAGGCGTACTCGGCGGCCGGCGCGGCCACCTGGCCGAGCAGGTACTCGGTGAGCAGGCTCGGCGTGGGCTGGTCGAACAGGAGCATCACGGGCAGTTCGGCGCCGATCTCGGCGGCGAGGCGGTTGCGCAGTTCGACGGCCGTCAGCGAGTTGAAGCCGATGTCGAAGAAGCCCTCGTCGGCGTCGACCGCGTCGGCGTCGGAGTGGCCGAGCACGGCGGCCGTCTCGGCGCGCACCAGGTCGAGCAGGGCCGCGGGGCGCTCCTCGGCGGGCAGGGCGGCGAAGCGGTCGAGGAAGGACTCCTGGTCGTGCGCGTCGGTGGTCATGTCGCTCTCCGGGTGCGGGATGGTCGGGACGTCGGGCGTCGGGCCCGTGGGCTGGAACTGCTTGAGCCAGTAGGGGCGGTGCTGGAAGGCGTACGTGGGCAGGGCCGCGGCCGCCTCGGCGGGGAGCCCGGCGTCGGGGCCGAGCAGGCCGCTCCAGTCGACGTCGGCGCCGCGCACGTACAGCTCGGCGAGCGATGCGGCGAACCGCTCGGGGCCGCCCTCGCCGCGCCGCAGCGTCCCCACGACGACGGTGGCGGCGCCGGGCCGGCCCTCGACGGTCTCGCGTACGGCCATGTTCAGCACCGGGTGGGCGCTGACCTCGACGAAGGCGCGGTGGCCGCTGTCGAAGAGGGCCTCGACGGAGGCGCCGAAGCGGACCTCGTGGCGAAGGTTGCCGTACCAGTAGGCGGCGTCCAGCGGGGTGGTGGCGTCGAGCCAGGCCCCGCGGTACGTGGAGTACATCGGGATGTCCGGCTTCCGCGGCGTCAACTCGGCCAGCTTTTGGGCGAGTTCGTCTTCGATGGCCTCGACGTGGCTGGTGTGGGAGGCGTAGTCGACGGGGATCATGCGGGCGCGGATCCCGGCTTCCGTCGCCGCCTCGTGGCAGTCCCGCAGCGCGTCCGCGTCACCGGCGACGATGGTGGAGGCCGGCCCGTTGACAGCGGCGATCTCGATCCGTCCCGCGTACTCCGCGATCCGGTCCTCCGCGGCGGCCCGCGGCACCGGCAGGAACATCATGCCGCCGCGTCCGGCGAGGCGGCCGGCGATGGCCTGGCTGCGCAGGGCGACCACCCGGGCGGCGTCGTCCAGGCTGAGCGCGCCGGCGATGTGCGCGGCGGCGATCTCGCCCTGGGAGTGGCCGACCACCGCGTCCGGCCGCACGCCGTGGTGCTGCCACAGCCGTGCCAGGGCGACCATGACGGCGAAGGAGGCCGGCTGGACGACGTCGACCCGGTCGAAGTCGGGTGCGCCGTCCGCCTGCCGCAGCACGTCGAGCAGGTCCCAGTCGACGTACGCCGACAGCGCTCGGGCGCAGTCCGTGATGGTCTGGGCGAACACCCACTCGGTGTCCAGGAGCCGGGCGCCCATGCCCGCCCACTGGTGTCCCTGGCCGGGGAAGACGAACACCGTCTTGCCGTCCAGGTCCGCGGTACCGGTCACCACGTGCGCCGACTGCTCCCCCGCTTGCAGGGATTTCAGCCCGCCCGACAGCTCCTCGGACGTGGTCCCCAGCACGACCGCGCGCCGGTCCATGCGGGCGCGGTGGAACGCCAGCCCGTGTGCGACGGCCGCCGGGTCGAGCTGCCCCGAGGTCTCCAGCAGCCGGCCGGCCTGCGCGGACAGGGCGGCCTCGGTCTTGGCGGAGAGCAGCCAGGGGACGACGGCGGGCCGGGGCGCGGCCGGCGCTTCGGGCCGGTCGGGGGCCTGTTCGAGGATGACGTGGGCGTTGGTGCCGCTGACGCCGAACGAGGACACCGCGGCCCGGCGCGGCCGGCCGGTCCTCGGCCACTCCCGCCGCTCGGTGAGCAGTTCGACCGCTCCGGCGCTCCAGTCGACCTTGGTGGACGGCTGGTCGACGTGCAGCGTCTTCGGCAGCACCCCGTGCCGCATCGCCTGGACCATCTTGATGATGCCGGCCACCCCGGCCGCCGACTGGGCGTGCCCGATGTTCGATTTCAGGGATCCCAGGAACAGCGGGTATCCGCGGTTCCTGCCGTACGTGGCGAGGAGGGCCTGCGCCTCGATCGGGTCGCCGAGCGTGGTGCCGGTGCCGTGGCCCTCGACCGCGTCCACCCCGTCCGGGGTGAGGCCGGCGTTGGCCAGGGCCTGGCGGATGACGCGTTGCTGGGAGGGGCCGTTGGGCGCGGTCAGGCCGTTGGAGGCGCCGTCCTGGTTGACGGCGGAGCCGCGCACCACCGCCAGCACCGGGTGGCCCAGCCGCTGCGCGTCCGACAGCCGTTCCAGGGCGAGGACACCGACGCCCTCGGCCCAGCCGGTGCCGTCGGCCGCCTCCGCGAACGCCTTGCAGCGGCCGTCGGCCGCGAGCCCCCGCTGGGTGGAGAACTCCACGAACACACCCGGCGTGCCCATGACCGCGGCGCCGCCCGCCAGCGCCATGTCGATCTCGCCGCTGCGCAGCGCCTGCGCGGCGAGGTGCACGGCCACCAGCGAGGACGAGCAGGCCGTGTCGACGGTGATCGCCGGGCCCTCCAGGCCGAGCGTGTACGAGACCCGGCCGGAGGCCACGCTGCCGGAGTTGCCAGTACCGAGGAACCCTTCCAGGCCCTTCGGGGAGAACTCCAGACCGGGCGCGTAGTCGTGGTACATCACCCCCGAATAGACCCCGACCCGGCCGCCGGCCAGCGCGGTCGGGTCGACGCCCGCCCGCTCCAGTGCCTCCCAGGAGGTCTCCAGCAGCAGCCGCTGCTGCGGGTCCATGGCGAGCGCCTCGCGCGGCGAGATCCCGAAGAAGCCCGCGTCGAACTCGCCGGCGTCGTGCAGGAATCCGCCCTGGTTCACGTACGAGGTGCCGGGGCGTTCGGGGTCGGGGTCGAAGAGCCGCTCCAGGTCCCAGCCGCGGTCCTCGGGGAAGCCGGAGACCGCGTCACGGCCCTCCGCGACCAGCCGCCACAGCTCGTCCGGGCTGCTCACGCCGCCCGGCAGCCGGCACGCCATGCCGACGATCGCGATCGGTTCGCGGGCCGCCGCGGTGATCCGCTGGTTCTCCTGCTTGAGGCGCTCGTTCTCCATCAGCGAGGCGCGCAGCGCCTCGACGATCTTGTCGCTGGGCGTGGTACCCATCACTCTCTCCCTGTCCGGTGGTTGGCTGGTCAGTTGCCGAGGGCGCCCAGCGCGCGGGCCACCAGGTCGTCGGCGTCCATGGCGGCGATCCGGTGCAGTTCCTCCTCCACCGCCACGGCGGCGACCGGGGCCGCGGCCGTCTCCTTCTGCTCCGGCGCGGTCTCGGGCAGCAGTTCGGCCAGCAGGTGGCGGGCCAGCGCGGCCGGGGACGGGTGGTCGAAGATCAGCGTGGCGGGCAGCCGTACGCCGGTCGCGGCGGAGAGCCGGTTGCGCAGCTCCACCGCGGTGAGCGAGTCGAAGCCGACGTCCTTGAAGGCCTGCGCGGGCTGTACCGACTGGCCGCCCAGCACCGTCGAAGCGTGGCCGCGCACCAGCTCCAGCAGCCGGCGCGGCCGGTCCGCCTCGGGCAGTGCGGCGAGTTGCCCGGCGAGGGACTCCCCGTCGGGCCGGGCACCGTGTGCCGCCCTGCGCGGCGGGCTCACCAGCGAGCGGAAGACGGCCGGCAGGGTTCCCTCGGCCGCCGCGGCGCGCAGCGCGGGGACGTTCATCCTGCTCGCCACCAGCACCGCTTCCGGCGACCGCAGGCCCTCGTCGAACAGGGCCATGCCCTCCTCGGCGGTCAGGGCCAGGGCGCCCTGTCGGCTCATCCGGTCCTGGTCGCCCCCGTCGAGATGCCCGGTCATGCCGCTCGCGTCCGCCCACAGGCCCCAGGCGAGGGACACGGCGGGGACGCCGTCGGCGCGCAGCCGGCGGGCGTAGGCGTCGAGCGCGGCGTTGGCGGCGGCGTAGTTGGCCTGTCCGGGGTTGCCGAGGGTGCCGGCCGCGGAGGAGTACAGCACGAACGCGGCCAGATCCTGATCCCTGGTCAGCTCGTGCAGGTTGCGGGCCGAGTCCGTCTTCGGCGCGAACACCGCGTCGAGGTGCCGCGGTGTCTGCGCGCCGAACGTGGCGTCGCTCAGCACGCCGGCGGTGTGGATGACGGCGGTGAGGGGGTGATCCGGGTCGACGGCCGCGAGCGCGGCGGTGAGCTGGTCCCGGTCGGCCGCGTCGGCGGCGACGACGGTGACGCGCGCGCCGAGGGCGGCCAGGTCGTGGGTGAGGGCGTCGGCGCCGGGGGCGTCCGGTCCGCGGCGGCTGAGCAGCAGCAGGTGCCGTATGCCGTGCTCGGTCACCAGATGCCGTGCGGCGAGGGCACCCAGGGTGCCGGTACCGCCGGTGATCAGCGCGGTGCCGTCCGGGTCCAGCGGGCTCGGGCCCTGTGCCGCCTCCGCCCGGGCCAGCCGCGGGATGCGGATCCGGCCGTCGGCGAGCGCCAGCTGCGGCTCACCGGTAGCCAGTGCGGCGGGGAGCATGCCTTCGTCCCCTTCGGCCGCGTCGACCAGGACCAGGCGGTCGGGGTGCTCGTTCTGCGCGGTCCGCACCAGGCCCCACACCGCCGCCTGAGCCGGATCATCGAGAGCCCCACGGGTCAGGACGACCAGACGAGCGTCCTCGTCCTCCCCGGCCAGGTGCGCCTGCACCGCGGCCAGGACCTCCCCCGCCAGCACACGCACGTCCTCGCCGGTACGGCCGGTCAGATCCAGCACCGGCCAGTCCGCCCCCGCCGTCTCCTCCGGCGTACGGACCTCCCGCCACTCCACCCGGAACAACGCGTCCCGCAGACCGTCGTCCCCGGAGCCGAGCTGACGCGGGTCCACCGCCCGGAAGGCCAGCGAACCGACCGACGCCACGGGGTTCCCCGTCTCGTCGGCGGCCTGCACGGACACCGCGTCCGCACCCCGGGGCGCGAGCCGTACCCGCAGGGCCGTGGCACCGGTGGCGTGCAGGGTGACCCCGTTCCACGCGAAGGGCAGCAGTGTGCGCTCGTCCTTCGGCCGGTCCGCGAACGCGGCCGTGTGCAGGGCCGCGTCGAGGAGCGCCGGGTGCAGGCCGAACGCCTTGGCGTCCCCGGCCGCCTCCTCGCCGAGCGCCACCTCGGCGAACAGTTCCTCGCCGCGCCGCCACACCCGTCGCAGGCCCTGGAACACCGGGCCGTACTCGTACCCGGCGACGTACCGCAGGTCGTAGAAGTCGGCGACGGACAGGGCCTCGCTGCCCTCGGGCGGCCAGACTCCGAAGTCGAAGCTCTGCGCCGCCGGTTCGTCGGCCGGGGCGGTGAGGAACCCGGAGGCGTGCCGCGTCCACGCCTCGCCGTCGGCGCCGCGCGAGTGCACCGTGACGCTGCGGCGGCCCAGTTCGTCCAGCGCACCGGCGGTCACCTGCACCCGCACCTCGCCGGAGGCTGGCAGCACCAGCGGTGCCTCGACGACCAGTTCGTCCAGGGCGCCCGCGCCCACCTGGTCCCCGGCGTGCACGGCCATCTCGACGAGTGCGGTCCCCGGCACGAGGACGGTGCCGGACACCGCGTGGTCGGCGAGCCACGGATGCGAGGCGAGCGACAGCCGACCGGTCAGCAGCACCCCGCCGTCCTCGGGGAGTTCCACGACCGCACCCAGCAGCGGGTGCTCGGCGTCGTCCAGGCCGGCGGTGCCGAGGTTGCCCGCGGACTCGGGAGCCCGAAGCCAGTAGCTCTGGTGCTGGAAGGGGTAGGTGGGCAGGTCGACGTGGGAGTGTCCGGTGGAGTCGGGGAGCGGGTCGGTGGTCACGCCGCGGGTGTGCAGGACGGCGAGGGAGGTGTGGACACGGGCGGGGGTGTCGTCGTCCCGGCGCAGTGTGCCCGTGACGACCGCCGGAGTGTCGGCATGCGCCTCGACCAGGTCCTGCACCGCCGTGGCCAGCACCGGATGCGCGCTCACCTCCACGAACGCCCGGAACCCGTCCCCGACCAGAGCGGTGACCGCCTCCGCGAAACGGACCCGCTGCCGCAGATTGCGGTACCAGTACGCCCCGTCCAACGGCACACTGCCGTCCAGCCACCCGCCCTCACAGGTCGAGTACATCGGGATGCCCGGCGCCTGCGGCACCAGCCCCGCCAGCAGCTCTGCCAGCTCCCCCTCGATGGCCTCGACATGGGCGGTGTGCGAGGCGTAGTCCACCGGGACCATCCGCGCCCGGACCCCCTCCCCGCCAGCCTTGGCGAAGAGGTCCTGGAGGGCTTCCGCGTCACCGGCCACCACGGTCGACGTCGGACCGTTGACCGCGGCGATCTCGATCCGCCCCCCGTAGGAGGCGATCCGCTCCTCCGCCTCGGCCTGCGGCACCGGCAGCGACATCATCCCGCCCAGCCCCGCCAGCCGCGCACCGATCGCCCGGCTGCGCAACGCCACCACCCGGGCGGCGTCGTCCAGACTCAGCGCGCCCGCGACATGCGCGGCCGCGATCTCGCCCTGCGAGTGGCCCACCACCGCATCCGGCCGCACCCCGTGGTGCTCCCACAACCGCGCCAGAGCCACCATCACCGCGAAGGAAGCCGGCTGCACCACATCCACCCGGTCGAAACCGGGCGCGCCGTCCGCCTGCCGCAGCACCTCCAGCAGATCCCAGTCCACGTACGCCGACAGCGCCCGCGCGCAGTCCGCGACAGCCGCGGCGAACACCGGCTCGCTCTCCATCAGCCGGGCGCCCATGCCCGCCCACTGATGCCCCTGCCCGGGAAAGACGAACACCGTCCGTCCCTCCACATCCGCGGTGCCCGTCACCAGATGCGGAGACGGCACACCGTCCGCCAGCGCCCGCAGCCCCAGCGCCAGTTCCTCACCATCGGCGCCGATCACCACCGCACGCTCACCGAACACCGCACGGCTGCGGGACAGGGTCTGCGCCACGGCCACGGGGTCGAGGTCTTCCGTGGCCGTGAGCAGCCGTCGGGCCTGGCTACGCAGGGCGGCCTCGGTCTTGGCGGAGATGCGCCAGGGAATCGCGGGTGGCCGGGGCCCAACGGGCGTTTCGGGCTGGTCGGGGGCTTGTTCGAGGATGACGTGGGCGTTGGTGCCGCTGACACCGAACGAGGACACCGCCGCCCGGCGCGGCCGCTCCAGCGCCGGCCACGGCCGCGCCTCCGTCAGCAACTCCACCGCACCCGAACCCCAGTCCACCTTCGTGGACGGCTGATCGACGTGCAGCGTCTTCGGCAGCACCCCGTGCCGCATCGCCTGCACCATCTTGATGATCCCGGCCACCCCCGCAGCCGACTGCGCATGCCCGATGTTCGACTTCAACGACCCCAGCCACAAAGGCACTTCACGGTCCCTGCCGTAGGTCGCCAGCAACGCCTGCGCCTCGATCGGATCCCCGAGAGTCGTCCCCGTACCGTGGCCCTCGACGACATCCACCCCGTCCGGCGCGAGACCCGCGTTCGCCAGCGCCTGACGGATCACCCGCTGCTGAGCCGGACCACTCGGCGCCGTCAGACCGTTCGACGCACCGTCCTGATTGATCGCCGAACCACGCACCACCGCCAGCACCGGATGCCCCGACCGCCGCGCGTCCGACAGCCGCTCGACAAGGATGGTGGCGACGCCCTCGGCCCAGCCGGTGCCGTCGGCGGCATCGGCGTAGGCCTTGCAGCGGCCGTCGGGGGACAGTCCGCGCTGCCGGGAGAACTCCACGAACACGCCCGGGCCGGACATCACCGCGGCGCCGCCCGTCAGCGCCATGTCGATCTCGCCGCTCCGCAGCGCCTGGATCGCCAGGTGCAGGGCGACCAGCGAGGACGAGCAGGCCGTGTCGAGGGTGACGGCGGGCCCTTCGAGTCCCAGCGTGTAGGCGATGCGCCCCGAGGCGACGGCGGCCGCGGTGCCGGTGCTGAGGTAACCCTCCACCTCCGGCGGCGCGTTCTCCATGTCGGGGCCGTAGTCGTGGTACATCACGCCCGTGTAGACACCGACGCGTCGGCCGCGCAGCTTCGTCGGGTCGATGCCGGCGCGCTCGAAGGTCTCCCAGGAGGTCTCCAGCAGCAGCCGCTGCTGCGGGTTCATGGACAGTGCCTCGCGCTGGTTGATGCCGAAGAACGCGGCGTCGAACCGGTCGGCGTCGTGCAGGAACCCGCCCTGGTTCACGTACGAGGTGCCGGGGCGTTCGGGGTCGGGGTCGAAGAGCCGCTCCAGGTCCCAGCCGCGGTTCTCGGGGAAGCCGGAGACCGCGTCCCGGCCCTCGGCGACCAGCCGCCACAGCTCGTCCGGGCTGCTCACCCCGCCCGGCAGCCGGCACGCCATGCCGACGATCGCGATCGGCTCGGAGCGGGCGGCCTCGATGTCGTGCAGGCGCTGGTTGGCCTGCTGGAGGTCGACCAGGGCTCGCTTGAGGTATCCCCGCAGCTTCTGCTCGCCGGAAGCGCCGGAGGTGCCGGGGGAACCGGATGAACTGGGGGAACTGGGGGAACTGGGGGAACTGGGTGTGGCTGACTGTTGCGGGGAACCGGCAGTGGCCGTGGGTTCGTTGGGCATGGCCCGGTCTGTCCCTTCAGGGCTCGTTCGGTGGATGGACTGGGGCTGGCTGCGGCGACGTCGTCAGGACCGGCCCAGTTCGCCGTCCATGAGCTGGAAGATCTCTTCGTCGGTGGCCGTGTCGAGGTCGATGGACTCGCCGATCCCCGTGCCGAAGGACGCCGTGGTGAGCGGGGTCGCGCCGAGCCGTGCCGCGAGGTCGAGCAGCCGTGCCCCGAGCCGGCCCCGGACGGTCTCGTCCAGTTCGGGCAGTGCGTCGAGGGCCTGCTCCAGGGAGTCGAGCCCGGCCGTCAGGGCGGTGTCGTCCGCCGGGTCGACGGTGAGGCCCATGTCCTCGAGGAGGCGGCCCGCCAGCTCCGCCGGGGTCGGGTGGTCGAAGATCAGCGTGGCGGGCAGCCGTACGCCGGTCGCGGTGGCCAGCCGGTTGCGCAGCTCGACCGCGGCGAGCGAGTCGAACCCGGCGTCCTTGAACGCGGCGTCGGTGCCGATCGCGCGGGCGGTGGCGTGCCCCAGCACGGCCGCTGCCTGGGTGCGCACCAACTCCACCACCGCGTCCAGGCGTTCGGCGGGCGACAGGGCGGCCATCCGGTCGGCGAGCGACTCCTCGGCCGCTCCGGTGGCTCGGGCGGCCTTGCGGGGCGCCCGTACCAGCCCGCGGAGCAGTACCGGCACGTCGTCGGCCGTGGCGATCCTCCTGCGCACCCCGGCCAGGTCCAGGCGTGCTGTCACCAGCGTCGCCTCGGTGGACCTGAGGCCGGCGTCGAGCAGACCGAGGGCCTGCTCGGTGGGCATCGCGGCGATGCCGGTCCGCCGGCCGCGTTCGAGGTCGGCGGTGCCGAGGTCGCCGGTCATGCCGCTCGCCTCCGCCCACAGGCCCCAGGCCAGCGACACCGCCGGGGTGCCCGCGGCCCGGAAGCCCCGCGCCAGCGCCTCCAACGCGGTGTTCGCCGCCGCGTAGTTGGCCTGTCCGGGGTTGCCGAGGGTGCCGGCCGCGGAGGAGTACAGCACGAACGCGGCCAGATCCTGATCCCTGGTCAGCTCGTGCAGGTTGCGGGCCGCGTCCGTCTTCGGCGCGAACACCGCGTCCAGGTGCTCGGGGCTCTGGGCGGTGATCACCCCGTCCCGCAGCACGCCGGCGGTGTGGATGACGGCGGTGAGGGGGTGATCCGGGTCGACGGCCGCGAGCGCGGCGGTGAGCTGGTCCCGGTCGGCCGCGTCGGCGGCGACGACGGTGACGCGCGCGCCAAGGTTCGTCAGGTCGCGGGTCAGGGCGTCGGCGCCGGGGGCGTCCGGTCCGCGGCGGCTGAGCAGCAGCAGGTGCCGTATCCCGTGCTCGGTCACCAGGTGCCGTGCGGCCAGGGCACCCAGGGTGCCGGTACCGCCGGTGATCAGCGCGGTGCCGTCCGGGTCCAGCGGACTCGGACCCTGTGCCGCCTCCGCCCGGGCCAGCCGCGGGATGCGGATCCGGCCGTCGGCGAGCGCCAGCTGCGGCTCACCCGTAGCCAGCGCCGCCGGCAGCAGACCCTCCTCCCCCTCGGCCACGTCGACCAGGACCAGACGGTCGGGATGCTCGTTCTGCGCGGTCCGCACCAGGCCCCACACAGCCGCCTGAGCCGGATCATCGAGAGCCCCACGGGTCAGGACGACCAGACGAGCGTCCTCGTCCTCCCCGGCCAGGTGCGCCTGCACCGCGGCCAGGACCTCCCCCGCCAGCAGGCGTACGTCCTCGCCGCTGCGGCCGGTCAGGTCCAGCACCGGCCACCCCGCCCCCGCCGTCTCCTCCGGCGTACGGACCTCCCGCCACTCCACCCGGAACAACGCGTCCCGCAGACCGTCGTCCCCGGAGCCGAGCTGACGCGGGTCCACCGCGCGGAAGGCCAGCGAGCCGACCGACGCGACCGGTTCGCCGGCGGTGTCGGCGGCCTGCACGGACACCGTGTCGTTGCCGAGGCCGGTGATCCGTATCCGCAGGGCGGTGGCGCCCGTCGCGTGCAGGGTGACCCCGTTCCACGCGAACGGCAGCAGCACCTGCCCGGGGCCGGTCTCGGCGACGGCGCCGAAACTCGTGGCGTGCAGGGCCGCGTCGAGCAGCGCCGGATGCAGCCCGTAGGCGTCCGCGCCGGCGGCGGCCTCATCGGGCAGGGCGACCTCGGCGTACGTCTCCGCGCCGTGCCGCCACACCTTGCGCAGCCCCTGGAACGCGGGCCCGAAATCGTGGCCCGCGGCGGCCTGGCGGTCGTAGAAGCCGTCGATGTCGACCGGCTGCGCGCCCTGCGGCGGCCAGGCGGTCAGCGGCGCACCGCCGGACACGGGCGCGGGGCTGACGTACCCGGTGGCGTGCCGCACCCAGTCGGCGTCCTCGGCGGTGCGGGAGTGGATGCTCACCGGGCGCCGTCCGCTCTCGCCCTCGGCCGCGCCGACCTGGACCCGCACCTCGACGCTGCCGCGCTCCGGCAGCACCATCGGCTCCTGCAGCACCAGTTCGTCGAGGGTCCCGGCGCCGACCCGGTCGCCCGCCTGGAGCGCGAGTTCCACCAGTCCGGTGCCGGGTACGAGGACGACGCCGGACTTGGCGTGGTCGGCGAGCCAGCTCTGCCCGCCCTGCCCGCTCTGCCCGCTCACCGAGAGCCGCCCGGTCGCCAGCACCCCGGCTCCGTCGGGGAGTTCGGCCACCGCGCCCAGCAGCGGGTGCGCGGCATCGGCCAGTCCGAGAGACGTCACGTCGGCGGCGCCGGGGCCGGTCTCGGCCCAGTAGCGTTCCCGCTGGAAGGCGTAGGTGGGCAGGTCCACCCGGCGGGCCCCGGTGTCGTCGAGGAGGGCGGCCGGTGTCGCGGGCACGCCCCGCACCCACAGTCCGGCGACCCCGGCCAGGAGCGTGGCCGGCTCGGGCCGCTCGCGGCGCAGCCCCGGCAGGAACGCGGCGCCGGCCGGCTCGCCGAGCGCGTCCACGGTCTCCCGGGCCATCGCGGTGAGCACCGCGTCCGGCCCGATCTCCAGGAAGTGAGCGGCGCCCCGCTCCCGTACCCAGCGGACCGCGTCGGCGAAGCGGACCGCCTCGCGCACGTGCCGTACCCAGTAGTCGGGGGTACCGAGGTCGTCGAGCCCCACGCGGGCGCCGGTCAGGGTCGACACGACGGGGATGCCGGGCTCGGCGCAGGTGATCGTGGCGGCGACGGCCCGGAACTCCGCCAGCATCGGCTCCATGCGCACCGAGTGGAACGCGTGGCTGACCCGCAGCCGTTTCGTCTTCCGGCCCCGGTCCGCGAGCGCGGCGGCGACCGTGAGGACCGCGTCCTCGTCACCGGACACCACCACGGCCTCGGGCCCGTTCACGGCGGCGATCCCGGCCCGGCCGTCGGCCGGCAGCAGCGGGCGCACCTCGTCCTCGGACGCCTGGACGGCGGCCATCGCGCCGCCCTCGGGCAGCGCCTGCATCAGCCGGCCCCGCGCGGCGACCAGCCGGGCGCCGTCGGCGAGCGAGTAGACGCCCGCCACATGGGCGGCGGCCAGCTCGCCGATGGAGTGCCCGGCCACGAAGTCCGGCCGTACGCCCCATGTCTCCACCAGGCGGAACAGCGCCACCTGGAGCGCGAACAGCGCGGACTGCGTGTACACGGTGCGGTGCAGCAGGGCGGCCGCCTCGGTGCCGTCCTCGGCGAAGATCACCTCGCGCAGCGGCAGCGGAACGTGCCCGGCGAGCTCCCGGTCCAGTTCCGCGCACGCGGCGTCGAAGGCCTCGGCGTACGCGGGGTACGCCGCGTACAGCTCGCGGCCCATGCCGGCGCGCTGGCTGCCCTGCCCGGTGAACAGGAACGCCGTCCTGCCCGGGGCCGGGGAGCCGGTCACCACGGGCCCGGCCGGGGTGCCGGCGGTCAGCGCGTCGAGGCCGGCGAGCAGTTCGGCGCGGTCGCCGGCCAGGACGACGGCCCGGTGGTCGAGCGCGGCGCGCGTCGTCAGCAGGGAGTACGCGACGTCGGTGAGCCGGTCGTCGCCGTCCCTGAGCCGGGTGGCCAGCCGCGCCGCCTGGCCCGGCAGCGCCTCGGGGGTCTTCGCCGACAGGGCGTACGGCAGCACGCCGGGTGTCACGTCGGCGGCCGTCCGCTCCGTTTCCGGTTCCGCGGGCTGCGGGGGCTGTTCGAGGATGATGTGGGCGTTGGTGCCGCTGACGCCGAACGAGGACACCGCCGCCCGGCGGGGCCGCTCCAGCGCCGGCCACGGCCGCGCCTCCGTCAGCAGCTCCACCGCACCCGAGCCCCAGTCCACCTTCGTGGACGGCTGGTCGACGTGCAGCGTCTTCGGCAGCACCCCGTGCCGCATCGCCTGCACCACCTTGATCACGCTGGCGGCGCCCGCCGCGCCCTGGGTGTGCCCGATGTTGGACTTCAGCGAGCCGAGCCACAGGGGTTCCGCGCGGTCCTGGCCGTAGGTGGCGAGCAGCGCCTGGGCCTCGATCGGGTCGCCGAGCGTGGTGCCGGTGCCGTGCGCCTCCACCAGGTCCACCTCGGACGCGGTCAGGCCGGCGTCGGCGAGCGCGGCGCGGATGACGCGCTGCTGGGAGGGGCCGTTGGGTGCGGTCAGGCCGTTGGAGGCGCCGTCCTGGTTGACGGCGGAGCCGCGCACCACGGCCAGCACCGGGTGGCCCTGCCGCCGTGCGTCCGACAGCCGCTCGACCAGCAGCAGTGCCGCGCCCTCCGCCCAGCCGGTGCCGTCCGCGGCATCCGCGAAGGCCTTGCAGCGGCCGTCGCCGGACAGCCCGCGCTGGCGGGAGAACTCCACGAACGCGTCCGGTGTCGTCATCACCGCCACGCCGCCGGCCAGGGCCATCGTGGACTCGCCGCTGCGTACGGACTGCGCGGCGAGGTGCAGTGCCACCAGTGAGGAGGAGCAGGCCGTGTCCACGGTCAGCGCGGGGCCCTCCAGACCGAAGGTGTAGGAGATGCGGCCGGAGGCGACGCTGCCGGACGTGCCGGTCAGCCGGTAGCCCTCCAGCTCCCCCGCCGCGTGCTGCAACCGGAGCGTGTAGTCGCGGTCGTTGACGCCGACGAACACGCCCACGTGCTCGCCGCGCAGCGCGGTCGGGTCGATCCCGGCGCGCTCGAGCGTCTCCCAGGCGGTCTCCAGCAGCAGCCGCTGCTGCGGGTCCATGGCGACGGCCTCGCGCGGCGAGATGCCGAAGAAGCCCGCGTCGAACCGGGTCGCCGTGTCCAGGAACGCGCCGCTCTTCGCGTACGAGGTGCCCAGGTGCTCGGGATCCGGGTGGTAGATGCCGTCCAGGTCCCAGCCCCGGTCCTCGGGGAAGCCGCCGATCACGTCGATGCCGTCGGCGACGATCCGCCACAGCTCGTCGGGGCCGTCGGCGCCGCCGGGGAACCGGCAGCCCATGGCGACGATCACGACGGGGTCGTCGTCCTCCGCCGCCCGCCGGCGCTCCCCGGCGCCGCCCTCGGCCGGCCCGGTGACCTCGCCGACCAGGTCCCCGAGCAGCTTGCGGGTCAGGTCGGCGGGGGTCGGGTAGTCGAAGACCAGCGTGGTCGGCAGGGTGAGCCCGGTGCGCTTGCCGATCCGGTTGCGCAGCTCGACCGCGGTGAGCGAGTCGAACCCGGCGTCCTTGAAGGCGCGGGTCTCGCCGATGGCGTCGGGTGAGCCGTGGCCGAGGACGGCCGCCGCCTCCCCTCGGACGAGATCCATGAGGGTGCGCTCCCGCTCGGCCGCCGGGAGGCTCGCGAGCCGCTGCCCGAGCGTCCCCGTGGCAGCCTGCTCCGCGCCGTCCTGCGCCGCGGCGCGCCGCAGCGGGCGGACCAGGGAGCGCAGCAGCCACGGCACCGGCTCCGTCGCCGACCGGGCCCGCAGCCCGGCCAGGTCCAGGCGCGCCGCGACGAACGCCGCGTCGTCGGCCCGGAGAGCGGCGTCCAGCAGGGCCGTCCCGGTCTCGGCCGACAGGCCCAGCATGCCGTCACGGCGGTGGCGGCGCAGCGCCGTCTCGTCCAGGTGCGCGGTCATGCCGCTGACGTCGGCCCAGTAGCCCCAGGCGAGGGACACGGCGGGGACGCCGTCGGCGCGCAGTCGGCGGGCGTAGGCGTCGAGCGCGGCGTTGGCGGCGGCGTAGTTGGCCTGTCCGGGGTTGCCGAGGGTGCCGGCCGCGGAGGAGTACAGCACGAACGCGGCCAGATCCTGATCCCTGGTCAGCTCGTGCAGATTGCGGGCCGCGTCCGTCTTCGCCCGGAAGGTGGTGTCCAGCCGCTCGGCCGTCTGGGCGGCGAAGACACCGTCGTCGAGCACGCCGGCGGTGTGGATGACGGCGGTGAGGGGATGCTCCGGGTCGACGGCCGCGAGCGCGGCGGTCAGCTGGTCCCGGTCGGCCGCGTCCGCGGCGACGACGGTCACCCGTGCCCCGAGCCCGGCCAGGTCGCGCGTGAGAGCGTCCGCGCCGGGGGCGTCCGGTCCGCGGCGGCTGAGCAGCAGCAGGTGCCGTATCCCGTGCTCGGTCACCAGATGCCGTGCGGCCAGCGCGCCGAGGGTGCCGGTACCGCCCGTGATCAGCGCCGTACCGTTCACATCCAGCCGGCCCGGCCCCTCCGCGACCTCCGCCCGGGCCAGCCGCGGGATGCGGATCCGGCCGTCGGCGAGCGCGAGCTGCGGCTCACCCGTGGCCAGTGCGGCGGGCAGCAGACCCTCGTCCCCCTCGGCCGCGTCGACCAGGACCAGGCGGTCGGGGTGCTCGTTCTGCGCGGTCCGCACCAGGCCCCACACGGCCGCCTGAGCCGGATCGTCGACGGCGCCACGGGTCAGGACGACCAGACGAGCGTCCTCGTCCTCCGCGGCCAGGTGCGCCTGCACCGCGGTCAGGGCTTCCCCGGCCAGCAGGCGTACGTCCTCGCCGGTACGGCCGGTCAGGTCCAGCACCGGCCAGTCCGCCCCCGCCGTCTCCTCCGGCGTACGGACCTCCCGCCACTCCACCCGGAACAACGCGTTGCGCACCTCGTCGGCCTGCGTGGTGAGGTCGGAGGCGGCCACGGCGCGGAACGTCAGCTCGCGCACGCACAGTACGGGTGCTCCCGAGGGGTCGGCCGCGGCGATGGAGACCGTGCCATCACCGTGCGGCGTGACGCGCACCTTGAGCCGGCGCGCGCCCGATGTGTACAGGGAGAAGCGGCGCCAGGTGTGCGGCACCAGCACCTTGCCGTCCTGCCGGGGCGCGCCCGCCGGGCTCAGCTCGGCCGCCCGCAGCACCAGGTCGAGCAGCAGCGGGTGCAGGGCGAAGTCCGCCGCGTCGGGGCCCGTCTCCGGCAGCACCGCCTGCGCGTACACCTCCTCGCCGTGCCGCCATGCCTCCGACAGGCCCTCGGGGAGCAGTTCCGGGGCCACGGCGTCGGCTCCGTGCGGCCGCCGCACCGTGAAGTCGCCTACGAACGCCGGAGGCTGAGCGGAGAACCGGCCCACCGCGTGCCGGGTCCACTGCTCGGAGCCGTCGGCGCACGCGTGGATGCTGACCTGGCGCCCGCCGGGAGCGGCGGAACCCGAGTCGATCGCGCCGGAGGTCACCTGCACCCGGACGGAAACGGCCCCGGACGCGGGCAGCACGAGCGGTGCCTCGACGACGAACTCGTCCAGGACGCCCGCGCCCACCTGGTCCCCGGCGTGCACGGCCATCTCGACCAGCGCGGAAGCCGGTACGGCGGCCGGGCCGCTCTCCGCGTCGGCGAGCAGCCAGCCGTGCGCCGACCGGGACAGCCGGCCGGTGGCCAGCACCCCTCCGGTGCCGGGCAGTTCGGCGACGGCCCCGAGCAGCGGGTGTTCGTCCGCCGCGAGTCCCAGCGCCGCCGCGTCGGTGGCGCCGCTCGGCCCCTCCAGCCAGTAGCGCCGGCGTTGGAAGGGGTAGGTGGGCAGGTCGACGTGGGGATGGCCGGTGGAGTCGGGGAGCGGGTCGGTGGCCACGCCGCGGGTGTGCAGGACGGCCAGGGAGGTGTGGACACGGGCGGGGGTGTCGTCGTCCCGGCGCAGTGTCCCCGTGACGACCGCCGGAGTGTCGGCATGCGCCTCGACCAGGTCCTGCACCGCCGTGGCCAGCACCGGATGCGCGCTCACCTCCACGAACGCCCGGAACCCCTCCCCGACCAGAGCGGTGACCGCCTCCGCGAAACGGACCTGATGGCGCAGATTGCGGTACCAGTACGCCCCGTCCAACGGCACACTGCCGTCCAGCCACGCCGCCTCGCACGTCGAGTACATCGGGATGCCCGGCGCCTGCGGCGCCAGCCCCGCCAGCAGCTCTGCCAGCTCCCCCTCGATCGCCTCGACATGGGCGGTGTGCGAGGCGTAGTCCACCGGGACCATCCGCGCCCGGACCCCCTCCCCGCCCGCCTTGGCGAAGAGGTCCTGGAGGGCTTCCGCGTCACCGGCCACCACAGTCGAAGCGGGACCGTTGACCGCGGCGATCTCGATCCGCCCCCCGTAGCAGGCGATCCGCTCCTCCGCCTCGGCCTGCGGCACCGGCAGCGACATCATCCCGCCCAGCCCCGCCAGCCGCGCACCGATCGCCCGGCTGCGCAACGCCACCACCCGGGCGGCGTCGTCCAGACTCAGCGCGCCCGCGACATGCGCGGCCGCGATCTCGCCCTGCGAGTGGCCCACCACCGCATCCGGCCGCACCCCGTAGTGCTCCCACAACCGCGCCAGAGCTACCATCACCGCGAACGAAGCCGGCTGGACGACATCGACCCGGTCGAAACCGGGCGCGCCGTCCGCCTGCCGCAGCACCTCCAGCAGATCCCAGTCCACGTACGCCGACAGCGCCCGCGCGCAGTCCGCGACAGCCGCGGCGAACACCGGCTCGCTCTCCATCAGCCGGGCGCCCATGCCCGCCCACTGATGCCCCTGCCCGGGGAAGACGAACACCGTCCGTCCCTCCACGTCCGCGGTGCCGGTCACCAGATGCGGAGACGGCGTACCGTCCGCCAGCGCCCGCAGCCCCAGCGCCAGTTCCTCACCATCGGCGCCGATCACCACCGCACGCTCACCGAACACCGCACGGCTGTGCAGGAGGGAGTGGGCCACGGCGACCGGGTCCAGGCCCATGACCTGGGCGAGGAAACGCTCGGCCTGGGCGCGCAGGGCGGCCTCGGACCTGGCGGACAGCAGCCAGGGCACCGTGCGGCGGGTGCCGTTGCCGTCGGCGGGAGGGGTCGGCTCCGCGTGCTGCGGGGCTTGTTCGATGATGACGTGGGCGTTGGTGCCGCTGACACCGAACGAGGACACCGCCGCCCGGCGCGGCCGCTCCAGCGCCGGCCACGGCCGCGCCTCCGTCAGCAACTCCACCGCACCCGAACCCCAGTCCACCTTCGTGGACGGCTGATCGACGTGCAGCGTCTTCGGCAGCACCCCGTGCCGCATCGCCTGCACCATCTTGATGATCCCGGCCACCCCCGCAGCCGACTGCGCATGCCCGATGTTCGACTTCAACGACCCCAGCCACAACGGCACCTCACGGTCCCTGCCATAGGTCGCCAGCAGCGCCTGCGCCTCGATCGGGTCACCCAGCGTGGTCCCCGTACCGTGGCCCTCGACCACGTCCACCCCGTCCGGCGCGAGACCCGCGTTCGCCAGCGCCTGACGGATCACCCGCTGCTGAGCCGGACCACTCGGCGCCGTCAGACCGTTCGACGCACCGTCCTGATTGATCGCCGAACCACGCACCACCGCCAGCACCGGATGCCCCAGCCGCCGGGCGTCCGACAGCCGCTCCAGGACCAGGATGCCCACGCCCTCGGCCCAGCCGGTGCCGTCGGCGGCTTCGGCGTAGGCCTTGCAGCGGCCGTCCGCGGCCAGCGCCCGCTGCCGGGAGAACTCGACGAACGACGTCGGCTGCGACATCAGGGCCACGCCGCCCGCGAGGGCCAGCGTGCACTCGCCGTTGCGCAGCGACTGTGCCGCCAGGTGCAGCGCGACCAGCGAGGACGAGCAGGCCGTGTCGACGGTGAGCGCCGGCCCTTCGAGACCGAGGGTGTACGACACCCGGCCCGAGGCCACGCTGCTGGCCGTGCCGATGCCGTGGTAGCCCTCCAACTCGTCCGGGATACGCGCCACTTGGGAGCCGTAGTCGTGGTACATGACGCCGGAGAACACGCCGACCGGCGCGCCGCGCAGCTTCGCCGGGTCGATGCCGGACCGCTCCAGGGCCTCCCAGGAGGTCTCCAGCAGCAGCCGCTGCTGCGGGTCCATGGCGGTCGCCTCGCGCGGCGAGATGCCGAAGAACTCGGCGTCGAAGTCGGCGAGGTCGTAGAGGAAGCCGCCCTCACGGACGTAGGAGGTGCCGGGGCGGGAGCCGTTCGGGTCGTACAGGTCGTCCAGGTTCCAGCCGCGGTCCTCGGGGAAGCCGGAGACCGCGTCGCGGCCCTCGGCGACCAGCCGCCACAGCTCGTCCGGGCTGTTCACCCCGCCCGGCAGCCGGCACGCCATGCCGACGATCGCGATCGGCTCGCCGGAGTCCGCGCTCTCCGGGCGGACCTCCTCGACGGGCGCCTCGACGCCGGTGATCAGGGAGTCCAGCAGTTCGGCCACGGCCTGCGGGGTGGGGTGGTCGAAGGCGAGGGTGGCGGGCAGCGGCAGGCCGGTGGACTCGGTGAGGCGGTTGCGCAGGGTGACGGCCTCCAGCGAGGTGAACCCGAGATCCTTGAACGGCCGTCCGGGACCGACCTTGGACAGGCCGCCGACGTCCCGCACCCGGGCCGTCTCGGTGCGTACGAGGTCCAGCAGGATCCGCACCCGCTCCGGCCCGGTGAGCTGCCCGACCCGCTCCCGCAGTGCCTCGGCGACCGCCCCGTCGGCGGGCGCCGGAGCCGCGGAGACGTCGATGAGGCCGCTGAGCAGCGGCGGCAGCGCCGACGGCCGGGAGGAGCCCGGGAGACGGCTCGCGCTCGCGGTGAGCGCCGAGGTGTCCAGGGCCAGCGGCAGGCAGTGCACGGGCCCGGCCATCTGGGCGGCGTCGAACATGGCCAGGCCCTCGGCGCGGGTCAGCTCGCGCACCCCGGCGACCGGTTCGCCACTCCGGCCCGCCTCGACGGCCGGCTCCCACGGGCCCCAGCTCAGGGACAGGGCCGGCAACCCGCGGTCGGCGCGGTGCCGGGCGAGGGCGTCCAGGAGCGCGTCGTAGGCCGCGCGGTCGCCCTCGGGGGACACGCCGAGCAGGGCGTCGGCGGACGAGCACACCACGAAGGCCGCCAGTTCCTCGTGCTCGCGGGAGAGTTCGTGCAGGTTCAGCAGGGCGCCGACGGCGGACTCCAGGGCGTGGTCCGGGCGGTGGGCGAGCGCCGTCTGCCAGCCGCCGGTGTGCACGATCGCGGTCAGCGGCCGCTCCGCCCGGTCCAGTACGGCGGCCAGGGCCTGCCGGTCGGCCGGGTCGCAGGCGGCCGCGGTCACCGTCGCGCCGAGCGCGGTGAGTTCTCCGCGCAGCGCGACCAGGGCCTCGTCCTCGGCGTCGTAGGAACCGATCAGCAGCAGGTGCCGGGCCCGGTGGCCGGCGACCAGGTGGCGGGCCAGCGCCGCGCCCTCGGCGCCGTCGGCGCCGGTGACGACGACGGTGCCGTCCGGGTCGAGCGGGCGGTGGGCGGGGCCGTCGGTGGTGGCGGAGACCCGGGCGAGCCGCGGGAGCAGCAGGACGCCGGTGCGCAGCGCGAACTGCGGTTCACCGGCGGCGAGCGCGGCCGGCAGCGCCGCGAGGGACGCGGGCGCCTCGTCCAGGTCGGCCAGCACCAGGCGCCCGGGGTGGCGGGTCTGCAGGGCGCGCAGCAGGCCCCAGACGGGTGCGTGCGCGATGTTGTGGAGGCTCTCGTGCGGGCCCGCGGTGACCGCGCCCCGGGTGGCCACGGCGATGCGGGTGCCGTCCAGGCGCGGGTCGGCGAGCAGGCCCGCCAGGTGCTCGGCGAGTTCGCGGACCGTGCGCCGGACCCGGGCGGCGAAGTCCGCGGCGGCGGCCGCCTTCGGCACGTCCAGCGCGAGCACCACCGCCGGGGGCACGTCCGTGCCGTCGGCGGCGGAACGGGCCAGCCGGGCGTCGAGCTGCGCGGCGGCGGACCGGGCGTCCGTGCCGTGCAGGGTCCACGGCTCGGCGGCGGGGCCCTCCGGAAGCGCCGCCGGCACCCAGTCCAGCCGCAGCAGCGACTCGAAGTGGGTGCTGTTGGCGGCGCGCAGCCGCATCGGGCGGTGCAGCAGCTGATGGCGGATGATCTTCCCGGACTGGGTGCGCGGGATGCTCCCGGTCTCGTACAGCTCCTCGGGCACCTTGTAGTAGGCCAGCCGCTCCCGGCAGGCCGCGTACAGCGCCTCCGGGTCCAGCCCTTCGGGCTCCGGCACCAGGAACGCCACCGGCACCTCGCCCAGCACCTCGTGCGGCTTGGCGACCACGGCCGCGTCGGCGACACCGGGCACGTCCCGCAGCACGTCCTCGATCTCGCCGGGGTGGATGTTCTCGCCGCCGCGGATGATGAGTTCCTTGAGCCGGCCGGTGATCGTGAAGTAGCCCGCCTCGTCGCGGACCGCCAGGTCGCCGGTGCGGTACCAGCCGTCCCGCAGCGCCTCCTCGGTGGCCTCGGGGTCGTTGTGGTAGCCGGCCATCACGTTCGGGCCGCTGACCCACACCTCGCCCTCCTCGCCGGGCGGCACGTCCGAGCCGGTGGGCGGGTCCACCAGCCGGACGTTGACGCCGGGCACCGGCAGACCGCACGAGCCGTCCACCCGGGCGCCCGAGGGCCAGCTCATGGTGATCGAGCCGCAGGTCTCGGTGGAGCCGTAGGCGTCCAGCAGCGGGGCGCCGTAGATCTGTTCGAAGGCGGTGTGCAGGGAGGCCGTGGTCACCGAGCCGCCGACCAGGCACACCCGCAGGCGGGGCGCGGTGAAGTCCTCCCGGGCGGCGGCGCGCACCAGGTGGTGGTACATCGTCGGCACACCGGCCAGGAACGTCGCCTCGTCCTCGCGCACCGCGGCCAGCACGTCGTCGGCGTCGAAGCCGTCGACGAGGCGTACCGACGCGCCCACGGCGGTGGCGGCGACCACGCACACGATGTGGGACAGGCTGTGGAACAGCGGCAGCGGCCACACCATGCGGTCGTCCGGGCTGAGGCCGGGGATCGGCACATAGCTGGCGGCGACCGACCACAGCGCGTTGCGCTGGGTCGACCGGACGCCCTTGGGGCGGCCCGTGGTGCCGGAGGTGTAGAGGATCCACGCCACCTCGTCCAGGTCCAGGTCGTCCCGGGCGGGCAGCGGCGGCTCGGTGGTGGCGAGCTTCTCGAAGGACACGGTGCCGACGGGGTGTTCGGCTCCGGTCAGCACGATCCGCACCGGGTCGCCGGCCACCGGCAGGGTGCCCAGCACGCGCCGCACCTGGTCCAGGTGGGCGCGGTCGGTGATGACGACGCGGGCGCCGCTGTGGCCGAGCAGATGGGCCAGTTCGGCGTCGGTGGACCGCGGGTTGAGCGGTACGCCGATGGCGGCGGCCCGCACGATCGCCAGGTAACTCTCCACGGTCTCGACGCAGTTGCCGAGCAGGATCGCCGCCCGGTCGCCCGGTTGCAGGCGCAGCGCCGCGAGGTGGCCGGCTATCCGGCCGGTCCGCCGGTCGAGTTCGGCGTGGCTGACCGCCCGACGCGCGTCGCGGTAGGCGACCTTGTCCCCGAAGCGGTTCGCGTGCGCCGCGAGCAGCCTGGGCAGCGGTTGGATCAGCTCGGTTCGCAGCATGTCCCTACACCTCTCGGAAAAACACGGCGACAACGAAATGCGCGGTACCGTCGATTCTGCTGTCCGACGGCGTTGCGGTAACCCCACCCCCACCCCTAACACCGCCCTATTTCCGGGTCCTTCGGATATCACGTCCGCGACCCATGGGGGCGACGACCCGATGCCTTTAGCATGGAGCACAGCCCGTTCCGTACGAACCATTTCCGGCGTACCCGAGAGAACTGAGGCAATCCCCATGACCCTGCACTGGAAGCATGTGCGCATATCCGCTCCCGACCGCGTCGGGGCGAGAGGAATCTCCCGTCCGGAGCCGCCCGAGGCGCTCCATGAACTGGCGCGCGACCTGCGGGCCGCGGACCCGGCCGCCCGCTGGTTCTTCCATTGGTCGGGCGATTCCGTCCCGGTCGGCATCGACCTGTGGGCGGGTGTCTCGACCGAGGTCTCCGAGGAATTCACCAATCGGTTCCTGGAGATCGGCGCAACGCCAGGGGCACCCCCCGAGAACCCCCCTGCCCGCGGCGAATTCTTTGCCCTTCCGGTAAACACTCCGAGGGCTCTCGACATCGAATTCTCGGACGAGGTCGCGATGGCGTCGAGCGAACTCGCCCTGGCCGTCGTCCGGGAACCGGCCGCCGACCACCGCACCCAGCTCGCCGTCGCCGTCTGGCAGCTGCGGCACGTCATCGCGCTGCTGGCGGAACCGGCCCGCCGCGGTTTCCTGTTCCGGATCTGGCAGCACCGCACTGCCACGCTGACCCCGGCGCAGCGCACCGAGCTGTGCGCCCGCGGTGCGGAGGCCGCGGGGGTGCTCGCGGAGGGGCTGCCGGCCATGGGCCCGGAGACCCGGCGCGGCTGGGACGGCTATCTGCGCACCCTGCGCCGGAACGCCCAGTCCTGGCAGGCCGGTGACGCCCCGGTCAACTACCTGCTCTTCGAGCACTCGCACCTGACGCTGCGCCGGCTGCGGGTGCCGCCCACCGTGGAGGCGCTGGCGGCCCGCACCCTGCGCGCGGCCCTCACGCCGTCCGGCGCCGACCGGATGCCGCTCGCGGTGCCCAGGGCCGTGCTGCAGACGGCGTAGCGGGACACGACAGGCAGCGGACGAGGAGAGAACGAGGAGAGGACGAGGAGAAGAAATGAGTGAACCCGCCCATCACCGGGTGGACGTGGCGCTGGGCGACCGCGCCTACCCGGTACACATCGGCCCCGGCGTGCGCGCCCTGCTCCCGCGGCTGGTCGCGGCGACCGGAGCCGTGCGTGCCGTCGTCGTCTCGGCGCGTCCGGAGGGGGCGCTGCCGCCGCTCGGCGTCGAGACGCTGTGGCTCGCCGCCCAGGACGGGGAGGAGAACAAGCACCTCGCGGCGGTGGCCGGACTGTGCGAGCGCTTCGCCCGGTTCGGCCTCACCCGCTCCGACGTGGTGGTCTCCTGCGGCGGCGGCACCACGACCGACACCGTGGGTCTCGCCGCCGCCCTCTACCACCGCGGCACCCCCGTCATCCACCTGCCGACCTCGCTGCTCGCCCAGGTCGACGCGAGCATCGGCGGCAAGACGGGGGTGAACCTCCCCGAGGGGAAGAACCTCGTGGGCGCCTACTGGCAACCGCGCGCGGTGCTGTGCGACACGGACTTCCTCGCCACCCTGCCGGCGCGCGAACGCGTCAACGGCTACGGCGAACTGGCCCGCTGTCACTTCATCGGCGCCCCGGGCCTGGCCGCCCTGCCGCTGGAGCAGCAGATCGCGCGGAGCGTCGCCCTGAAGGCGTCCGTGGTCGCCCGCGACGAACGCGACCAGGGGCTGCGCCACATCCTCAACTACGGCCACACGCTGGGCCACGCGCTGGAACGGGCGACGGACTACGCGCTGCGGCACGGCGAGGCGGTCGCCGTCGGCACCGTCTTCGCCGGCCGGCTGGCCGGCGCCCTGGGCCGCATCCCGGCGGCCCGGGTCGACGAACACCTCGACGTGGTGTCGTCGTACGGCCTTCCGACCCGGCTGCCCGCCGGCGTGGACGACGACGCCCTGATCGCGTACATGCGCCGGGACAAGAAGGCCGAGGGGCACGACCTGACCTTCGTCCTGGACGGTCCCGACGGCCCGGAACTCGTCACCGGCGTCCCCGAGGCGCTGGTGCGGGCGGAGCTCGCCGCGATGCCCCGCTCCACCGCACCCGCCGTGGCGGGCGCGCCCACCGTGGCCGGCGCGCCCGCCGCGTCCCGCACGGCGCCGGAGCCGGCCCCGGCGCACTGATACACCGCACGCCGCGAGGCCCGGACGCGCTGCTGCCGTCCGGGCCTCGCGGCGTGCGCCGCTCCCTGTCTCCCGTCCCCGTTCCCCACCGGCCGGCCGGTCTCCCCCGGAACCCGGCGAGCGGGAGGTGGTGACCGCGCCGCCGAAACGCGACCACCACCTGACCCTGGCGGTCAGGTGGTGGTCGCGGACCGGGGGTCCGCCGGGCGGGAGCCCGAGGCGTCACGCCGTGCAGCGCCCGGCCCGGGTCGGTCGGCTGACCGGGGCCGGGCCCCTCGACGGACCGAGGCCGGGCCCGCCGGCAGACCGGGGCCAGGCCCGCCAACGGACCGAGGCCAGGCCCGCCAACGGACCGGGGCAGAGCCCGAAGCCCTCACGGGCCGGTGCGGCGCCGGGCAGCGCGGCGCCGCACGGCGAGCAGGTCGTGCCCGGATCCGCTCGCCGCACCCCGGCCGGCGGCCTCACCGCACCGGCCGGGGACCCCTCGGGCTCGTGCGTCTAGGTGGCCGGGGCCGGGGTGGCGACGAGGTCCAGCAGCTCCGCCGGCGACCGCAGCACCGCGTCCGGCCTCGCGCGCAGCAACGGTTCCGGATCGACGCCGGCCCACAGCGCGGCCGCGGCGTACACCCCCGCCCCGTGGGCGCTGTCCAGGTCGGTGACGGCGTCTCCCACCATCACCGTGCGCCCGGCGGGCGCCCCGAGCACCGAGACCGCGAGGCGGACCATGTCCGGGGCCGGCTTGGGCCGCACCACCTCGTCCGACCCGATCACCACCTCGAACAGGCCCAGCAGCCCCAGCCGGGCGAGCAGTTCGCGGGCCCGCTCCCCCGTCTTGCCCGTGGCCACGGCCATCGGCACGCCGCGCCGGTGCAGCGACTCCAGCAGTTCCGGAATCCCCTCGAACACCTGCACCCGGGAGGCGAGCCGGCGGCTCTCCCGGACGAAGGGCTCCTCCATCCGCAGCGGCAGCCCCATGATCCGCATGATGTCCGGGAAGTACCGGCCCAGATGGCGGTTGTACTCGTCGAACGGCGCCTCGCCGCCGCCCACGACCTCGGCGTAGGCGATGCTGAAGGCCTCCCGCATCACCTCGAAGCTGTCGACGAGCACCCCGTCGAGGTCGAACACGACGGCCCGCAGGCCTCCCTCGGGACCGGGAGCGGGAACGGCCTCGTGGGCCCCGCGCTCCGCCTGTCCCCCGTAACTGCCTTGCCTGTCAAGCATGCCGCAGCCTTTCCGAGTTCAGTAGCGATTCAGTAGCGTCGATCGGGGCACCACCCGGGCGGCTCTTGTGGAGCGCGCCCCGATGCGTGCCCGGCGGGCCGAGCGGTAGATGCGCTCGATCACCGCGATGGTGCGGCGGACCTCTTCCACCGTCCGCCCACGGGACGCCGGGTCGGCGAGCAGTTGCGGCAGTTCGTCGAGCTGCCGCAGGTACTCGGCGCCGATCTCCTCCTCCGGGAGCGGGATCTCGGTGCGTTCCCCGTCCCGGACCCGGACCAGCCGCGATCCCTTGCGGCGGTTCGGGCTGAATCCGAACGTGCAGTCCAGCGTCGCGCTGCCGGCGCTGCCGTCGACCCGGATCCGGGTGGTGTCGTACGGCTCGTGCGAGGCCCAGCTCGCCCGGATCGCCACCGACACCCCGGTCTCGGTCACCAGGAAGCCGCGCGCGGTGTCCTCCACGTCGCCCTCGGCGTCCGGTTCCCGCGGCGCGTCCTCGCGCCAGGCGGCCTCCGAGGACTGGTCGTTGACGAAGTCGTCGGACACCGTGCCGACCGCCTGGTCGAAACCGACCGGACCGAGGATCGGCCCGACGGTGTCGAGCAGATGCCAGCCGAGGTCCACCAGGGCCCCGCCGCCGGCGAACTGCCGCTGGGTGAACCAGCCGCCCGCGCTGGGCACCCCCCGCGCGCGCACCCAGGACAGTTCGATGTGCCGCAGTTCGCCCAGGTCCCGCTGGATGACCTCGCGCAGCGCCAGCACGTCGGCCCGGTAGCGGGCCGCGCTGCCCGCGAGCAGCAACGCGCCGCCCTCGCGTTCGGCGGCGGCGAGCTGGTCCGCCTCCGCCGAGTTGAGGCAGACGGGCTTCTCCAGGAACACCGGGATGCCCATGCGCAGGACGCGGCAGGCCACGGCCGAGTGCAGATGGTTCGGCACGGCCACGATCGCCAGGTCGACCTCGTCGGGGCGCAGTTCCGACACGTCGGACAGCAGCCGGGTCCCGGCGCGGTCGTGCGGGAAGTCGGCACGCGCCGCCTGGTTGGGTTCCACCAGGAACGACACACCGAAGGAGGGGTGCTGGCGCAGTCGCGGAAGCCAGATGGACTTCGCCGCCCACCCCAGACCCACCACGCTCGTACGGACCGTGGCGTCGCCCGGTCCTCGTGCGCTCCCCCGGGTGCTCATGCGCGCGCGACCTCTTCGGCCACGACCTGGGCCACGGCGTGCATCTGCTCCTCGGTGCCCAGCAGGGTCCGGTGGTGCAGCCAGATGCAGTCGGCGTTGATGGCCTCGGTCACCGGGCAGCGCTCGGCGAGTTCCGCGACGGTCGCGGCGGGCGGCGCGTACTCCCAGAAGCCCTCCGAGCGGTAGATGGCGCGGAACGCGACGAACGCGGGGACGCCCCGCTCGACGAGCCGGTCGACCAGTGCGTTGCGGTCCTCCTCGGCGATGCCGGGGATGCGGAACATCTGCATGTAGTGCGGGTGGGCCGTGACCCGCTCGTCGCGGGCCTGCGGGACCACGCCCGGAATGCCCGCGAGGAGGCCGGCGAGCAGCGGGGAGCGCTGCTCGCGGGTGGCGATCTGCTCGTCGAGCCGGCCGAGCTGGGCCCGCAGCACCGCCGCGGAGAACTCGTTCATCCGGAAGTTGGAGCCCGAGGTCTGGTGGTGGTACTTGCGGTCGGTGCGCGGCCGGCCGCAGCTGTGCCGCAGGAAGCCCTCCTGGTAGGAGGCCTCGTCGGGGAAGGTGACCAGGCCGCCCTCGCCGGCCGTCATCAGCTTGCCGTTCTGGAAGCTGAACGCGGCCACCGATCCCAGTTCGCCGGCCTTGCGGCCGAGCCACTCGGCGCCGTGGGCGTGCGCGGCGTCCTGGATCAGCGGCACCCCGGTGTCGGCGGACAGCTTCCCGAGGGCGTCCATGTCCGCGAAGTGACCGGCCATGTGCACCGGCATGATGGCGCTGGTGCGCGATGTCACCGCGGCGGCCACCGCCTGCGGGTCGAGGCAGTACGTCTCCGGGTCGACGTCCACCGGTACGGCGACCGCGCCGAGGCGCTGCGCGGCCTGCGAGGACGAGATGAACGTGAAGGCGGGGACGATGACTTCACTGCCCTCGCGTACGCCGAGCACCTGCAGGGCGAGTTCCAGGGCGTGGGTGCCGTTGGTCACCGCCAGCGCATAGGGCGCCCCGTGGCGGTCCGCGAACTCCTGCTCGAACGAGTCGACTTCGCTGCCTCCCATGCGCCACCACTGCCCCTGCTCCAGTGCGCGGAGCAGACCGGTGCGCTCCTCGTCGCCGTACTGCGGCCACACGGGGAGGTCCGCGATAAGCTTCGCCTGATCATTCATGACGGTCCATTCCTGTTCCGGTGAACGCGGAGATCTCCGCGGAAGGGCCAACCGCCCCCGGAAAGCCGGGAATCGGCGGTGCGGGGATATCACGCTACCGCGCGGACGGCAGCCTCTCCCATCCCCTACCGGGTCCCCGAAAACCCCCCTGAAATCGCCGTGCCGACCCCCCTGACACGTAATCCGGCACCCCGATACCGGCTACAAACGGGTGTGCGCAATAAAGAATGGAGTGCGTCTGGACAGACCACGAAGAGCCGGTATTCCAACCGCAGTTGTGAGGTGAGTCATGAGCGCGATACTCCTGCTGAACGGGCCCAACCTCGGCATCCTCGGGCAGCGCGAGCCCGAGGTGTACGGCACCGACACCCTGGCCGACATCGAGCGGGCCGTGCGCGAGGAGGTCGCCGGGAGGGGCTGGGAGGTCATCTCCGTCCAGAGCGACTCCGAGGGCGACCTGGTGCGCGCCGTGCACGCCCACTACGGCACGGTCGGCGCCCTGGTGAACCCGGGCGCCCTGATGGTCGCCGGCTGGAGCCTGCGCGACGCCCTGGCGAACTACCCCCGCCCCTGGGTGGAGGTCCATCTGTCGAACGTCTGGGCCCGTGAGCAGTGGCGCCACGAATCGGTCATCGCACCGCTCGCCTCGGGTGTGGTGGTGGGCCTCGGCTCGCTCGGCTACCGGCTCGGGGCCCGCGCCCTGCTCACCATCGCGGGCGGGGCCCGGACGGCCGCGCCGTCGCTGGCCGCCACCGCGTAGCCCGCGCCCGCAGCCGCAGCCGCAGCCCCGACCGTCTGCCTGTCCGGCCCTCTGCCCGTCCGACCGTCCGACCGTCCGCCCACAGGAGCCCCGCATGAGCACCAGCGTCACGTGTTCCCAGCAGTGGATACGCCGCTACCACCCCAAGCCGGAGCGTCGTATGACCCTGGTCGCCCTGCCCCACGCAGGCGGGTCGGCCAGCTACTTCCATCCGCTGTCGGCGGCGCTCGGCTACGACGTCGAGGTCCTCGCCGTGCAGTATCCCGGCCGGCAGGACCGGCGGCACGAAGCCCTGGTCGGCTCCGTGCACGAGCTGGCCGACCAGGTCGCCCTGGCCCTCATGCCGTGGGCCGGGCCCATCGCGCTGTTCGGGCACAGCATGGGCGCCACCGTCGCCTACGAAGTCGCCCGTCGCCTGGAGGAGGGCGGTTCGCCCGCCGCGGCCCTGATCGTCTCCGCGCGCCGCGCCCCGTCGGTCGTCCGCGCCGACGGCTTCCACGAACTCGACGACGAGACCCTGCTGAAGGAAGTCATGCTGCTGGGCGGCAGCGATGCCGCGCTCGCCCTCGACGAGGAACTGCTGCGGCTCACCATGCCGGTGCTGCGCAACGACTTCCGGGCGGTCGCCACGTACCGCTGCGCGCACGCCGAACCGCTGACGGCCCCCATCACGGCGCTGGTCGGATCGGCCGACCCCCGGGTCACCGTCCGGGAAGTCGAGGAATGGCGGCGCCACACCAGCACCGGATTTTCCCTGCACGTTTTCGACGGCGGCCATTTCTATCTCGCCGAGCACTCCGACGCGGTCACCGGACTGCTGCGCTCGACACTTCGACCGCATATGTTGCAAGGGAATTGAACGGCAGACCGCAATTCCTTGCCGAAGGGCACGAGAGGCCGGGGAGAATAACCGTGAGCCATCTGGGAATCGACATAGGCGGTACGAAAGTGGCGCTGCGGCTGGAACGCAACGGCGCCGCCGTGGGCGCGCGCCCGCAGGAGACCCGGTTCACCTGGCCGCACGAGGGGGGTGCGGCGGCCGACCTGGAGGCGCTGGCGTCCGCCCTGGCCGCGCTGCGCCGTCCGCCCGGCGATCCGGTGACCGCGGTGGGCGTGGCGCTGCCCGCGGCCGTGGACGCCGAGGGAAGGGTACGCGGCTGGCCCAACCGGCCGGCCTGGCAGGGGCTGGACGTACGACGCCGGCTGTCGGCCCTGCTGCCCGGCGCGCAGGTGCGGATCGCCGACGACGGCGACCTCGCCGCGCTCGCCGAGGCGCGGGCGGCGGGCTGCCGCGACCTGGTGCACTTCGGCGTGGGCACGGGGATCGGCGGTGGCATGGTGCTGGACGGGGTGATGCGGCCGGGAACCGCGCGCGGCTCGTGCGAGGTGGGTCATGTCGTCGTCGACCTGAGCGGGGGCGCCCGGTGCGACTGCGGCCGGCACGGCTGCGTACAGGCGCTGGCCTCGGGGCGGGCGACGTTGCGGCGGGCCGCGCGGGCGCTCGGACGGCCGGTCGACTTCGCCGAACTGCGGCAGGCCTGGACCGATCACGAGGAGTGGGCGGTGGAGACGGTGACGGCGGGCGCGGCCGCGCTCGCCGCGGCCGCGGTGTCGCTGGCCGAACTGGCGCACCCCGAGGTCATCACCATCGGCGGCGGCTTCGCGGCCGGCCTGCCCGGCTACGTCGCGCTGGTGACGGACCAGGTCACCGCCCTGCGACGCCCCGCCGGCCCGTCCCCCGAAGTCCGCGCGGCCGCCCTGGGCGCGCTCTCCTCCCTGGACGGCGCGGTCCTCCTCGCCCGCGGAACGGGCACCGGCGCCGTGACGCCCGGAGCCGCCTGAAGCCCACGCCCCCGCGACGGGCGCGCACCCCGGCCGCCCGACGGCGCTACGGCCGCCTTCGGCTGTGCTGCACCGTGCGGGTGCGGCGGGCGTAGCCGACCCGGTGCTCGCAGCGGCCCACGCCTGCCGGGCGCCGGGCCGTGTGCTGCCAGTACGGCCTGGACTCGGGGGTCAGCGCCGGGTCCTGGTTGAGGATGGCCAGTTCCAGGGACCGCAGCTCCTGCCCCGGGTCCAGCCCGAAGTTGTCCAGCAGCGCGGTCCGGGTGCGCTGGTAGGCGGCGAGCGCGTCGTGCTGCCGGCCGGCCCGGTAGAGGGCCACCATCAGCAGCCCGCACAGCCGCTCGCCGGTGGGCTCCGCGGCGGCCATCTCCTCCAGCGTGCCGAGGATCTCGTGGTGCTGCCCGCGCCTGAGCAGTTCCTGCGTGTAGTCCTCGAAGACGCTCATCCGCAGTCCGGTGACCGCTTTCAGCTCCGGCCAGTCGATGCCGGACTCGACGAGGTCGGCCAGGGCCGGCCCGCGCCACAGCGAGAGCGCAGAGCGCAGCATGTCGGTTCCCGACTCCCGGTGGCCCTCCGCGAGTTCGGCGCGCCCGAGGTCCACCTGACGGCGGAAGTGCCACAGGTCCAGGTGGCCGTCGGCGACGCTGAGGCGGTAGCCGGGTGCGACGGTCGTGAGCCGTACGGCCCCGTCGGGCCGCGCGTGCCGCTCGATGATCCTGCGCAGCCCGGACACGGCGTTCTGCACCATCTTCCGGGACGTCGCGGGATTGTCGTACCCCCACAGCGCGTGAATCAGTTTGCTCGTCGGCACGACCTCGTTGGCGTGCAGGAGAAGGAATCCGGTGATGGCCCGCTGGTTGAATCCACCGAGTTCCACGAAGCTTCCGTCGGCTACCGCTTCTAAAGGGCCGAGCAAGTTGAATCGCATGGAAGAGCCACCCCCCGGTCGGCGCGGCAGCCGGAGCTGCGTCCAGAAGTACCTCTACAGTAAAAAACCATCCGACCTGTTTGTCAAGGCCGGTGTACATCCTGTGACGATGCCCGGATCCGCGAGAAACAGCAGCTCAAGGGCCATTTTGCACGATCTTTGACAGTCGGGTGATCCATGCGACCCACTCGCTCCGGCACGCGGAACGTTCGTTCCGCTCCCCCACGGGCCCCCTCCGGGACGGTGGGCGGACAGTTGCCGTCCGGTGTGCGCGGAGAAACCGGGGCCCCCTGAGGGGTTGCTAGCTTCGGCGCGTCGGAAACTCGAAACCACGTTCGTACGGAGGGAACCAGTGGACCTGGTCGAACGCGTCGAGAAGGAAGCAGAACTCACCCGAATACTCAGCGAATTCAGCGCCGGAAAGGGCGCCGTGGTACTGCTCGAAGGCCCCGGCGGCAGCGGAAAGACCGAACTTCTGCACACCATCGCCGGCCAGGCCCGCCAGGGCGGGAGCCTGGTGCTGCACGCCGGCTGTTCCAGGGCCGAGAGCGCGCTGCCGTTCGGAGTCCTGGGACAGCTCTTCTCCTCCATGCCGACGGCGGACGGCCCGGTCGCCCGGCTGCGGGCCCTGCACCGGCGTCTGAACGCCGAGGCCACCGCCGACGATCCCGCCCACGACACCGCCGCAATCGGCCCCGGACTGGCCCGGCTGCTCGACGAGGTGACCGCGACTCTGCTCGAACTCGCCAAGACTGCACCGGTGTTCATCGGCATCGACACCATCCGGCACGCCGACCCGCAGTCGCTGGCGTGCCTGCTCTACCTGGTGCGCCGGACCGCCTCCGCTCGCGTGATGGCCGTCCTCACCGACGACACCACCGCCCACCGCGGCCTCTTCCGCACCGAGCTGCTCGACCAGCCGCACACCCACCGCCTCGCGCTGGAGCCGCTGACCGAGGGCCAGGTCGCCGCGCTGCTCGCCGGGCGCCTGGAGCAGGCCGAGGCCGAACGGCTCGCCGGCGAGTTCCACACCGTCAGCGGAGGCAACCTGCGGCTGCTGCGCGCGCTGCTCGACGACCACCTGGCCTGCGGCGGCGTCCGCAAGGACGGCTACGGCAGCGCGGTCCTGCGCCAGCTCGGCCGCCTGGAGGAACCCGTGACGGCCGTCGCCCGCGCGCTCGCGGTGCTGGGCAGCGCCGAGGCGCCCGACCGGCTCGCCCGGCTCGCCGGGGTCGACGACGGCACGGCCGTCGCCGCGCTGCAGACCCTCGCCTCCGTCGGCCTGGTCGCCGGCGCCAAACTGAGCCACGACATCGCCCGGGAGGCCGTCCTCGACGACCTTCCGCCCGAGGAGCGCACCGCCCTCCGGCTCGCGGCCGCCGCGCTGCTGCACGAGCAGGGCTGCCCGCCGCGGGACATCGCCCCGCTGCTCATCGAGGCGGACCGGCCGAGCGGCGCCTGGAGCGTGCACGTCCTGCTGGCGGCGGCCGAGCAGGAACTGCTGGCCGGCCGGTCGCAGCACGCCGCCGCCGCCCTGGAGGCCGCGCTGCGCGCCCCCGTCGGCTCCAACGCCGAACGCGCCTCGATCGAGTCGCGCCTGGTCCAGGTGCGCCGGCTGTTCGACCCGGCGACCGCCGAACGCCATCTGACGGCCCTGACCGCCGCCGCCCGCGCCGACGAGCTGACCCCGGCCCGCACCCTCGACCTGGTACGTCAACTGCTGTGGCAGGGCCGCGCCGCCGAGGCGGGAGAGCTGCTGGACCGGCTGCGCACCGCCCGCCCGGAGGCGCACAGCGAGGCCGCCGCCCTGCTGGACGACACCGAGAAGTGGCTGGCCTGGACGCATCCCACGGTGGCCCGCCGCACCCACCGCCCGGCCGGCCGGGGCCGCCCCGCCGCGCTGCTCGCCGACGCCCTGGTCAACGGACGCGCCCACGAGGTCGTCGGCCAGGCCCACCAGGTGCTCAAGGACCGCGGCCCCACCTACGACCTGAGCTGGCCGGAGGAGCCCGCGCTGCTCGCGCTCGGCGTGCTGCTGTGCACCGACTCCCCGGACGCCGCCGCCTGGTGCGACCGGCTGCTGCGCGAGGGCCACACGCCGTACTCGCCGACCTGGATGGCCATGCTGTCGTCCATGCGCGCCGAGGCCGCGCTGCGGCTGGGCGATCTCACCGGCGCCGTGGACCACGCCCAGCAGGCCCTCAACCACATCCATCCGGGCGCCTGGGGCGTCGCCGTGGGCGCACCCCTGGGCAGCCTGGTGCTCGCCACGACCCGTATGGGCCACTACGACGAGGCGGGCGCCTATCTGACCCATTCCGTCCCCAAGCACCTCTTCGACACCCGCTACGGTCTGCACTACCTGCACGCACGCGGCCAGTACCACCTGCTCACCGGCCATCCGCACGCGGCGCTCGCCGACTTCCTGGCCTGCGGGGACCGGATGCGCGCCTGGGGCATCGACGTTCCCGGCATCGTGCCGTGGCGCACCAGCGCGGCCGAGGCCTGGCTCGACCTCGGCAACCGGGAGCAGGCCGCGCGCCTGGCCTACGACCAGCTCGGCCGGCCCGGCACCAACGGCGCCCGCCCCCGGGCGGCGGCCCTGCGGGCGCTGGCGGTCGGCGGCCCGGTGGCGCGTCGGCCGCAGATGCTGTCGGAGGCGCTGGACCTCTACGAGCGGTGCGGCGACCGCTACGAGCAGATCCGGGTCCTCGGCGATCTCGCCACCGCCTATCACGAACTCGGCGACAACCGCCGCGCGCGTACGCATGTGCGGCGCGCCCGTCACCTGGTCGGGCTGTGCGACGCCGCCTCGCTCTCCGAGGCACTGCTGTCCTTCCCCGACGACGGCGAGGAGCAGACCTCCCCGGCCGGCGCCGGCTCCGGTGACGGGGCGCTGCTCACCGGCTCCGAGCGGCGGGTCGCCGCGCTGGCCGTCGGCGGCTACACCAATCGGGAGATCGCGGCCAAGCTGTTCATCACCGCCAGCACGGTGGAGCAGCACCTCACCCGGGTCTACCGGAAGCTGGGCGTGCGCTGCCGCAAGGACCTGCCGGTCGAGCTGGCCACCAGCGTCACGGAGGCGTTCGCCGGGCAGGAAGCGTGAGAGGGCGGGGCGGACCGGATCGGTCCGCCCCGCCCTCGGGCTCGGGCTCGGGCTCAGGTCGTCAGGCGAGGCGCAGCCGTGCCAGGTGTTCCCGGTACCAGGCCAGGCTCGCCGCCAGACCGGCCCCGAAGCCCGGTCCGGGCGTCAGGCCGGTGCGTTCCCACACCCGTGCGCTGTCGTAGTAGTAGTCGTCGGTCAGCAGCTCGTACTGATGCGGCGTCAGCTCCGGCAGCAGGCGCGACGACAGCTCCCGGTGCGCCGAGCGCGGCAGGTCGGTGCTGGGCAGCGGCACACCGAGCCCGCGGCACAGCCGGGTCGCCGCGCTGCGCACCGTGACGGGACGCGGATGGTTGACGTGGTAGGCGGCGCCGCGGTCGGCGTCGGTCCACCCGCTTCTCGCGAACGCCCCGACCACCCCGGCCAGTTCGTGCACGCCGATGAGGGAGCTGCGGGCCCTGCCGCCCTCGGACCACACCGGTACCTTGCGCAGCAGCCGCAGGAACAGGGGGACGTACCACCGGTCGCCGGGCCCGTAGACCAGGTTGGGCCGCAGCACGACCCCTCCGTGCGCCCGCACCGCCTCCTCGGCGAGCAGGCGCGAGGCACTCGCGGGGGACACCGGGGCCGGCGTCAGCCTGCCCTCGCGCACCCCCCGGTGCGGTCCGTGGCCGTACACCGCGGCGGTCGAGACGTACAGCACGCGGGCCACCCGGGCCGACTTCACCAGGGCGCGGGTCCCCTCCACGTTGACCGCTTCGGCGAGGGCCTTGTCCCGGCCGACGTAGCTGGCCAGGTGGAGCACCGTGCCCACCCCCTCGCCGCAGCCGCGCAGGCTCTCCGGAACCATGAGGTCGCCGGGAATCCTCCGCGCACCCGCCGACGTCATCCATTCCGGCAGTGGCCGGCGCGACAGCACGCGCAGGTCCGCCACCGGTGGTCCGGAGACCGAGGGCCGCAGCAGTCCCCGGACCACGGCGCTGCCGATGAACCCGGTGCCGCCCACGACCAGGACCGCTCGCCCGTTCGCAGATTCAGCCGGCAAGGATCCGCACCTCGCAGCCGGCGACCGTGGCGCCGCCCTGGTTGAAGCTGACCGAGACGGTGCGGACGCCCTCCTCGCGGGCCGGCTGCGGTGTCGCCGTCACCAGGCACGTGCTGTCGAACTCCACGTACTTCCGGTAGGTGGAGTCGCAGGCGACGATGAGGCCGTCGGGCCGCCCGAGCACCGCGAGCGCGGCCTGCCGGGCCGCCTCCATGATGACCATGCCGGGCACGTGGTCGACCGGGTGGTCGAAGAGCACCGGGTGGTCGCGGTCGTAGCGCAGGGTCCACACGCGCTCCATGTTGGTGACGCCGAGGACCACGTCGAACGCCGAGGTCCGGCCGACGTGTTCCGGGGCGACGGGCTCCGACGTGGGCAGTCCGGGCACGTTCTGCGCCCGCTCCCCGCGCAGCCGCCGGTAGGCGGTCTCGGCGACGCACTGCGCGGCTATCGTGCCGGAACCGACGCCTGTCCCGTCGCGGAGGCAGTCCACGTCGAGGTCCATCGCGGCGATGTTGCGCCCACGGCGTCTGACGTTGCGGCAGCGGACGTCCAGCAGGATGTCAGCGGGGCGTTCGGCGATGAGGGCGCCGTCCGACTCCATGCTGTAGGAGAGGCTGCTGGAGAGGAACCGGTGCCCGAAGGGCACCTCGTAGGCGAGGTGGGATATGGCGAGCAGGGCCTGGCGAATCGATTCGCCCAGCAGCATCGGGTCGTGCCAGCGGCCGGCGACCCGGCCGTAGTAGGAGTGGCTGCGGGGCCACTGCACCCCCACCCGGAAGTGATCGTCGCTCGCCTGGCGAATCCCGGTCACCAGAACCTCGGAGACCGCGGCGCGGTGCACGACGGCGCGGGGGACGGACTGGAGGAAGAGCTCGGAGTCGTCTAACGACGAGGTTTCGCGCTGTTCGAGAAAAGAGGGAACGCTCATCAGTGCCTCCTGAGGGATGTCTGAGCAGGACAAACGCCAAGAAAGACGTACTGGGGGCGGGTGAAGCGTCGCGAGAAACAGTACCAGTTAGTTGGTTTTTTGTGAGGGGGACGGGCAAACTGATGGCGAGAGCGGGTCGCGACCTGCCAGAAGGAGGACGCCGCGACGACAGCTCCGGTCACTGAGCGAAGGGGTTGGACGCATGGCCAGGCAGGAACGCGCGGAGGTCACCCGGGCCGCCATCCTGGAGGGCGCGGCACGCGTCTTCGACGCTGAGGGGTTCCACGGCACCACTCTCGGCGACATCGTCAAGGAGTCCGGGGTGACGAAGGGCGCCCTCTACTTCCACTTCTCCTCGAAGGAGGAGCTGGCACAGCACCTGATCGACGAGCAGTTCTCCGCACTGGCCCCCATGGAGAACCTCGACAACCCCGGTCTGCAGTCGGCCATCGACATCCTCCACCACATGGCGCGCGTGCTGGTGGAGAACGTCCGGGTGCGGGCCGGGATCCGGCTCGTGACCGACCAGAGCTCCAAGACCAGCATCGTCAGCGAGCCGTACACGAAGTGGATAGAGATCTTCCGCAAGTGTCTGGCCGAGGCTCAGCAGCGCGGGGACGTCAAGGCCGACGTCGACTGCGAGCGGGTGGCCGCGATGATCGTCGGCTCCTGGACCGGGATCCAGCTCAGCTCCCAAGTGCTGTGCGGGCGCAAGGACTTGTCCGAGCGGACGACCCTGATGTGGGAGGTGCTGCTGCCCGGCATCGTGCCGCCGCGCAGGCTGGCCCGCTTCCACCCGGAAGGCAGCGCCCAGGTCGCCGAACAGCTCTTGGGCGCCGCGGGGTAGAGCCTGGCCCCGGAGCCCCCGTCAACGCGCCGGGCAGGGCTCCGGCACCCCGGTGCGGAAGCCGCCGGCCGCCGGGAAGGGGACGAACGCCCCGAGCAGGACGTTCCACAGATCCGTGATCTGCTGCGCCGCGTCCCTGTCCGGCACGCGGCGCGCGGCGAGCGACTCGACCGAGAACAGCGTGACCATGGCGAGCACCCGGCCCGCCTGGCCGGGCAGGTCGCCGCGCAGTTCCCGTCGTTCGGCCGCGCGCGCGAGCTGCCGCTCGACGCCCGCCAGCCACAGCGCGTAGTGGTCGAACTCCTCTCCCAGCTGTGTGCGTTCGCGGTGGAAGCGCAGGGCGGCGCGCAGCGTGGGCTCGCCGTGGAGCAGCCGGCTGAGCCCGTGCGTGAGATCGATGAGCTGCTGCAGGGCGGAGCCGCCCGGGTCCGGATCGATGTCGAGCAGATCCTCCAGCAGGCCGTACGAGTGCTCGGTGACGGCGTCGGCGACCTCCTGCTTCGACCCGAAGTGGAAGTAGAGCGCCCCCTTCGACACCCCCGCCTCCCGGCTGATGTCGTCGAGGGTGGTGCCGTTGTAGCCGTTTTTCTCGAACCGGTCCGCCGCCGCCGAGACGATGCGCTGAAGGGTGCGCCGGGCGCGCTCCTGTTTGGCCATCCCAAGTCACTCCATTGCCTGTGCCTGCCTGCTGGTCCTCCCCGCGAGCATTGTAAAACCGGGCGATTGGTATTTGTTATCCGGTCGCCCGGCTTTTTTCATGCTCGGGGCTGTCCGGTCAGGCCGCGCTCAGACGTTCGTGGACCCAGTCGGTGATCTCCCGGGTCGGGGTGCCCGGCGTGAAGACGGCCGCGACACCCAGGCCGAGCAGTTCGGGGATGTCCGCCTCGGGGATGATCCCGCCGCCGAACACCGTGATGTCCGCCGCGCCCTCCTCCCGCAGCAGGCGCATGACCTCGGCGAAGAGCGTCATATGCGCCCCCGACAGCACGGACAGCCCGATGCCGTCGGCGTCCTCCTGGAGGGCGGTGTCCACGATCTGACGGGGCGTCTGGTGCAGTCCGGTGTAGACGACTTCGACTCCGGTGTCACGCAGCGCCCGGGCGACGACTTTGGCACCCCGGTCATGGCCGTCGAGACCGGGCTTGGCCACGACGAGACGGATACGGCTCACGTTCTTCCCCTCCTCACAGGGCGTCGACCGGCACGTACACGCCCCACACCTCGCGCAGGGCGTTGCACACCTCGCCGACGGTGGCGCGGGCGCACAGCGCCTCCTTCATCGGGTACAGCACGTTGTCGTCACCCGCGGCGGCCTTCTTGAGCTGCGCCAGCGCGGCGTCGACCTGGGACTGCTCACGCCAGGCACGCAACTTGCAGAGGCGTTCCGCCTGTTGACGTTCGATGGCGGGGTCGACGCGCAGCGGCTCGTACGGCTCCTCCTCGTCCAGCTGGAACCGGTTGACCCCGACGACCACCCGCTCGCCGCTGTCCGTCTCCTGGGCGATGCGGTAGGCGCTGCGCTCGATCTCGTTCTTCTGGAAGCCGTGCTCGATGGCCGTCACCGCGCCGCCGAGGTCCTCGACCTTCTTCATCAGCTCCAGCGCCGCCGCCTCGACGTCGTCGGTCATCTTCTCGATGACGTACGACCCGGCGAAGGGGTCGACGGTCGCCGTCACGTCCGTCTCGTAGGCGAGGACCTGCTGCGTGCGCAGCGCCAGGCGCGCGGACTTGTCCGTCGGCAGCGCGATCGCCTCGTCGAAGGAGTTGGTGTGCAGCGACTGCGTGCCGCCCAGCACCGCCGCCAGACCCTGCACCGCGACGCGGACCAGGTTCACCTCCGGCTGCTGGGCGGTGAGCTGCACCCCCGCGGTCTGCGTGTGGAAGCGCAGCATCAGCGACTTGGGGTTCTTCGCACCGAACTCGTCCCGCATCACCCGCGCCCAGATCCGGCGCGCGGCACGGAACTTCGCGACCTCCTCCAGGATCGTCGTGCGGGCCACGAAGAAGAACGACAGGCGGGGCGCGAAGTCGTCGACGTCCATGCCCGCGGCGACCGCCGTGCGGACGTACTCGATGCCGTCGGCGAGGGTGAACGCGATCTCCTGGACGGGCGAGGCGCCCGCCTCCGCCATGTGGTAGCCGGAGATCGAGATCGTGTTCCACTTCGGGATCTCGGCCGTGCAGTACTTGAAGATGTCCGCCATCAACCGCAGGGAGGGCTTCGGCGGGAAGATGTACGTGCCGCGCGCGATGTACTCCTTCAGCACGTCGTTCTGGATCGTGCCGGTGAGCTGGTCGGCGCTCACCCCCTGCTCCTCCGCCACCAGCTGGTACAGGAGCAGCAGCACCGCCGCCGGCGCGTTGATCGTCATCGACGTCGAGACCTTGTCCAGCGGAATCCCGCCGAACAGCACCCGCATGTCGTCGATCGAGTCGATGGCCACGCCGACCTTGCCGACCTCGCCGGACGCGATCGGCGCGTCCGAGTCGTGGCCCATCTGGGTGGGCAGGTCGAACGCGACCGACAGCCCGGTCGTCCCGTTGGCGATCAGCTGCCGGTAGCGGGCGTTGGACTCCACCGCCGTGCCGAAACCCGCGTACTGGCGCATCGTCCACGGACGGCCCGTGTACATCGTCGGATAGACACCGCGGGTGAAGGGGTAGGCCCCCGGCTCCCCGAGCTGCGCCGCGGGATCCCAGCCCCGCAACGCGTCGGGCCCGTAGACCGGTTCGATGGGCAACCCGGACTCGGAATCACGTGCCATGGGTTCTTTCCGCCCTTCTGTGTCGGTGTCCACGCCCGTCGCGCGGGTTCGCCACTGCTGCCGGACGCTTCGGATGCTAGGGAGAGCCGGACGCCGGACCATCCCCTATCGCCCCCTTGACTACGGCTCGCGACCGCGACCGGCCCGCCGCCGGTCCCCCACGATGGGGGCCCAGGCACCGCGGATACAGGGAGGTCGATGTCAGTGGGAGTCGTCATCGTGGGCGCGGGAGCGGCCGGTGTGCACACCGCGGTCGCGCTGCGGGAACGCGGCTACACCGGTTCGGTGACCCTGGTCGGGGGCGAGCCGCACCGCCCGTACGACAGGCCGCCGCTGTCCAAGGCGGTGCTGCGCGGCCAGGGCCGGCCCGGCGACGTGGTCTTCGACATCGACTTCGAGGACCTCGGCATCGGCCTCGATCCGGGGCGCACGGCAACGGCCGTGGTGCCGGGCGAACGGCGCCTGATCACCTCCCGGGGCGACCTGGGGTACGAGACGCTCGTGATCGCGACCGGCGCCGACCCGGTACGGCTGCCGGGCGCGCCGGCGCACGTCCTGCGCACCCTCGACGACGCCGAGCGGCTGCGCGCCGTGCTGGACGCGCGGGGCGAGCTGGTGATCATCGGGGCCGGCTGGATCGGCGCCGAACTCACCACGGCCGCCCGGGAGGCGGGATGCCGGGTCACGGTGGTCGAGGCGGCCGGAGCACCGCTCGGCGGAGCTCTGCCCGCCGAGGTGGCCGCGCCGATGGCGGCCTGGTACGCGGAGGCGGGCGCCGAACTGCGCACCGGCACCCGCGTCGCCGAGGTGGAGCCGGGCGGGGTGCGCCTGGCGGACGGCGACCGGCTGCGGGCGGACGCGGTCGTGGTCGGGGTCGGCGCGCGGCCCGCGACGGACTGGCTCGCCGGTTCGGGAATCGCCCTCGGCGCCCGCGGCGAGGTGGCGGCCGACGCGTATCTGCGGGCCTCCGTGCCGGACGTGTACGCGGTCGGGGACTGCGCGTCCTTCCCGTCGGCGCGTTACGGGCAGCGGCTGCTGGTGCACCACTGGGACAACGCCCTGCAGGGGGCCAGGACGGTCGCGGCACATCTCACGCAGGGGGCCGGGGCGCCGGCGTACGACCCGGTGCCGTACTTCTGGTCGGAGCAGTTCGGCCGGGTCGTGCAGTACGCGGGGCACGCCGCCCCCGGGGACACGGTGGTGTGGCGCGGGGCGGCGGGCGACGGGCTCGGGCGGGGCGCCGGAACCGGCGGGGCGGGGAGCGGGGACGGCTGGAGCGTGTGCTGGATGCGCGGGGAGCGCCTGACGGCCGTACTCGCCGTGGACCGGCCCCGTGACCTGGCGCAGGGCCGCCGCCTGATCACCGCCGGGACGGCGGTCGAACCACGGCTGGTCGCGGACCCGGACGTGCCGCTGAAAGCAGCACTCCGGGAGCCCGCCGCGAGCACGGCCGGAACCTGACCGGTCCCCGGCTCCCACCACCCCCACGCCACGACACACCCGGCCGCACGGCCGCACAAGGCGAGGCGGGCTCGGGCACGCGCCGACCCCCTCGGGCCGGGGACCCGCACAGGACACCAGCGCGCCGCGCCGACCCGGCGGAGCACGACCGGAAGGTGACGGCCCCCAGCTCCCATCGCCCCCACACCCGACACACCCGGCCGCACGGCCGCGCGAGGCGAGGGGGCGCGGGCACGCGCCGACATCGGCCGGGGCCCGCACGGGCACCGACGCGCCGCGCCGACCCGGCGGCCGGGCGCGGGCTACGCCGGGCGGCGGAACGCGCCCGCCGGCGCACCGGCGGGGAAGCCGGTGCCCCGGCGGGCGGGCGCGGTCACGCCTGGGTCAGGCCCGCCACCAGTTCGTCGGCCGCCCGGTAGGGGTCGAGGTCGCCCGCCGTGATCCGCTCCGCGAGCGCGCTCAGCCGGCGGTCGCCGTGCAGATCGCCGATACGCTCTCGCAAAGCCGTCACCGCGATCGTCTCCACCTCGTGGGCGGCGCGGGCGCGCCGACGCTCGGCCAGCACGCCCCGCTCCTCCATCCACGCCCGGTGCTTCTCCAGGGCCTCGACGACCTCGTCGACGCCCTCGGCGCGGGCGGCGACCGTCTTGACGATGGGCGGACGCCAGTCGCCGGGGCCGCGGGACTCGCCGAGGCCCAGCATGTGGTTCAGCTCGCGGGCGGTGGCGTCCGCGCCGTCCCGGTCGGCCTTGTTGACGACGTAGACGTCGCCGATCTCGAGGATGCCCGCCTTCGCCGCCTGGATGCCGTCGCCCATGCCGGGGGCCAGCAGGACGACGGAGGTGTCGGCCTGGGAGGCGATCTCGACCTCCGACTGGCCGACGCCGACCGTCTCCACCAGGACCACGTCGCAGCCCGCCGCGTCCAGCACGCGGATCGCCTGCGGCGCGGCCCAGGCGAGGCCGCCCAGGTGGCCGCGGGTGGCCATCGAGCGGATGTAGACGCCGGGGTCCGAGGCGTGCTCCGACATGCGCACCCGGTCGCCGAGCAGCGCGCCGCCGGAGAACGGCGAGGACGGGTCGACGGCCAGGACGCCGACCCGCTTGCCCTGCTTGCGGTACGCCGTCACCAGCGCGGAGGTGGAGGTCGACTTGCCGACACCGGGCGAGCCGGTGAGACCGACCACGTAGGCGTTGCCGGTCAGCGGGGCCAGGGCCGCCATGACCTCCCTGAGCTGCGGGGACGCCCCCTCCACCAGGGAGATCAGCCGGGCCACGGCCCGGGGCCGGCCTTCCCTGGCCTGGGCGACCAGCGAGGAGACGTCCTGCATCACAGCTCCGTTCACTTCAGAGTCGTACCGTCGTACTGGGACAGGGTCAGGCCTTGGGCACCCGGACGATCAGGGCGTCGCCCTGACCGCCGCCGCCGCACAGCGCGGCCGCGCCGACGCCGCCGCCCCGGCGCTTGAGCTCCAGGGCCAGGTGCAGCACGAGCCGGGCGCCGGACATGCCGATCGGGTGACCGAGGGCGATGGCGCCGCCGTTGACGTTCACCTTTTCCGTGGACACGCCGAGGTCCTTCATTGACTGGACCGCGACCGCCGCGAAGGCCTCGTTGATCTCGATCAGGTCGAGGTCCTCGACGCCCAGGCCCTCCTTCTTCAGGGCGTGCAGGATGGCGTTGGACGGCTGCGACTGCAAAGAGTTGTCCGGGCCCGCCACGTTGCCGTGGGCGCCGATCTCCGCGAGCCACTCCAGGCCGAGCTCCTGGGCCTTGGCCTTGCTCATCACGACCACGGCCGCCGCGCCGTCCGAGATCTGCGAGGAGGTGCCGGCCGTGATGGTGCCGTCCTTGGTGAACGCCGGGCGCAGCTTGCCCAGCGACTCCACCGTGGTGTCGCCGCGGATGCCCTCGTCCTGGCTGAAGACGACCGGCTCGCCCTTGCGCTGCGGGATCTCGACCGGGGTGATCTCGGCCTCGAAGACGCCGTTCTTCTGGGCGGCGGCGGCGCGCTGGTGGGACAGGGCGGCGATCTCGTCCTGCTCGGGACGCTTGATGCCGAGGCGCGTGTTGTGCTTCTCCGTGGACTCGCCCATGGCGATGCCCTCGAAGGAGTCGGTCAGACCGTCGTGGGCCATGGCGTCCAGCACCTGGACGGCGCCGTACTTGTAGCCCTCGCGGGACTTCGGGAGCAGGTGCGGGGCGTTGGTCATAGACTCCTGGCCGCCCGCGACCACGATGTCGAACTCACCCGCGCGGATCAGCTGGTCGGCCAGCGCGATGGCGTCCAGACCGGACAGGCACACCTTGTTGACGGTGAGCGCCGGGACGCTCATCGGGATGCCGGCCTTGACCGCGGCCTGACGCGCCGGGATCTGCCCCGCGCCGGCCTGCAGCACCTGACCCATGATCACGTACTGCACCTGGTCGCCACCGATCCCCGCACGGTCGAGGGCGGCCTTGATCGCGAAGCCGCCGAGGCCGGCTCCGGAGAAGGACTTCAGCGAGCCCAGCAACCGGCCCATGGGCGTCCGGGCGCCCGCGACGATCACTGAGGTGTTCGTTCCAGAAGACATGAGCTGTGATTCCCCTTACCGGCTGCACTGCCGAGGAGTGAACGAGGGTTTACTTCGAATGTACTGAGGTGCGGTCCGTCACGTCATCGGGCCGTCGGTGTGATCGCGCGCACGTTGCGTAACCATCCCAGTCGCGCTGCACTGAAAACATGCTGACGCGAATCGACCACATCGGGATCGCCTGCCACGACCTCGACGCCACCGTCGAGTTCTACCGGGCCACGTACGGCTTCGAGGTCTTCCACTCCGAGGTCAACGAGGAGCAGGGCGTCCGCGAGGCCATGCTCAAGATCAACGACACCTCCGACGGCGGAGCCTCCTACCTCCAGCTGCTGGAACCGACCAGGGAGGACTCCACCGTCGCGAAGTGGCTCGCCAAGAACGGCGAGGGGGTGCACCACATCGCCTTCGGCACCGCGGACGTCGACGCGGACGCCGCCGACATCAAGGACAAGGGCGTGCGCGTCCTGTACGAAGAGCCCCGGCGCGGCTCCATGGGGTCACGGATCACCTTCCTGCACCCCAAGGATTGCCACGGCGTACTCACAGAACTGGTCACTTCGGCGCCTGTTGAGTCACCTGAGCACTGACCCTCGTACATATGGGCCGGTAGGGTTGGGGGCGGCCGCCGCTCCGTGAGGGCGGCCGCATGCCGGGGTCCGGGTTTCGGGGGGCGAGCGTCGGGGCAACAGCCCCTGCTCCGCCGTCGATCTGACACCATTCCCCGGGGGCCCCGTCCGGCGGATGGACGGAGCTCGTTTGGAAAAACCTGCGACCAGGGGACGGATGGGACCGCGCAGTGCGGGGCTACGAGAGCCAGGAGCGAGAGCCGGCGGCTGACGTCGACCACCTCACTCGGTTCGAAGCCGAGATGAAACGGCTGAAGACCGAGCGGGAAAAGGCGATCCAGCACGCCGAGGACCTCGGCTACCAGGTCGAGGTGCTGCGCGCCAAGCTGCACGAGGCGCGGCGCACCATCATGTCCCGGCCCGCCTTCGACGGCGGCGACCTCGGGTATCAGGCGGAGCAGTTGCTGCGCAACGCCCAGGTGCAGGCGGACCAGCTGCGCATGGAGGCCGAGCGCGAGCTGAGCCAGGCCCGGGCGCAGACCCAGCGCATCCTGCAGGAGCACGCCGAGCAGGCCGCCAGGCTGCAGGCGGAGCTGCACCAGGAGGCCGTCACCCGGCGCCAGCAGCTCGACCAGGAGCTGGCCGAGCGCCGGCAGACCGTCGAGTCGCACGTCAACGAGAACGTGGCGTGGGCGGAGCAGTTGCGCGCCCGCACCGAGTCGCAGGCGCGCCGCCTGCTGGACGAGTCGCGTGCCGAGGCCGAGCAGGCCATGGCGGCTGCCCGCGCCGAGGCCGAGCGGCTGACCAGCGAGGCCCGGCAGCGGCTGCAGAACGACGCCGAGGCGGCCCGCGCGGAGGCCGAGCAGATCCTGCGCCGGGCGCGCGCGGACGCCGAGCGGCTGCTGAACGCCGCCTCCGCCCAGGCCCAGGAGGCCACCGACCACGCCGAGCAGCTGCGCAGTTCCACGGTCTCGGAGTCGGACGCCGCCCGCCGCCAGGCCCAGGAGCTGAGCCGGGCCGCCGAGCAGCGCATGAGCCAGGCCGAGGAGGCGCTGCGCAAGGCGCAGGCCGAGGCCGAGAAGACGGTCGCCGAGGCGAAGGAGGCCGCCGCCAAGACCCTGACGAGTGCCGAGGCGGCGAACGAGACCCGCACCCGCACCGCGAAGGAGCAGGTCGCCCGGCTGGTCCAGGAGGCCACCAAGGAGGCCGAGTCCACCAGGGCGGAGGCCGAGCAGGTCGTCGCCGACGCGCGCGCGGCGGCGGAGAAGCTCCTCGCCGAGGCCGCCGAGAAGGCCCGGACGATCACCGCCGAGGAGAGCGCGACCGCGCTGTCCAAGGCCGCCAAGACCGCCGAGGACGTCCTCAACAAGGCGCAGGCGGAAGCCCGTGACACCACCAAGGCCGCCGCCGAGGAGGCCGAGCGGATCCGCCGGGAGGCGGAGGCCGAGGCGGACCGGCTGCGGGCCGAGGCGCACGACATCGCCGAGCAGCTCAAGGGCGCGGCGAAGGACGACACCAAGGAGTACCGCGCCAAGACGGTCGAGCTGCAGGAGGAGGCCCGCCGGCTGCGCGGCGAGGCCGAGCAGCTGCGCGCCGACGCGGTCGCCGAGGGCGAGAAGATCCGCGCGGAGGCCCGCAAGGAGGCCGTCCAGCAGATCGAGGAGGCGGCCAAGACCGCCGAGGAGCTGCTGGCCAAGGCCAAGGCGGACGCGGACGAGCTGCGGCAGACCGCGACGGCCGACAGCGAGAAGGTCCGCACCGAGGCCATCGAGCGCGCGACGACGCTGCGCCGGCAGGCCGAGGAGACCCTCCAGCGCACCCGTCAGGAGGCCGAGCGGCACCGCGAGGAGGTCGCCGAGCAGGCCGAGGGCATCCGGGCCGACGCCGAGCGGGCCGCCCGCGAACTGCGCGAGGAGACCGAGCGGACCGTCCAGGCGCGGCGCACGGAGGCCGCCGAGGAGCTGGCGCGGCTGCACGCGGAGGCCGAGGACCGCCTCGCCGCCGCCGAGCAGTCGCTGGCCGACGCCCGCGAGGAGGCCACCCGTATCCGGCGGGAGGCCGCCGAGGAGGCCGAACGGCTGCGCACCGAGGCCGCCGAGCGGATCCGCACGCTGCGGCAGCAGGCCGAGGCGGAGGCCGAGCGGCTGCGCACCGAGGCCGCGTCCGACGCGGCCGCGTTCCGGGCCGAGGGCGAGGCCGTCGCCGTACGCCTGCGTTCGGAGGCCGCGGCCGAGGCCGAGCGGCTGAAGTCCGAGGCGCAGGACAGCGCCGACCGGGTCCGCGCGGAGGCGCAGGCCGCCGCCGAGCGGCTCGGCGCGGAGGCGTCCGAGACGCTGGCCGCCGCCCAGGAGGAGGCCGCCCGGCGCCGCCGCGAGGCCGAGGAACTGCTCGGCGCCGCCCGCCAGGAGGCCGGCCAGGAGCGTGAGCGGGCCCGCGAGCAGAGCGAGGAGCTGCTGGCGTCGGCGCGCAAGCGCGTCGAGGACGCGCAGGCGGAGGCCGTGCGCCTGGTCGAGGAGGCCGACCGGCGCGCCACCGAGATGGTGTCGGCGGCCGAACTCCACGCCCAGCAGGTACGCGACTCCGTGGCGGGGCTGCACGAGCAGGCCCAGGAGGAGATCTCCGGGCTGCGCAGCGCCGCCGAGCACGCGGCGGACCGCACCCGGCGCGAGGCGCAGGAGGAGGCGGACCGGGTCCGCGGCGACGCCTACGCCGAGCGGGAGCGGGCCACCGAGGACGCCAACCGCGTCCGGCGCGAGGCGAGCGAGGCGAGCGAGGCCGCCAAGGCGCTGGCCGAGCGCACGGTGTCGGACGCGATCGCGGAGGCGGAGCGGCTGCGGTCGGACGCCTCCGAACACGCCCAGCGGGCGCGCACCGAGGCTTCGGACAAGATCGCCGAGGCCGACCAGGCGGCCGCCCGCACCCGGGCGGACGCCCGGGAGGACGCCAACCGCATCCGGTCGGACGCGGCGACGCAGGCCGACACCCTGATCACCGAGGCCCGCAACGAGGCCGAGCGGCTCACCACCGAGACGATCACGGAGACCGACCGGCTGCGGTCGGAGACGTCCGCCGAGGCGGAGCGGGTGCAGGCCGAGGCGGTCGCGAAGGCGGACAAGCTGATCGCGGACGCCACCGGCGACGCGGAGCGGCTGCGTGCCGGGGCCGCGGAGACGGTCGGGGCGGCGCAGGCGCACGCCGAGCGGATCCGCGAGGACTCCCGGCGGGTCAAGGCGCAGGCGCTGGCGGAGGCCGAGCGGGTCACCGCGGCCGCGCGCGAGGAGGCCGAGCGGACGCTGGACGAGGCCCGCAAGGAGGCCAACAAGCGGCGCTCGGAGGCGGCCGAGCAGGTCGACACGCTCATCTCGGAGACCGCGGCCGAGGCCGACAAGCTGCTCACCGAGGCGCAGACGCAGGCGCACAAGACCACCGCGGACGCCGAGGCGCAGGCCGACACCATGGTGGGCGCGGCCCGCAAGGAGGCCGACCGGCTGATGTCGGAGGCGACGGTCGAGGGCAACACGCTGGTCGAGCGGGCCCGGGCGGACGCGGACGAACTGCTCGTCGGCGCCCGCCGGGACGCGACGGCGATCAGGGAGCGGGCGGAGGAGCTGCGCGACCGCCTCACCGGCGAGATCGAGGAACTGCACGAGCGGGCCCGGCGCGAGGCCGCCGAGACGATGAAGTCGACGGGCGACCGCTGCGACGCGCTCATCAAGGCCGCCGAGGAGCAGCTGGCCAAGGCGCAGGCGAAGGCCAAGGAGCTGGTCTCGGAGGCCAACTCCGAGGCGGGCAAGGTCCGTATCGCCGCCGTCAAGAAGGCCGAGGGGCTGCTGAAGGAGGCCGAGCTGAAGAAGGCCAGCCTCATCAAGGAGGCCGAGGAGCTCAAGGCCGAGGCGATCCGCGAGGCCCGGCGCACGGTCGAGGAGGGCAAGCGCGAGCTGGAGGTCCTGGTGCGCCGTCGCGAGGACATCAACGCCGAGATCTCGCGGGTCCAGGACGTCCTGGAGGCCCTGGAGTCCTTCGAGGCCCCGTCGGCCGGCAAGGACAGCGGGGTCAAGGCGGGCGCCGTCGTGGGCGCCCCCCGTTCGGGCGGCAAGGGGTCGGACGGCTGAGGCGGCTCGGGCGGCCGAGGCGGCTCGGGCGGCCGGGTGTCGGGCGATCGGGTGTGACAGTGCGAGGCGTCGGGTGGCGAGGGAAGCCGGTCCATTGCGGTATGTTCTGCGGCATTTGGCCCGGTCTCCCGCAAGCGGTCCGGCGGTTAGCCACTCAAAAGGGGTGTCATTTTCCAGATCAAACGCGCATCCGCTCGATGACACGCCGCTACGGCCCCTAGGATTCCCCCTATCACCTCACCGGTCTCATTCGACAGGAACCCCATGAGCGACACTTCCCCCTACGGCTTCGAGCTTGTGCGGCGTGGGTACGACCGCGCTCAGGTGGACGAACGAATCTCCAAGCTCGTCTCCGACCGTGACAGCGCTCTCGCCCGCATCACCGCTCTGGAAAAGCGCATCGAGGAGCTCCACCTCGAGACGCAGAACGCGCAGGCCCAGGTAAGCGACGCCGAACCGTCGTACGCCGGTCTCGGCGCGCGTGTGGAGAAGATCCTCCGCCTCGCCGAGGAAGAGGCCAAGGATCTGCGCGAGGAGGCCCGGCGGGCGGCCGAGCAGCACCGCGAGCTCGCGGAGTCCGCGGCCCAGCAGGTCCGCAACGACGCGGAGTCCTTCGCGGCGGAGCGCAAGGCCAAGGCCGAGGACGAGGGCGTCCGGATCGTCGAGAAGGCCAAGAGTGACGCGTCGCAGCTGCGCGCCGAGGCCCAGAAGGACGCGCAGTCCAAGCGCGAGGAGGCCGACGCCCTCTTCGAGGAGACCCGTGCCAAGGCCGCGCAGGCCGCCGCCGACTTCGAGACGAACCTCGCCAAGCGCCGCGAGCAGTCCGAGCGCGACCTGGCGTCGCGTCAGCAGAAGGCGGAGAAGCGCCTCGCCGAGATCGAGCACCGTGCCGAGCAGCTGCGCCTGGAGGCGGAGAAGCTGCGCACGGACGCCGAGCGCCGCGCCCGCCAGACGGTGGAGACCGCCCAGCGCCAGGCCGAGGACATCGTGGCCGACGCCAACGCCAAGGCCGACCGGATCCGTTCGGAATCCGAGCGCGAGCTGGCCGCCCTCACCAACCGCCGCGACAGCATCAACGCCCAGCTGACGAACGTCCGCGAGATGCTCGCGACGCTCACGGGCGCCGCGGTGGCCGCCGCCGGCACGCCGGCCACGGACGACGAGCCGATCTCCCGCGGGGTTCCGGCGCAGCAGTCCCGGTAACACCTGACGGCATCGCAGGCCCGCATCCCCGCTCCGGGGGTGCGGGCCTCGTCGTGCGGCAGGTCGTGAGAACGGCTCGGGTGGCGGAACGGCTCGGGCGGAACGGCTCGGGTGGCGGAACGGCTCGGGTGGCAGGCCCGCGAGGGCGGTCTTAGCGTGGCCGCATGATCGAGCTCGAGCGCCTGACGAAGCGGTACGGCGAGACGGTGGCGGTCGACGGCCTCACCTTCACCGTCAGACCGGGGCTCGTCACCGGGTTCCTCGGGCCCAACGGCGCGGGCAAGTCGACGACCATGCGGATGATGCTCGGCCTGGACCGGCCCACCGCCGGGGACGTGCGCATCGACGGCAAGCACTACGACCGGCTCAAGGACCCGCTGAAGTACATCGGCGCCCTGCTCGACGCCAAGGCCGTGCACGGCGGGCGCAGCGCCTTCAACCACCTGCTGTGCCTCGCGCAGAGCAACGGCATCCCCCGGCGGCGGGTGGCCGAGGTGCTGGACACCGTCGGCCTCACCGCGGTCGCGCGGAAGAAGGCCAAGGGGTTCTCGCTCGGCATGGGGCAGCGGCTGGGCATCGCGGGCGCGCTGCTCGGCGACCCGCGGATCCTGATGTTCGACGAGCCGGTCAACGGCCTCGACCCGGAGGGCATCCACTGGATCCGCACGCTGATGAAATCGCTGGCCGCGCAGGGCCGCACGGTGTTCGTCTCCAGTCACCTGATGAGCGAGATGGCGCTGACCGCCGACCACCTCGTCGTCATCGGGCAGGGACGGCTGCTCGCCGACACCTCCATGGCCGACTTCATCGACCGCAACTCGCGCTCCTACGTCCGGGTCCGCTCCCCGCAGCCCGAGCAACTGCTCGACGCGCTGCACGAGGCCGGGATCACCGCCGTCGAGGCCGCGGGCGGGGCGCTGGAGATCGACGGCGGCAAGGCCGAGCGGATCGGCGAGCTGGCGGCGCTGCACCGGATCGTGCTGCACGAACTGAGCCCCCGGCAGGCCTCCCTGGAGGAGGCGTTCATGCGGCTGACCGCGGAGTCGGTGGAGTACCACGCGCGCACCGGTCCGGACCCCGCGCCGCGGCCGGAGACGTCCCCGGCCGCGGCCTGGGGGCGGGGCGACGACTGGCGGAGGAGCTGAGCATGACGGCGACCCAGGTCATCCGGTCCGAGTGGACCAAGATCCGGTCGGTGGCGTCCACGGTGTGGACGCTGTCCCTGGCCGTGGTCGTCACGATCGCCCTCGGCATGCTGATCTCCGCCCTGTCGGACAAGGGGTTCGAATCGATGAGCGAGCGGGACCGGCTCTCCTTCGACCCGACCTACGTCAGCTTCGCCGGCATGAGCCTCGGACAGCTCGCGATGATCGTGTTCGGGGTGCTGGTCGTCTCCAACGAGTACAGCACCGGCATGATCCGCGTCTCGCTGGCCGCCGTGCCGCAGCGCGGCACCTTCCTGTTCGGCAAGCTGACCGTCGCCACCGGCCTCGCGCTGGTCGTGGGCATGGTCACCAGCTTCGCCGCCTTCTTCCTCGGACAGGCGATGCTCGGCTCGCGCCGGGTGTCGATCGACGACCCGCACGTGCTGCGCGCGGTGGTCGGCGGCGGCCTCTACATGACCCTCATCGCGGTCTTCTCGATGGGCGTCGCCGCGATGCTGCGCTCGCCGATGCTGTCGCTGGGCATCCTGATGCCGTTCTTCTTCCTGGTCTCCAACATCCTGGGGAACGTCGACGCGACGAAGAAGGTCGGCCGCTACCTGCCCGACCAGGCCGGCAGCCGCATCATGCGGGTGGTCACGCCGATCGCCGACGACACCCCCTACGGGCCCTGGGGCGGCCTCGCCATCATGGCGCTGTGGACGGCCGCGGCACTGGCGGGCGGTTACGCGGTGCTCAGAAAGCGGGACGCGTGACAGCGGGAGGCGTGAGCGCGGGACGCGTGACTTTACCCGCCCTTGGGCGGAACCGTCAGCGGCTCGATATCCTCCTAACTCTTACGGGGGGCATGTGCCCCGCTTTCCTGAACCTTTCGATGGGTGCGGAGCATGATCGAGGCAGTCGGCCTGACCAAGCGCTACGGCGACAAGACCGCTGTGTACAACCTCTCGTTCCAGGTGCGACCCGGTGCCGTGACCGGCTTCCTGGGGCCCAACGGCTCCGGCAAGTCGACCACGATGCGGATGATCCTGGGCCTGGACAACCCCACCGCGGGGCGGGTGACGATCGGCGGCTACCCGTACCGCAAGCTGCCCAACGCCCCCCGCCAGGTGGGCGCGCTGCTCGACGCGAAGGCCGTGCACGGCGGCCGGTCGGCGCGCAGTCACCTGCTGAGCCTGGCCCAGCTGTCCGGCATCCCGGCCCGGCGGGTCGACGAGGTGCTGGGCGTGGTCGGCCTCCAGGACGTGGCCAGGAGACGGTCCAAGGGCTTCTCCCTCGGCATGGGCCAGCGGCTCGGCATCGCCGCCGCCCTGCTCGGCGACCCCCAGGTGCTGCTGTTCGACGAGCCGGTCAACGGCCTCGACCCCGAGGGCATCCTCTGGGTGCGCAACCTGATGAAGGCGCTCGCGGCGGAGGGCCGTACGGTCTTCGTCTCCTCCCACCTGATGAGCGAGATGGCGCTGACCGCCGACCACCTCATCGTCATCGGCCGCGGGCAACTGCTCGCCGACATGGGCGTGCAGGACTTCATCGCCGCGAACTCCGCCGGTTTCGCCCGGGTGCGCACCCCCGACACCGAGCCCCAACTGCGCGAGAAGCTGACGTCCGCGCTCACCGAGGCGGGCGGGCACGTGCTGCCCGAGCAGGACGGCGCGCTGCGCGTGACGGGGCTGCCGCTGCCCCGCATCAGCGACATCGCGCACGACACCGACGTCCGCCTGTGGGAGCTGTCGCCGCATCAGGCCTCGCTGGAGGAGGCGTACATGCGGATGACGCAGGGCGCCGTCGACTACCGCTCGACGGCCGATCAGCGCGAGGGGCTGATGCAGCCCCTGCCGCCGGGCGTGCAGCCGCCGGTGCCGGTGCCCGGTCAGGGCCAGCCCGGCTGGTACGCCCCGCCGCCGCCCCAGCAGGGCGGGCAGCCGTTCGCCGCGCCGCAGGGCGCGCCGGGCCCTTACGGCGCCGGGCAGCCGGCCTCCGGGCCGTACGGCGCTCCCGGAGCGCCGGGCCCGGGCCAACCGAACCCGTACGCGCAGCCGGCGCAGCAGAGCCCGCAGGCCCCCGCCCAGCCGCCCGCGCAGGCCGCACAGCCGGTCCCCGCAGCTCCTGCGGCCCCCGCGGCCCAGACGCCGGAGCCGCCCGCCGCTCCCGCCGCCGCGGCCGACGCCGCCCCTGCCGGCCCCGCCGCCGACCTGACCAAGCCCGAGCCCGAGCCCGAGGACGCCCGATGAGCACGCCCCAGCCCCCGATGCCGCAGGCCGCCGCTCCACACTGGCAGGCGGCGCCCGCGCCCGGTTCGCCGTACCCCGGCTACACCTCGCCGATCCCGGTCGTGCGCGCGCATCTCGGGCACGCGGTCGCCTCGGAGTGGACGAAGATCCGGTCCGTGCGTTCGACGATGTGGACGCTGGGCGTGTTCGTGCTGCTCGTCGTCGGCATCGGGCTGTTGACCGCGGCGCTGGTGTCCGCCAACGCCTCGGGGGGTGAACTGGCCGGTGAGAACCCGCTGTCGTTCGGCGTCTTCGGGCTGCTGCTGGGCAGCATGTGCATCATGACGCTCGGCGTGCTCACCACGGCCTCGGAGTACGGCACGGGCATGATCCGGACGACGATGACCGCGTGCCCGTCGCGGACGCGGGTGCTGGCGGCGAAGTCGATCGTGTTCTTCGCGGTGGCGTTCACCGTCACGTTCGTGTCGGTGCTGCTGGTCGCCCTGGCGGACGTCGCGCTGCTGGAGGGCGCCCGGGAGCCGAGCCAGGCGGAGTGGCTCAAGGCCACCCTCGGCATCTCGCTCTACATCGCCCTGCTCGGGCTGCTGTCGCTCGTCGTCGGCTCGATCATCCGGCACTCGGCCGGCGCGATCACCATCATGATCGGCCTGGTGCTGGCGCCGCTGGTGATCGCCCTGTTCATGTTCTCGCAGAGTCTGGAGGGCCTGCGCCAGGCGCTGTTCGAGTACTCGATCCCGAGCCAGATGAGCGTCTTCTACTCGACCTCCCTCAGCGGCTCCGGACCGTCCGGCTGGGATCCGCTGTGGATCGCCCTCGGCGTGACCGCCGTCGCGTACGGCGGCGCGGTGGCGCTTCTGCAGCAGCGGGACGTGTGAGGACGTACCCGAGGCAGCCGAGGCAGGAAAGAGCCTGGGACTGACCCAGGGGCGCTAGAAGCGAGGCGCGTTGCGGGACCGCTGCACCCGGGTGGTGCGGCGGTCCTTCGCGTTCCAGCACGCCTTGTGCCAGTGCCGCCGGTCGTCGACGCCCGCGTGCTCCGGCCAGGCCACCACGTGCGGGACGCCGGAGGGGATCATCTGGTCGCAGCCGGGGCAGCGGTACGTCTTGCCCTGCGCGCTCGCGCCCGCTACATGGCGCACGCTCCAGTCCTCGCCCTGCCAGCGCTCGCTGGACTGCCAGCCGCCGTAGCGGGACCGGTCGTCCTCGGCACTGGGGCCGGACGAGCCGGTTCCCTTGGGTCGGTTGCGACGCGGGGACACAGAACACCTCACCGGGCTGCGGGAAACAGGGCTCGTGTCCAGCGTACGCGGGGCGGACAGGGGTACGCGGAGGGCACCGGTCCCCGCAAGTCCCCCGCCGCGGTCGCCGATTTCTGCAGACAATCCGCAAATCTCCTCGCCAGGCCGTGTCCTCGTCACGTGTCACACGGTTATGCCGGGTGGGGGAGCTCCGCGTCGGAGCCAAGGAAGCAGGAAAAGCACATGCGCGTCGGAAGTTTCGTGTTGGCGGCCCAGTTCCCGGGGCAGGGCCAGGGGGAGGCGCTGCACCGCGCGGTCCGCTCGGCCGAGGTCGCGGAGGAGGCGGGGCTGGACTCGGTCTGGCTGGCCGAGCACCACTTCGTCCCGTACGGCACCTGCCCGTCCGCGATCACCCTGGCCGCGCTGCTGCTCGGCCGCACCAGCCGTATCCGGGTGGGCACGGCGGTCAGCGTGCTGCCGGCCGCCCACCCGGTGGCCCTCGGCGAACAGGCCGCGCTGCTGCACCTCACCTCCGGCGGGCGGTTCTCGCTCGGCGTGGGGCGCGGCGGCCCGTGGGTCGACCTCGAGGTGTTCGGCTCGGGTCTCGCGGCGTACGAGGAAGGGTTCCCGGAATCACTCGATCTGCTGATGCGCTGGCTGCGCGAACCGTCGGTCGCCGCCGCCGGGGAGCGCTACCGCTTCCGTGAAGTGCCCGTGGTGCCACGGCCGTCGGAGTCCCTGACGGACGCTCCGGGACCCGAGGTCGTCGTCGCGTGCACCTCGCCGTCGAGCGTGCGGCTGGCCGCCCGGCGCGGACTGCCGATGCTGCTCGGCATGCACGTCGGGGACGAGGAGAAGGCCGAGATGATCGCCCTGTGGCGGCAACAGGCGTGCGCCGCCGGGCACTCGGCGGAGGCGGTGCACGGCGCCGGGCACGTCTCGGCGGGCGTCTGCCAGATCGCCGACCGGCGTACGGACGCGGTGGAGACGCTGACGAAGGCGATGCCGGGATGGCTCAGGCAGGGGCTGGAGGCCCATGTGACGGTGGACGGCCGCGCCCGCCGGATGCGGGACCCGGTGGCGTACACCGAACTGCTCTGCGGGCTGCACCCGGTGGGCACCCCGCGGCTGTGCGCCGACCGGCTCGCCGCCACCAGCGAGCGGACCGGCATCTCCCGCTTCGCGCTGCTCGTCGAAGGCTCGGGGGACCTGGCGGCCACCGAGGAGAACGTGCGGCGGCTCGGCGCCGAGGTGGTTCCCCAGCTCGGCTGAAGCGGACCGTCCGCCACGGAGCTTGCCGCCCCGGCACTGAATAGCACCTCCCGCGTACGGAGCGGCAAGCCGACGGCGTGCTGCCGGTCAGCAGTCCCGGAGCTCCGGGGACTGGTTGAGCAGCTGATTGCGCACCGAGGTGAAGCGGGCCAGCGTCTCGTCCACCGAGGCGTCCAGCGGGAACACCGCGACCCGGTGGCAGTTCTGGAAGGCCAGCCGCACACCGAAGTGCCGCTGCAGCGCGCCGCGTATCGCGTCACTCGCGAGCGCACGCAGCAGCTGACCGCGCGCCTGCTCGTCCGGCGGGGGCGTCTGGTTGTCGGCGAACTGTCCGCCGTCGACCTTCAGCTGGGCCACCAGGGAGCTGATCATCTCCCACGCGTAGGGCAGGGAGGTCCGGACGCAGTCGACGAAGGCGGCTTCGTCGACCTCGCCTCGCTCGGCCTGTTCGAGTAGGGCCGGTGAGACGTCGAGCGACATGGGTTCTCCTCTCGCACCCCCGAAGAGCAGGGGTTGCCGGACAGGTAAGGGAGCTCGCGCTGTCAACACGCTGCGTACACGTCTCGCGACCTCCCGTTCACTACCGTAGGCAACGGACGGTGACCGCACCAGGAGAACGCGTACATAGCCGGGCTCCGTTGGGCACACAATCGGCCATAATCGAACAGCTCAATTACGGGACAACCAGGGCGGCCGGCGGGCCCCGTCACGGTCGGCGGGGGAAGCCCGGGGCGGCCGGCGGGGGAAGCCCGCGGCGGGTTGCGCGGGAAGACAGGCAGGGGGAAATCGCGCGCACCGCCACGCGTCGAGTAGCGTTGCCGACCATGCGTCTCGTCATTGCCCGATGCTCCGTCGACTACGCGGGCCGGCTCACCGCCCACCTCCCCTCGGCACCCCGCCTGATCCTGGTGAAGGCGGACGGCAGCGTCTCCATCCACGCGGACGACCGCGCCTACAAACCCCTGAACTGGATGTCCCCGCCGTGCACTCTGAAGGAGGGCACGGGCGAGGACGACGGCGTCTGGACCGTGATCAACAAGGCGGGCGAAAAACTGATCATCACGATGGAGGAGATCCTCCATGATTCCTCGCACGAGCTCGGCGTGGATCCCGGCCTGATCAAGGACGGCGTGGAAGCACACCTCCAGGAACTGCTCGCCGATCGCATAGAGACGCTCGGCGACGGCTACACCCTCATCCGCCGCGAGTACATGACGGCCATCGGGCCGGTCGACATCCTGTGCCGGGACGCCGACGGGCAGACCGTCGCGGTCGAGATCAAGCGGCGCGGCGAGATCGACGGCGTGGAGCAGCTCACCCGCTACCTGGAGCTGCTGAACCGGGATCCCCATCTCGCCCCGGTGCGCGGCATCTTCGCGGCCCAGGAGATCAAGCCGCAGGCCCGCGTGCTGGCGACCGACCGCGGGATCGGCTGCCAGGTGCTGGACTACGACGCCCTGCGCGGCATCGAGGACGACAAGCTGCGGCTGTTCTGACGGGGGCTCGCCCCACGGTGACAGAGGAGGGGCCGGGTCCGTGTGCGCACGGACCTCGGCCCCTCCTCTGTCACCGCCTCAGATCACCGTGCCGGCCGTTCCGGTGCCGGCGGCGGTCGGCGCGCCCGCCGAGCCGCTCGTCACCGTCGGGGCCGCCGGCGCCGGGCCGCTGGCCGAGTCGGTGGTGGACGGCGTGGAGGAGGAGCCCGGCTGGGACGGCGACGCGGACTCCGACGGCGTGGGGCTGGCCGACGTCGACGGAGGCGGCGTCGACGGCTTGGGCGTGGGCGTCCAGGACGGCGGCCTGGTCGTCGGCGTCCGCGACGGGCTGCTCGACGGGGAGCCGGAGCTCTGCGTGCCGCTCGGTTCGTCGGACGGCCCGGCGGTGTCCGCGGGCGGGGTCGGGTCGTCGGACGTGCCGAGGGTGCCGTCGGGGCCCGGATCGGTCGGCCGGCTGGTCGCGGTGCCGGTGTCCCCGCTGCCGGCCTCGTTCCCGGGCGTGTCGGCGCCCAGGCCGCCGTCGTCGAGGCCCTGACTGACCGACGGGTTGACGCCGACCTGGTCCGAGGGGTTGTCGGCGTTGTTGTCGGAGGTGGCGCCGAGCGTGACCACGGTGCCGAGTACGGCGACGAGCAGGGCGCCCGCGCCGGCCGCGACGAGGTTGCGGCGGGCGAGGCCGCGCAGGCCGCCGCCGTGGGACTTCGCCGGGCCGGAGGGTTCCCGGTGCACGACGAAGGGCTCGGCCGGCGACTGGAACGGGGCCGCCGCCGCGAACCCGGCCGGCACACCGCCGGCCGGCGACGGCGAGTCCTCGGACCGCGCGTCCGGCGCCTCCTCGCCCGCCGGCGCGCCGTGCATCGCCGGCGCGGCGGGACTCCCGGCCGTACCGGGAACCGCGGGCGCGCCGGAGCGGTCGGTGACCAGGGCGAGGGCGCGACGGCCGGTGACGGTGCCGCGCTTGTCGGCGGCCGCGCCGCGCAGGCCGACGGACGCCTCCAGCTCGGTGCGGGCCCGGTCGAGCTCTCCGCCGCACAGCGCGAGGACGCCGAGCTCGTGGTGGAAGTAGGCCTGTTCCGACACCTCGCCGGCCAGCTTGGAGGCCTCGGCGCCGGAGCGCAGCGCCCGCTCCCAGGCGCTCCAGTGCAGCCCGGCGGCGAACGCGGGCGCCGCGGTGCGGGCCAACTGCACGGCGACGCTCGCCTCGCCGTCGAGGGACGCGGTGGTGACGGGCGCGAGGACGGCGAGGGCGGCGAGCAGGGCGTCGGCCTCGGCGCACACGCGCTCCGGGGTGACCGACGGGTGTCCGGCCCACCAGGCGTAGTGCCGGGCCGCCGTCAGGGCCTGTGCCTCGGCGTCGTCGGCGTAACCGGCGGTCTCCAGCTGGGCGAGCACCCCGGCGGCGAGCCGGTAGCGGGAGCCGACCGGCAGGGCCAGTCCGCTGCTCGCCAGCTCGCCGAGGGCGGCGTCGGCGTGGGTGTCGCCGACCAGGGCGGGCAGATGGGCCTGGTGCGGCACCTCGCCGCCGAGCACGACGGCGAAGCGCAGGGTGGCGCGGGCGGCGGGGCTGAGCCGGGAGGCGAGCAGCCGGGCGGGCGCGGCGGCCTCGCCGAGCGAGGGCAGCGGGATCCCGTCGCCGTCCCCGGCGTCCACGGCGGCGTCGACGGGGGTCGCGTCGGCGGGGGTGGCGTCCGCGAAGACGCCGAACTCGTCGACGGCCTCGGCGCTCACGCGCAGCCGGTCGCGCTGCCGCAGCAGGGCGCCGGCCTGGACGAACCGCAGCGGCAGGCCCTCGGACTCGAACCAGAGGTCGCCGGCCCAGTTGGCCTCCTCCTCGGTCAGGGTCCGGCCGACGACACGCTCCAGGATGTCCACGCCGGCGGCGCGCCCGAGACCGCCGAGGGTGATCTCCTCGACCCCCGCGTCGGCGGACGGCGCGGGCACGTCGGGCGTGGCGGCGATCAGGAAGGCGCACTCGGGGGTCGCGTCCAGCAGGTCGTCCAGGGCGGCGCCGCCGAACTCGATGTCGTCGAGGACGACGACCGCGCCGACGTCCCGCAGGCAGTCGAGCAGGTCCTCCTGGCCGGGGCGGTGCCGGGGCGCGTCGTGGACGGCGTGGAAGAGCTCGTGCAGCAGGTCGTCGGCGGTCCGGCGGAAGCCGTTCAGGCGGACGACGCCGTCCGGGGCGAGGTCCGCGCAGTCCTCGGCGACGACGTCGAGGAGGCTGGTGCGGCCCGAGCCGGCGGGGCCGGTGAGGCGCACCGAGCGGCCGCGGGCGAGCAGGCGGACGAGGTCCTCGCGCACCTCCTGGCGTTCCAGGAGCGGCAGTGACAGCCGGTCCGGTCCGGCCGGGACGGGCGGCCGGGCGGCGCGGGCCGCCCGGTCGCGCGCGTCCGCCGCCGGCTTCCCCGGGCGTCCGGGGCGCTCGCCCGGCGGGCAGATCTCGATCTCGCTGCCGTCCACCGGGTTGACGGTGAGCAGGTAGTCGCCGGAGACGAGCTGCACGGTGCGCGCGAGCGCGGGAGCGTGCTGCCCGAAGTCAGGCGTCAGGGGATCCCTGGGCGGGCGCTGGCGCGGCGCGTTGCCGTCGTGGCCGTACTCCTCGGGTCCCCGGCTGTTCGGGTCCATAGGTTCAAGCCCCCAAAGGCGTCGTGTGCGTGAGCCCCTCCCGGCCTTGCTGCACACCGCGCTGTCGCTTCTGGTCCGGGCCCGCTCGCAGGGATGTCAGGCAGCGGGCGACCGAACCTTAAACCTTCGCTCAGTATCCACGACAGTCCGGGGTGCCGTGCCGCCCGAGACGTCACGGTCTCATGAGGATTGCGCGCGACGGGCCTTTCGGTGCCCTGCGCCCGGGTCTCCCCCGTCATCCGGTTCACACCGGTTCGAGCGGTCACACGCGGGGCAGTGACTCCACCCCGATGCCCCCCTCGATGGCCAGGATGCGGTGCAGGCGGGTGGCCACCAGCAGGCGCTGCATCTGCGGCGGTACGCCGCGCAGCACCAGGCGGCGGCCGCAGCGGCCGGCCCGCCGGTGGGCCCCCATGATCACCCCGAGCCCGGTGGCGTCCCAGGAGTCGAGTTCGGACAGGTCGAGCACCAGGTCGCCGGCTCCGTCGTCGACGGCCGAGTGCAGGACCGTACGGGCGTCCGCCGCGCTGCGGACGTCGAGGCGGCCCCCGACGACCAGCTCGGCGTGGTCGCCCCTGATGTGCATATGCGCTCCCCGTGATCGCGGTGGCGTACTCCGTGACGGTGGCTGTGCATCGTCTGACTGCTTCAGCGGCGACCTGGTTGCCGTCTGTAAGCGAACCGATACCAAATTCACCCCGGGGGGTGATTCCCCGGGGCTGGTGCGGTGCGTGCGGTGCTGTGTACCGGTTTCAGTACGTGTAGAAGCCCTGCCCGCTCTTGCGCCCGATGTCACCGGCGTCGACCATCCGGCGCATCAGCTCCGGCGGGGCGAACTTCTCGTCCTGCGACTCGGTGTAGATGTTGCCGGTGGCGTGCAGCAGGATGTCGACGCCGGTCAGGTCCGCCGTGGCGAGCGGTCCCATCGCGTGGCCGAAGCCCAGCTTGCAGGCGAGGTCGATGTCCTCGGCGGTCGCCACGCCCGACTCGTACAGCTTCGTCGCCTCGACGACGAGGGCGGAGATGAGCCGGGTCGTCACGAAGCCGGCCACGTCCCGGTTGACGACGATGCAGGTCTTGCCGACGGACTCGGCGAACTCCCGCGCGGTGGCGAGGGTCTCGTCGCTCGTCTTGTAGCCGCGGACGAGCTCGACGAGCTGCATCATCGGCACCGGCGAGAAGAAGTGCACGCCGACCACCCGCTCGGGGTGTTCGGTGGCCGCCGCGATCTTGGTGATCGGGATGGCGGAGGTGTTGGAGGCGAGCACGGCGTCCTCGCGCACCAGCTTGTCGAGCGCGCGGAAGATCTCGTGCTTCACCTCGAGCTTCTCGAACACGGCCTCGACGACGATGTCCGCGTCCGCGGCGGCGTCCAGGTCGGTCGTGGCGGTGATGCGGGCGAGGGCGGCGTCGGCGTCGTGCGCCTCCATCCGGCCCTTGGCCACGAACTTGTCGTACGAGGCCTTGATGCCGTCGGTGCCACGCCTGAGCGCCTCGTCGGTGACGTCGCGCAGGACGACGTCCCAGCCCGCCTGCGCGGAGACCTGGGCGATACCGGACCCCATGAGGCCGGCCCCGATGACGGCGAGCTTCCGTGCCACTGTGCGACTCCCCTGATACGCGCTGTCGTCAGGCCCTGGCGTTGTCTTCCCCTGTCCGCTCGATGAGTGGAGCCCCGGGCGTCACGGGACGGTCCTGGAATCAGGAGCTCACCGCGACTCCGCCGGGAGGCGGGAAGGTCAAGCAGGGACCTATCTTCTCCGGCGGAGACTAGCGCCCGCGGGGGGCGCAGCGGCCGGATTAGTAACGCGTTTCACGTCTCACGGGGTGAGATGCCGGTCACGTCCGCGGGAGCGGGCAGTTGACGCCCCGTCGGCGGCCACCGTCACCGCACGCCGGGCGGCGGTGCCGCGCTCCCGGTGAACGGGCCTCGGCTGTCGGCCCGCACCCCCTGGGACAGTGCCGGTTCACCTCTTGAGCGAGGAGACGAAGGGGGCCCAGGCGGTGGAACTGAGTAGCAGGGCAGGGCGGTCGGGGTCCTTGGAGTCCCGAACGGGGACGAGGCCGGGAATTGGCGAGGCGGGCGCCGACTTCCCGCTCGCGGAGGCCGGTGACCGGGGCAGCGAGCACCTGATCGACTCGTGACAGTGGCCGTGACAGTGGGCACACGACCGCCATGGACGGCCGGTGCGTAACTACGCTGGCCGCATGGTCAATCTGACGCGTATCTACACCAGGACCGGCGACAAGGGCACCACCGCCCTCGGTGACATGAGCAGGGTCGCCAAGACGGACCTCCGGATCTCGGCGTACGCCGACGCCAACGAGGCGAACGCGGTGATCGGCACGGCGATCACGCTGGGCAATCTGGAGGAGGAGGTCGTCAAGGTCCTCTCCCGCGTCCAGAACGACCTGTTCGACGTGGGCGCGGACCTGTCCACGCCGGTGAAGGAGAATCCGGAGTTCCCGCCGCTGCGGGTGGAGCAGTTCTACATCGACAAGCTGGAGGCGGACTGCGACCGCTTCAACGAGCGGCTGGAGAAGCTGCGCTCCTTCATCCTGCCGGGCGGCACTCCGGGGGCCGCGCTGCTGCACCAGGCCTGCACGGTCGTCCGCCGCGCCGAGCGTTCGACGTGGGCGGCCCTTGAGGTGCACGGCGAGGCGATGAACCCGCTGACGGCCACCTACCTCAACCGTCTCTCCGACCTCCTCTTCATCCTCGCCCGCACGGCGAACAAGGACGTCGGGGACGTGCTCTGGGTCCCGGGCGGGGAGCGTTGACGCTGACGGGAGCGAGCGGCCCGCGACCTTCCCTTGCCGGGACGGCGCGGGCCCGCGGTGTTCATGGGGCCTCGGCCACGCGCCTGACGAAGACGCACGTCAGCCGCCCGCCCGGCACGCCGGAGCCGTGCAGGCGCGCGGCCAAGCGGGCGTAGCCGCAGAGGAGTTGGGGCGCGGGAAGCCGGAAGCAGACTGGTCCAGACCTATTGACCTATGGTCCAGACCTTTCTATTCTCGCGGCACCGTGGGCGTGAAGGCTCAGTCATGCCCCTGACACCCCCAAGAGGGAGGCGCACCATGCGCTTCAGACACCGGGCCGCGGCAGCGTTCGCGACGCTGTTGCTCCCGCTGGCCGGTCTGGTCGGCCTCGCGAGCCCGGCCCAGGCCGCGACGAACGCCACCGCCACCTACACCAAGACCCAGGACTGGGGCACCGGCTTCGAGGGCACGTGGACGGTGAAGAACACCGGCACCACCGCCATCAGCTCCTGGACGATCGAGTGGGACTTCCCCTCCGGCACGTCCGTCACCTCCGCCTGGGACGCGGACGTCACCTCCTCCGGCACCCACTGGACCGCCAAGAACAAGTCCTACAACGGCTCGATAGCCCCCGGCGCCGCCGTCTCCTTCGGCTTCAACGGCTCCGGATCCGGCTCCCCCGCCAACTGCAAGCTCAACGGCGACAGTTGCGACGGAACGACCGTCCCCGGCGACGCGGCGCCCTCCGCGCCGGGCACCCCGACCGCCTCCGGCGTCACCGACACCTCGGTGAAGCTGTCGTGGAGCGCGGCCACCGACGACAAGGGCGTCAAGAACTACGACGTCCTGCGCGACGGCGCCACGGTCGCCACCGTGACGACGACCTCCTACACGGACACCGGCCTGACCGCCGGCACCGACTACTCGTACACCGTCCGGGCCCGGGACACCGCCGACCAGACCGGACCGGTCAGCGGCGCGGTCGCCGTGCACACCACCGGCGGCACCACCACTCCCCCGCCCACCGGCGGCGACAAGGTCAAGCTCGGCTACTTCACCGAGTGGGGCATCTACGGCCGGAACTACAACGTCAAGAACCTGGTGACGTCCGGCTCCGCCGCGAAGATCACGCACATCAACTACGCCTTCGGCAACGTCACCGGCGGCAAGTGCGTGATCGGCGACTCCTACGCCGACTACGACAAGGCCTTCACCGCCGACCAGTCGGTCAGCGGCGTCGCCGACACCTGGGACCAGCCGCTGCGCGGCAACTTCAACCAGCTGCGCCAGCTCAAGGCGAAGTACCCGAACATCAAGGTGCTGTGGTCCTTCGGCGGCTGGACCTGGTCCGGCGGCTTCGGTGACGCCGCGAAGAACCCGGCCGCCTTCGCCCAGTCGTGCTACGACCTGGTCGAGGACCCCCGCTGGGCCGACGTCTTCGACGGCATCGACATCGACTGGGAGTACCCGAACGCCTGCGGGCTGACCTGCGACACCAGCGGCGCGGCGGCCTACAAGAACCTGATGCAGGCGCTGCGTGCCAAGTTCGGCTCGAACAACCTGGTCACCGCCGCGGTCACCGCCGACGGCTCCTCCGGCGGCAAGATCGAGGCCGCCGACTACGCGGGCGCCGCGGCTTACGTCGACTGGTACAACGTGATGACGTACGACTTCTTCGGCGCGTGGGACGCCAAGGGCCCGACCGCCCCGCACTCCCCGCTCACCTCCTACAGCGGCATCCCGAAGGCCGGGTTCACCACGGCCGACGCGATGGCCAAGTTCAAGGCGATCGGGGTGCCCGCGAGCAAGCTGCTCATCGGCATCGGCTTCTACGGGCGCGGCTGGACCGGCGTCACCCAGGACGCCCCCGGTGGCACGGCCACCGGCCCCGCGGCCGGCACCTACGAGCAGGGCATCGAGGACTACAAGATCCTCAAGACGTCCTGCCCGGCCACCGGCACGGTCGCCGGCACCGCCTACGCGCACTGCGGCAGCAACTGGTGGTCGTACGACACCCCGGCCACCATCGGCACCAAGATGGCGTGGGCCAAGACCCAGAACCTGGGCGGCGCCTTCTTCTGGGAGTTCAGCGGCGACACCGCGAACGGCGAGCTGGTGAGCGCCATCAGCAACGGCCTGAGCTGACCGTCCCTCCCCCCACCCCGGGGGGGGGGGGGGGGGGGGGGGGGCGGGGGGGGGGGGGGTGGGGGGGGGGGGAGGGGGGGGGGGGGGGGGGGGAGGTGGCC